>JAQUQM010000079.1 GCA_028716085.1 Dehalococcoidia bacterium | reverse complement strand
ACACCTGCGTCATTATTGCAGCAGGGAGACAAAGTCCCCATGGATCCGTTTGAGTTCGAGGTCATGGTCACTCCCGGGCATTCGCCCGGCCATATCTGCCTGTACGAGCCCAACAAGAAATACCTGTTTTCCGGCGACCTTGTGTTAATGGAATCAGCGCCGAACATCACCTACCATCCGCAATCGGGAGAAAACCCGCTGGGTGAATATGTCGACTCGCTGAACAAAGTCGCCGAGCTCGATATCCGCTTCATCCTTCCGGGACATGGACCGGTATTCAGCGGCATAGCGCCCAAGATCGACGCCATCATGGGACACCACAAGGACAGGATGATGAAAATCGAAAAGGCCATGGGCATCGAGATGAAAAGCGGGTTCGACGTGGCCAGGGAGATACCATGGATAGTCAATGGGGACCCGTTACCCTATAATAAACTGGATGCCATCGACAGGCGGCTTTCTTTGCTGGATACGCTGGCTCATCTCCAATACATTGTTGCGGAAAACAGAGGTAAAAAGGTAACCGAAGGTGAAAAAACACTCTACTGGATGGGAGGGTAGCCTTTGAACGGTGTATTCAAGAAAATTCAGTCGTTGAAACTTGTGTATAAAGACCATCCTCAACCTGAATTGCTGATCCCCATGCCCAATCCGTCCCCGGACAGGTATTATGAAATTCAGGCTGTTTCCACGGAGTTTACCGCGCTCTGCCCGGTGAATCCGGCGCAGCCCGATTTCGCCACCATTACTATCAAATACGTGCCTGATAAATATATCATCGAGTTCAAGTCGCTTAAGCTGTACCTGACAAGCTACAGGACCGTATCGATTTTTTATGAAGCTTCCACCAACCAGATCCTCAATGACCTGGTGAAAGTTCTCAAGCCAAGATCCATGCAAATTATCTCCGACTGGAACATACGTGGCGGCATGTCCACCAGGGTCACCGCCGAATACGATAAAAAGAAAACGCTCAAAGGAGGTTCAAAATGACAGCGAAAATAGGAATTAACGGATTCGGCCGAATCGGGCGGCTGGTCTTCAGGGCCATAACACAGCATTATGGCGATAAACTTGACGTGGTGGCAATCAACGACCTTACCGACGCTAAAACCAACGCGCACCTGCTTAAATATGACAGCACCTATGGAATCTATCCGGGTAAAGTCGAAGCGACGGCCGACGCCATCATGGTCGACGGAGAAAAGACCGCAGTGATAGCAGAACGCGACCCGGCCAAAATACCCTGGAAAGATTACGGGGTCGGCATCGTCATTGAATCCACCGGGCTGTTTACGGATGCTACCAAAGCGGCGGCGCATCTGCAGGGCGGCGCCAAGAAGGTCATTATCTCAGCCCCGGCCACCAATGAAGACCTTACCATCGTACTCGGTGTCAACGATGATAAATACGATCCCAGAAAGCACAATATCGTCTCCAACGCCTCCTGCACCACTAACTGCATAGCGCCTGTGGTAAAGGTGCTCAACGATAATTTCGGAATCGTCAAAGGATTACTGACGACGATACATGCCTATACCAACGATCAGAGGCTGCTGGATATGTACCATAAGGATCTGCGCCGCGCCAGGTCGGCAGCACTGAATATCGTGCCCACAACAACGGGCGCAGCTAAAGCAGTGGCCCTGGTGTTGCCGGAGGTCAAGGGCAAACTTCATGGTATAGCGCTTAGAGTGCCCGTACCTACGGTTTCCCTGTGCGACCTGGTATGCGATCTGAGCAAAGATGTTACTGTTGAGCAGATCAACTCGGTATTTAAGGATGCCAGCGCAGGCAAGCTGAAAGGCATACTGGAATATTGCACCGAGCCGCTGGTGAGCACCGATTTCCGCGGCAACCAGAACAGCTCCATCTTCGATTCTCTGCAGACCATGGTTATCGGCGGCAACATGGCCAAGATCATCGCCTGGTACGACAACGAGTGGGGCTACAGCTGCCGCATGGCTGACCTGGCTATACTGATGATCGAAAAGGGTATCTAAAGCAGGTGATTATTCGGTGGTACCCAGGACATCCTGCAGTACTTTATTCAGGTCCTGTATTTTATAGGGTTTGACGATTACACCGAGGAAGCCGTAGCTCTTATAGGCCGACATTACGGGATCATTGGCGTAACCGCTTGATACGATCGCCTTAACAGCCGGGTCCATTTTCAGCAGTTCCTGAATGGTATCCCTGCCACCCATGCCGCCCGGAATCGTCAGGTCCATAATTACGACATCGATAGGCTTCCCCATATTTAAAGCCGCCTGATATATTTCCAGCGCCCTGGCGCCGTCTTCCGCGGTCAATATCCGGTCGAATCCCATCCGTTTAAGGATGCGGCTGGTGACATCGAGAATCATTTCCTCGTCGTCTACAAGCAGAACCTGTTTCCCTTTCACAGGTACTACAGGTTTATCAGGAGACGTTTTTTCAATTGCCTTGTTGGTTGATGCAGGAAGATAGATATAGAAAGTCGTGCCTTCGCCGAGAGTGGATTCCACGCTGATCAAACCGCCGTGATTTCTAATAATGGAATAGGATGTCGCCAGACCCAGGCCGGTACCTTTTTGCTTGGTTGTAAAGTATGGATCGAATATGTTCTTAAGATAAGTATCGGGTATCCCTATTCCCTGGTCTGAAACCGATATTTTGATGTATCTGCCGTCGCGTAAGGACAGCTCGTTGCCGGCATCCAGGACTATGTTGGACGCACTTATTCCAATGGTTCCACCCTGAGGCATGGCCTGATTGGCATTGACAATCAGGTTGTGCACTACCTGACTGATCTGGCCTTCATCTATCTCTGCATACCAGAGGTCTCCTTGAATATTAAACTCAGATTTTACATTGGAACCGCTGAGGGCGAAATGCGCTGTATTTTTCAATATCTCGGCAACGGACTTCGTTGCCTTGACGGGCGCGCCCCCTTTGGCAAAGGTCAGCAGCTGATGTGTCAGGTCCTTGGCGCGTATACAGGCATTTTCTGCATAGGTCAGCTGTGAAGTAATCTCCTCATCATCTGAGGCATTCATTTTGGCCAGCGATATATTCCCCAGAATGGCTGCCAGGATATTGTTAAAATCATGCGCTATGCCTCCCGCCAGTATGCCGATGGACTCCAGCTTCTGGGCTATCATCTGCCTTTCTTCCCACCTCTTCTGTTCGGTAATATCGCGAACAACCACCATGATGGCCGGCTTGCCCTCATAGCTGATCAATCCGCTGGTGAGTTCACAAGTTTTTACAGACCCATTCCTGCATGTAAGCTTGATTTGATATTTACTCAGATGGCCTTGCCCCGACATACGCAGTTTATACCTTTCAGTTGCTGCTTCACGCATCTCGGGCGCTACAACCGGCAAAAATTTCGCACCCAGCGCCTCCTCCTTTGTATAGCCGAATATTTCATAGGCAGACCTGTTTACGAATTTAAATACGCCGTCCTGGATAATGCCAACACCATCGGCTGCCGACTCCACCAGCGTCTCATATTTGGATTCCGTTTCTCTCAGTTCTTTCTCGGCCTTCAATTTAGCTATTACTTCGCTCAATTGATTGGCCATCAACTCCAAAAACTCCCGGCTTGACAACGGCACCTGTTCCCGTGTGTGTGAACCAACAAGAAGGCATCCTGCAATGCCCTTCTGCTCATGGATATAGATTATGGCTTTGCATTTAAGCCTTTCCTGTGCATCCAGAGTATCCATTTTTTCAGCGTTTTCTTGAACGCCACTATATATAGGATCATTTACTGTTTGCGATTCGGAACCGGACTGGAATTTATCCACGTGAAACACACTGGCGGCAAACCCGGGTGAGAAGCCGGTCTCAAAAGCAACATTGGTGCGGCCTGCGGAATCCGATAGATACATGGCTCCACAGTCCATACCGGACACTTCAATGGCCTTCTCGGTAAACAGCTTGAGAGTTTTTTCCATTGATGTTGACGTGCTTAACTCCATAGCCAGGTCACGTTGGATGCGTAATATGCTTTCAGCCTGTTTTCTTTCACTTATGTCACGCCCCACCCCGAGGAATCCGTAGGGCTTGCCTCTGCCGTCTCTCAAAATCGATATCTGGTTTTCGCTCCAGAAAGTGGAGCCGTCTTTTCGATATAACTCCAGTTCGAAAATGCGCGAGGCAAAACTGCCGGGCTGTTCTCGCTCTTGCTCCAGCACCTCCTGATATGAATTCATAGCTCCAAGCAAGGAATCTTGCGTCATTTGCCTGTTTAACGGCATGGTCGCCAGCTCTTCCATGGAGAAGCCCCTTCCCCTCACTGACGATGGACTTAAATATGTAACATTTAAATCCATATCCATGGTCCAGACAATATCATGCACATTCTCTACAAGCAGGCGGTAAGCTGTTTCCTGTTCATTAATCTTACTGTGAACCGATTCCAAAGCCTCCAGCATGGTATTAATCTCTCTGGAAACACTGGCTATTTCATCTTTTCCGTCGACCGTCAACCTCCTGGTATGGTCACCCGCACGAGCTATCTCCCTGACATCCGCATTTAACTTGCGCATGGGACGGACCAGCATAAAGTATATTAGCAATGCACCCAGGATCGGCATGATGATGACTCCCACCAAACCTGCAACCATGGCATACGCATAGGTTTGTTTCCCCTGGTTAAATATATCCCTGGATTCGGTCAACTCCAGAACCAGGCAAGGAGAACCATAAATATCATTGATGATGGCATAGCCTGCAATATGATCATCATCAATTATTTTGACCGATATCGAGTCCCTGTCAGAACTTATGCCAACAGCTGCCTCCGTTGAGCTGCTATCAGATAAATATTTAATTCCGATGCTTTCACCTGTCATGGTGTGGAGCTGGTCAATTTCATTCTCATCCAAAAAGCGGCCGATTATCAGCGTCCCGTTAGGCGGCTGCACACCCATGCTGTCTCTGATCGGGCAGACTGCAATAAGCACCGGTTTTCCCGACAGCATAAGAATGCCACTTGAATGAGGCTTCTCGGACGTTAATGATATCAGCAAGTCGTCAGCGGGAAGCTTATTAACAAACTTGTCAGGCACTGCAAGAGATGTATTATGTATTAGATCGAATGCCTTGGCGAACAGCACATTTCCCTGTTTATCCACTATAGCCATCAGGTTAAGCTTCAAATTCTTAAAGGACGTGTCCATCATATTGTCATCGATATATTTTTGGTTGCGATCGGCCACGAAATTATAAGTATCATCCCACTCTGCCCAATCATGGCTGGTTGCTTCCAGGGATTTAGCACGTGAGGATAAAGCATATACCGCGCTCTGCACATCTTTTCGTATGTATTCTATTTCTAGTTCACCGAAACCTCTGAAAACCACACTGCGGGCAACCGAATCGATAACGACATATCCGATGAGAATAACAATGACAACAATGATGAAGGTTCTGAGGTTTAAGCTCATGAAGCCCGTCCCCGTTCAATTTTACTGTTTACGTGTGTCAGGGTACCGGTGGACATAATAATCCTCTTGCCGCGCAGCTGCAACGACAATTGAATAACAAAGCTGGTTTTCCGTCAATTATCGTACTTTCTGCCTGCCGGGGCATATACCCTAATGGCCAATTTAAATGATATCAAAGGATATATAAGTTAAGAAATTTATGAAAAAATATCTCATTTTTTCATTGACTCCGGCTATCCCATCTGCGATAATGCGGCGTCCCCGGTAGAAACCCGATATTACGTTCAAATTCTTTGTCATCATGAGAATGAAATCCGAGGTGCTATCATGTCTGAAACAATCGATCCGGCAACCAATCATTGCCACGATAACTCAATGACAGGCCAGGCCAATGAGTTTCAGAAGCACTGGTTCTGCGTGGCTGTCTGCAAAGACGGCGCCGTACATATGGAAGACTCCGATTCACCGGCCGCATTTTTCGATACGCTTAAAAATTCGATTGTTGCCTGGGTAGATTACCGCACCGCCAACTTCGATACCGATGCCCGGGCCGGCGCTACAGGCCTGGGATTCAGTGACACCCTGGTTAATTCGTTAATAGATAACCCGAGATTGCTTTATGACGACTACGATATTGAGACGGGCATTAAATTACCATCCATACAGATCAGGGTTAATGAACATATCGATGTGCAATCCTATCCAACCCTGCTGTTTTTGAGAAGAAACTTCATCCTGACCATCCACCCCCTCCTCGTTGACCGGCGTTTTACACGCTTGCGCCGCTACTCCGATACCATACTGAGAAAAATACCACTGGATCTTTCTGCTGAGGATAAACTAACTACACTGCTAATCCGCATAATCGACCAGAACAACGACCGGAATTTCGAGCACCTCCGCCAGATAGAGGAAAGCGGCGATGAACTGAATAAAAGCCTGATGGATCCCACCACTCCCCGCAGCGAGCTCGGGCCGCGGATTTATCACATGAAGCACGCTCTCATGACCTATCTAGATGCGCTCTGGGAAACCATAGATGTATTGCATGACCTCCGCTATGGAGATGCCAACCTTTTAACCAATGAGCCTGCTTTACTGGGAAGGGTAGGACTGCTGGCGGAAGACGTCAACAACCAGATCGGCCTGGCCGAACATCTCTCTGAAGTCCTGGCTTCGGGACTGGAAGTCCTGCAATCGATCTATAATAACCAGCTTCAACTGATGAACAACCGGATGGCCCTCTTAATGACCTATCTTACAGTATTGGGCACTGCAGTCCTTGTTCCCAATACTCTGGCAACTATTTTCGGTAATTCAGCTTTTGCCATGGGACCGCAGGACGTGGGTTGGTATATTACACTGCTGGTGGTTTCTACGCTGGTAGCCACAGCTCTTTCCTTCCTGTGGATTAAGAAATCAGGCTTTATTCCTAAGAAAATGGACTGAAGCAGTCATCTGACGACATCAGATTGTTGTATTGGAAAGCCCCGTCAATTCCTCGCTAAGTTGCCATAACCTCTTAGCAATATCTTTATCGTAGGTTTCCCGGGATGATCTTGCTGCAGCGTTTGCGGGATTGACCCTGGAACGCTTCAGGTGCTGCCTAGTCTGATAGTAACGGCAGGTAACGCCTTCTAGTTCAGGCGACGTGGCCAGATACAACGGTATTCTTGCTCCCTCCGCTGGCTCTTTCATAAAGGTTTTAAACAGGGTATCCATGAACCTGCTCGATGGTTCCCAGATGCGGGTGGCAGTAGCGCCGGGGCAGGCGCAGGTTACCGTTACACCGGTATTCTCCAACCTGCGCGCCAGCTCATATGTAAAGATTACATCAGCCAGCTTGTTTTGCGCATAGATCAGGTTTTTGTTGAATCGCTTCTCTCCCTGTAAATTGGAGAAGTCGAGCCTGACGCTCTTGTGTATCGATGACGTTATGTTAACTATTCGCGATGGTGCGCTGGCCTTAAGCACATCCAGCAACAGGTTGGACAGCAGGAAATATGCCAGGTAATTGACCGCAAACATTATCTCGATTCCGTCTTCGCTGAGGCACCTTGTTTGCGTAACAATACCGGCATTATTGACCAGCACGTGCAGAGCCCGGTATTTCTGCCTGAAGTCTTTCGCCAGCTTTCTTATTTGCTTCTGAGAGGAAAGATCAGCCAGGAGTAAATCAAGAGAATTATTACCGCTGCTGCGTTGAATCTCTGCAAGCGCCGCCTGTCCCCTGCCGGCATCACGGCAAACCAGGACTATCGTGGCGCCCAGTCTGGCAAGACCCAGCGCTATCTCCTTTCCGATGCCCGAACTGGCTCCCGTAACCATGCATACCTGCCCTTCCATACGGTAGTCGGATAAACCGGTAGATATCATAATTGATAATATTGTAACGGCTCGCGTCACCTGATTCAAAGAAATTCTTTACCTTCAGAAAGCACTCCCGAACGCTATGCATAAACTTTTTATACCATCTCACGTTTATATATAATAGACACCAGGTGTTTTGAGGTAATCCTGGTGTTAATAGAAGAACAAATTGTACAGAGAGCGGTTAATGGCGATCGAGAAGCATTTACAGCGCTTTACGATATGCACTTTGACAAGATTTATCGTTACATTTATGTCAAGGTGCGCAGCCAAGCCGAAGCTGAGGACTTGACCCAGGATGTATTTATTAAAGCTTACGAAGCAATCAAGTCTTACAAGTGGCGTGACCTGCCGTTTACGGCATGGTTATTTAAGATCGCTCATAACAGGGTAATCGATCACGTGAGAAAAACATCGAAAGAAAAGAAAACCGGCCTCGAAGAGGCCGGGGCTATAGCTTCCGGTGACCCGGTTTACATGACGGAACAAAATTTTGAAATTTACCAGCTTAAGGATGCGCTGGAGAAGCTACCCGATGCACAGCGGGAGGTAGCTACTCTGCGTTTTATCTCGGAGCTTTCCATAGCTGAAGTAGCCGTGACGCTCGGCAAAAGCGAGGGCACGGTTAAAGCGCTGCAGTTTAACGCTATAGCTTCACTGAGAAAGCTTCTATACGGAAAAATCGATGGCTAACCAACTGGAAGAAATTTTTAACGAATGCTTCGAGCGCCTGCTCTCCGGCGAGAGCCTGGATAGCTGCCTGAGACGCTATCCTCAGCATGCAGCCGAGCTCGATCAGATGCTGCGCATGGCTTTCGATGTCAAAAGGAGGGCTTATCCCATCCAGCCTCGTCCGGAGTTCAAATACTGGGCCAGGGTGAGGATGCACGGTGTTCAGGACTATCTAAGCAAACAGCCCGTGGAATCCGGTCCGAGCATCTTCCACTGGCGCCGCAGCTGGGCGGTAGCGCTCTCGGCCATCATGGCGTTCGTACTCGCCACCGGCGGCACCGCGGCAGCCTCTTCCCAGGCCATGCCCGATCAACCGTTGTACGGTGTCAAAATGGCAGTAGAGCAGGCCCAGATAGCGCTGACCTTCTCTGAAGTTGATAAAGCTGAATTGCATGCCGAGCTTGCTGAGAAGAGGGCGCAGGAAGTCGCCGTCATGGCAAACCAGGGCAAAACCGATAAGATCGTTACGACTATGGCCAATATGAATCGCCACCTGGAAGACCTGGAGAATTCACTTCAGAAAGTGGCGGCAACCAATGCCGCACAAACTGTGCCCGCTGAAACGGTAACCCCTCCTTCTCCTACTACTACACCGTCCATCGTAGCTCCCCAACCAACCGTCACAGCCCCGTTGGTCACTCCTCAGGTGACTGTTCCTGAGACAACCGCTACGACTCCAGCAGGGACTGTAGAGTCGCCGGTTCCCTCTACCACTACCGTTACCCCACAGGTAACCACGCCGGTAGGAAAAGATGCGGCGGATAACCGCACGAAGGATACCAGGTTTTTCCAGCAGCAACCGCCGAAAACCGTTATCGGCACCGGCAAAGCTGCTATCGATACCAATAAAGCCAGGTCTATCAATGCAAATACTGCCAAAAGCATAACCGTCCTTCAAAACGCGCTGCAGAACGCCCCGGATTCCGTCAAACCGACGATTAAAGCTGCCATCGAGCGGGCGCGTAAAGCCAACGAGCAGGTCCAGACGCCGTCGACAAAGTCCATAGACTCCAAAACCATCCTGCCCAATATCAATATCAACCGGGGTAAAGACAATATGGCTGACAATGCCACCCGGAAATTTTTCGACGGCTCCACGCCTTCAAATCTGCCGAATAAGCCAAGACTGATTCCATCGACAGACAAGCCTACAACTTCGTCAGGCACGGTAAATACGGCCACCAGGGACGGACAGCACTCTACCGGTAGCTCTGCACCCCCGGTCATAATAGATAAGCCCAGAATAATCCCGCCCGCTATCAAGCCGTCCACGTCCACATCCACACCGGGCTCCAGGATAATTCAGGATACTAATACTATAATTAAGTAGCTGTTACTCAGCTTTTTACTTACAGGAGGTTGAAATAGATGAACCGTTTACTCAAATCCCTCACCCTACCGGTTATTACAGCCGTGCTGCTCTCGTCGCTTGCCTGCTCTGCGGTCAGTTGGGGCGGCATAAAACAGTCCACGCCTGACCAGCGTACTACGATGAGCTATCCAGCGGTAATGCCCGCTCCCGCACCAGCAGCGCCCATGGAACCTATGGCGGGTTCGACGGAATACTACAGTAAAAATTCCGCCGGCTATGATGCAGGCAGCGGCGTTGTTGAGGAATCCGCCGACCGCAAAATCGTCAGGACGGGAAGCATCTGGATCGAAGTTAAGGATATCGATGTTGCGCTGGCCGACATCTCTTCTCTGGCAATCCAGTTGAATGGATACGTGGTTTCATCCACCCAGCGCGCCGATGAAGCGGAGCCCACCGGCTGGATATCGATCAGGATCCCCGTGGAAAAGTTCAACGAAGCCCTGCAGAAACTGCGCGCGCTCGGCGTGAAGGTATTGAATGAAAATACCAACAGCCAGGACGTCACGGAACAATACTCCGACCTGAGCGCCCAGCTTCGCAACCTGGAAGCCACCGAGGCCCAGTACCTGGAGCTGTTGAAAAAAGCCGAGAACGTCAAAGACATACTTGAAGTTCAGCGCGAGCTTTCCAACGTGAGGGGCAATATCGAAAGGATCAAGGGCCGCATGCAGTACTTGGAACGCACCTCGGACATGTCGGTTATTGAAATCTCCCTTAAGAAGACCAGGCCCATCGGCGAAAGCACGTGGGACGTCCCGGGAATCTTTAAGTCCGCGGTTGACGGCCTGATCGTCTTCGGAAAATTCCTCGCTGGGCTGTTGATCTGGGTCCTGGTATTTGCGCCCGTCTGGATCATCATACTGGTGATCATCTTCGTTGCCAGGCGCAGGAGTAAAGCCAAAAAAGCCGCTAACTGATCCGTTATAAATAACGGCAATTACGCTATAATAAAGGGCAGTCAATCTGCCCTTTATTATTATCTGAACCGGTGTTATAGCGGTCTATATCAAGTGGAATATATTATTTACAAAGATAACCCCAAACCCGATATCTGGATATTGCTGATTTTGAATATTCCGCCGGTTGCGCTGGTCGTTTTAGCGGTATCCTTACTGGCCGCGAATCTGAGTGAAGCATTAACGGTCCTGGTTTTCGCGTTCCTTCTCGGACTGTTGAATGTCTTTATACTGCCCGTTGCCTACTGCGTCTATGACGACAAAATAAAAATAATGTTCCGCGTTCCTGTTTCTTTCAACATCCCCTTCGATCATATCGATAAAATCACTACCTCCAAAGGGCCGTCCCTGGGCATAAGCCTGCCTACAAACTTAATACAGGAAAACGTGGTGGAAATATTGCGCAAAAAACGCATGCCCGTGATCATCACCCCGGCTGACAGGGATGCCTTCCTGGATAATTTCGATAAGGCCTTTAAAAACTGGCGCGACCAGGGCAGGACAATATTATGAAACCGGTAGAGTGGCTAGGCGACCGGCTGAAAATCATCGACCAGTCCAGGCTGCCTGATAAAGTAGTATACCTGGAGCTGAAAAATTACCACGGCGTAATCTCGGCTATTGTGGAATTGAAAGTCCGCGGGGCGCCGGCTATCGGCATCGCCGCCGCCTACGGGATAGCCCTCGGCGCCATGTCCCTCAAAAGCGCGGGCGTGAAGCAATTCGATAAAGAATTCCAACGCATATTACGGGAGTTTGCCGCCTCGAGACCCACGGCGGTCAACCTGTTTTACGCCATCGACAAAATGAGGCAGGCTGCAGCCGGCGTCTCAAGCATCGAAGGGGCTAAAAAGAAGCTCCTGCTGGCTGCGGAAACAATCCGCAAGCATGAGGAATCCGCCATGCGCAGGCTCAGCAAAAACGGCTCCGCGCTTATCAAGGACGGCTGGACCATCCTCACCCACTGCAACACCGGGTCGCTTGCCACGGGCACGACCTACGGAACAGCGCTCGGCGTTATCAAAGCAGCCGGTGAGCAGGGTAAAAAGATACGCGTCTTTGCCGATGAGACCCGGCCTGTCCTGCAGGGCGCCAGGCTTACAACATGGGAGCTTATACAGGAAGGCATACCCGTCACTTTGATCACGGATAATATGGCAGGCTATCTCATGAGCAGGGGTCTGATCGATTGCGCTATCGTCGGCGCCGACCGCATTGCCGCCAACGGCGATACCGCCAATAAAATAGGCACCTATTCTGTTGCCGTGTTATGTAAAGAGAACCGTGTCCCCTTTTATGTTGCAGCTCCGCTCAGCAGCATAGATATAAACATCCGCAGCGGCCGTGATATTATCATCGAAGACAGGAATCCGGACGAGGTTACCTCTATCAGGGGGATCAGGATTGCGCCGGAGGGCGTTCAGGTAATGAATCCCGCCTTCGACGTCACGCCCCACAAATATATCAGCGCCATCATTACGGAAAAAAGTATAATTAAAAAACCCTACAAACTCAGTATATCTAAATTATTCGAGGAGGAAATCTAATGCAGCAAGCCAGGGTAGGTATTATCGGCGGCAGCGGCCTGTACGAGCTCGAGGGTATGACCAAGGTGGAACACGTCAGGATCAAGACTCCGTTCGGTGATCCCAGCGACGCCATTACGCTGGGCAATATCGAAGGCGTGCACGCAGCCTTCCTGCCCCGCCACGGGGTGGGACACCGTATCAGCCCCACCGAGCTGCCTGCCAGGGCCAATATCTACGCGCTTAAATCACTGGGGGTGGAGTTCATCATCGCCATCTCCACGGTGGGCAGCCTCAAAGAAAAAATCAAGCCCATGGATATCGTGATCCCGGACCAGATCATCGACCGGTCGACCCTGCGTCCCAATACCTTCTTCGGCAACGGCATCGTGGGGCACGTAGCCTTCGCCGACCCCTACTGCCCCGTGCTGAGCGATGTGCTGTTCGACGCAGGCCACAGGACGACGGATGCGCGTGTACACGACGG
>JAQUQM010000078.1 GCA_028716085.1 Dehalococcoidia bacterium | reverse complement strand
CACTGTTTCTATCTGGTCTTTCGAGGGTGGTGGAACAGCTAATGGAGCAACAAGGTCTTCCATGCCGGGCAGTGTTGGTGCAACCCTGTTAACTTTAGCTTTTTCTTCTGATATCATATCCCTCTCCATTCGTGAAATTACCTGGTCTGCAAGTTCTTCCAGTTCCTGTCTGTCTGCTAGTCCCATTGTCTGAGTGTAAGTAAAAACCACCTTGGCTATGTAGTTTCTAATAGATGAAGAAAGCTGCCCTTTAAATTGCTTGCCTGACATATTAACGTCTCTGGCGGTTGCGGCGTTTAGGGCTGATAATATCTTCTGCACTGATCAAGGGGAGCTGACCGTCAAGCGGCGCTCCTGTTCTACTATCAACCAGATTATCCACAGCCTGTTTAAGTGTTGAAATGTCGGAAAACTCATAATATACACTGGCGAAACGAATATATGCAATATGGTCAATGTCGGCCAGTTTATCTATAACAATTTTACCTATAACGGTCGTAGGAATTTCAGCTTTTCCATGGCTGTAGAGTTCTACTTCGATGTTTTCAACCAGCTTGTCGATTGCTCCCATGGGCAACGGGCGTTTTTCACAGGCTTTGCGAATACCTGAAAACAGCTTTTCACGACTGAACTCCTCACGCCTCCCGTCTTTCTTAATCACGTATAAATTTCTATTTTCCAGCCTCTCGTAAGTGGTAAATCTTGATCTACACTTCTCACACTCACGACGTCGTCTTATCTCGTCGCCAAGACTTCGTGAATCAATTACCTTTGATTCCGGTTCACCGCATGATGGACACTTCATCGCACAACACTACAATATGTGGTATGAATGGATACTAACACAAGATATAGTAATAGTCAATGAATAGGACGACATAATAAAAACAGGGCGGTAAATTTTACCGCCCTGTTTTTCAGGCAGGTGCAAATCCGATGCACTATTTTAACGAGGAATCCTGCTATAGTCTGCAGTGCGTGGCGCTGCCGTTTGTGCATTGGGGTAGCGGGTACCTCTCCTTAAGAAGGAAGGTACATCAAGGCTATCCTCCGTAGCACCCCGTAGCAGTCTGCGCAATTCAACCTCGGTGGGAACGCCTGAACCGTATTGTGCAGTGAAGCCGGTGGCAATTATTGTAATCTGAATTTCATCTTCGAGCTGGGGATTGAAGACGACTCCAAAGATGATGTTGGCATCCGGATCTACCGACTGCGCAATAACGTCGGCTGCTTCGTTGCATTCAACCAGTGTCAGGTTGCTGCCGCCGCTCACGTTAAAGAGAACGCCCTTGGCTCCACTGATTGAAACATCGAGCATCGGGCTGGCGAGCGCGGCTTTCGCTGCTTCTACTGCCCTGTTGGTTCCCTTGCCATGGCCTACCGACATCCATGCCGGACCTGAATTTTTCATTATAGCCCGGATATCGGCAAAGTCCAGATTAATCAGGCCTGGTACGGTAACAACTTCAGCAATCGCTGCTACACCGAGACGAAGCACATCGTCAGCTAATCTGAAGGCGGTATCGACAGTAGTCTTGTTATCGACGAGTTCCAGTAAACGGTCGTTGGGAATGATTACCAGGGTATCTACCTTGTCGCAGAGTTGAAGGATGCCTTCTTCAGCAACCTTCATACGTCGTGCGCCTTCGAATGCGAACGGCTTGGTAACGATGGCTATGGTCAGGGCACCGGATTGCCTGGCTACATCAGCAACTACCGGTATACTTCCGGTTCCTGTGCCTCCTCCCATGCCGGCAGTTATGAATACCATGTCTGCGCCGGTAACCACTTCCTGGATAGCCTGGCGGCTTTCTTCAGCTGATTTTTGACCGACAGTGTGGTCCCCGCCTGCTCCCAGGCCGCGGGTTAACTTTTCACCTAGTTGAACTCTTACAGGTACCTCAGCCAGGGCAAGCGCCTGTGCGTCTGTATTCATACAAATGAATTCAACGCCTTTGATGCCTTCGCGTACCATCCGGGTGATGGCATTTGAACCGCCACCACCGCAACCTATCGCCTTAATTTTTGCCGGCGCTGTCGAGAACATTGATTTTGACATTCTTCATTATCCTCCTGTTAAACGTACTTATTTATTTATGATGCTCCGAAAAATTTCTTAAGCAGACCCATGATGTTGTTTGTGGTAGTGGGTTTATTTTTAGCTTCCCAGGCCGGTTTCCCGCCAGTTTTAATGGCCCACAGTAAAAGCCCGACTCCGGTAGCATTAGCTGGATCGTGCAGGACGTCCGTAATTCCGTAGACGCCCATAGGTTCTCCCACCCTTGTGGGAATACGGATAGCAGAGCGTGCCAGCGCTTCCAGTCCGTTCATCTTTGAACCGCCACCCGTCATAACGAGGCCGGCAGGCGCCAGCGATGCATAACTGGTATCAGGCATTTCCAGCAGTATTAACCTGAGCAACTCCTCCATTCGATCTCTTAAGATATTACTCAGGTCTTTGTAGGAAACGCTGTGCCCGTCTTCCACCGTAAGGGTTGAGCCCTCATCCTTGGATCCTGTTTCCGGGTATACATTGCCATATTTCTTTTTCATGGCTTCGGCAATTTCGAACGGAAGTCCCAGGCCGATTGACAGGTCACTGGTAAACTGGTAACCGGCAACCGGTATGATTGAAGTGTGGTAGATGCTTCCGTCTTTAAAAACTGCTATATCAGTGGTACCACCACCGATGTCTGCCATGATGACTCCGATTTCCTTTTCCTCGGGTGTGAGGACTGATTCACCGCTGGCTAACGGCTCGAGAACGAGGTCATCAATTTCGACTCCCACGCTGCGTACGCATTTGACCAGGTTCTGGACGGATGCTGTTGCAGCAGTGATGATGTGAGTCTCTACATCCAGCCTGAAGCCATGCATACCGACCGGATTCTTTATTTTTTCCTGTGTATCCAGAGCATAGCCTCGGGGTATTTGGTGAAGAATTTTTCTGTCGTCAGGAATGTTAATGTTTTTAGCTGAGGAAAGTACCCTGGATAGGTCTTCCTGGCGAACCAGCCTGTCGGTTCGCGGAATTGCCACTACACCATGGCTGTTGAGTGAACTGATGTGCCTGCCGGTAACGCCAACGTACGCGGATTCAATTTTTATACCGCTTGCCTGTTCGGCACGTTTGACCGATTCGGCCACCGAGTCCCGCGCTTCTTCCACGTTGACTACCATACCTTTGTGCAGTCCGTGAGAAGGTACCTGGCCGACACCAAGCACTTGAAGTGCGCCTCCGGAATCCAATGTGGCAACTATCGTGCAAATCTTGGTAGTTCCCACATCTATCCCACTGATAAGTCTTTTTGCCATAATTTATGCCTCCTCTAAGTTAAATAGTTGTTTACAGATTCGAAATTACATGCATTGTTTTATAGGAAATACAGGATGGCGATGGCGATCATGAGGCTGACGAAAACGATGCCATCGAAAACCATTCCTCCGAATAATGCCAGGAGCTTCCTGTCATTACCCAGAAGAGGGGCCCATTTTTTAGTTACTATCATTTTCTATTGCCTCCCGTAAAATATATTTATATACGTTGCGCTACCCTCAGCTTTGCACTTCGGCTGCGCGGGTTTAAATCGACCTCCCTATCTGTTGGTACAAGCACATTCTTTGTTAAGATCTGCAGCTTTGGCTGGTGGTTGCAGCGGCACTCAGGGATATCACTGGGACAGATACAGCCCCTGCTTTCGCGTGACATAAAGTTTTTTACAATTCGATCTTCCAGCGAGTGATAGCTAATGATTGCCAACCTCCCTCCTACGGCGAGACAGTTGATCGTCTGTTCGAGGGCAGATGTTAAATAATCAAGTTCACGATTGACTGCTATTCGTAAGGCCTGGAATGTGCGGGTAGCAGGATGAATCCTGATCGGACGCTGGATTACAGAGTTCGATACGATCACCGCCAGTTCAGCCGTGTCAGTTATAGGCCTGTTATTTACTATATTCCTGGCGATTCTGGCAGCAGATGGTTCCTCGCCGTATATCCGGATAAGCTGCGCAAGTTTTAATTCGGGTAATTTATTTACTATATCAGCCGCTGTCAGCTTTTCATCCGGATTAAATCTCATATCCAGAGGGCCGCTTTGCTGAAAACTGAATCCGCGCCATGCAGTGTCAAGCTGAAGGGAGGAGAGGCCTAGATCAAAAAGAATCCCGTTAACCTGCGTAAAACCGGTTTCGTTGCAGATATGCTCGAGATTGGAGAAGTTATCATTAATAAGAACGGTATTTTCAAAATAGTCATATAGTCTGTGTTGAGCCAGCTTTATTGCTTCGGGGTCCGAATCGATTCCGAGCAGTTCGCCGCCTGGTTGGCATTTTTCAAGTATTGCTGATGCATGACCTCCTCCACCAAGTGTGCAGTCGACATAACGCCCGCCCTGCCGGATATTTAAAGCTTCTATGATCTCTGCCAGCAAAACAGGTACATGGCGGATTTCGGTCATGGTTAAGGTCATTTCCTTTCCTCCAGAACTTCCATGTACTCGCGGGCTTCATCAGTGGTGAGCCTTTCCTGTTTCCAGAGATCAGGGCTCCAGATCTCGAAGTAACTATTGATTCCGGCTATTATTGCGCAGTCTTTGATCGAAACACGCTCCCGCAAATTTGCAGGCAGGGAAATTCTGCCCTGGTTATCAATAGTAGCTTCATTGGCATTACTGAAAATGAAACGGTTTATCTTCCTCTGCTTATCCGACATTAGGAAGCTGCCGGGAGCCTGGCTGGCCGTCATTTTAGCCCAATCGCTTTTGGTATAGGCGGTAATACAGTTATCGGCTACCATAGTTAACATAAGGCCGTCGTCTATTTCCTTGCGGAATTTAGGCGGAAGAGGCAATCGCCCCTTGTTATCTACCTTATATTCGTATTCACCAACAAACATAATGAACTCTACAATAACTAATACTTGATTATGCCGGTATGGCTTCCTTTTCCAGCTCTCCCTGGATGCTTCTTAGAACGCCCCAATCCAGTTTGGCTAATTCTGAAATGTAATCACTGACAGCATGCTCAGGATTTATAGAATAATGAGCCATCCCGCTGCTGCAGTATTGTTCTTTTATCATTCCTTTCTCTATTAAGTCTCTAAGCATTTCATTAAGGTGGTGATGAGTGGTGTCCATGAAACGGGCTATACAATCCAGATCGAATTTAGCCTGGGGGTGCCTGCACCAGAAAAACAGTAATCGTAATTTGGTTCCGGTAAATCCATTTTCTTTAAGGAAGGAAAAAATATCCTCGAATGCAATGTCGCTACCATTGTTACTCATTATCATATTATTTCCCCCTTTTTACCACTTTTTACCACTTTGCTCCATTATGAACACTTTTTACCCCACTTGTCAATAGTTTTTCAGGGAAATATATACGGCAATTGGCAGTTTCCGGGGTTGTATTTGGTCGTTATTGCAGGATTTGCCCCAACAGATTGTGATAAGAATTGCAAGAAGCACAATATATAGTTGCCGGCATGAAAACCATATCTGAGCTGCAGCGCAGTCCAGATATGATAGTTTTGTAGATTCAGTGGTCTATGGTAGAATAATTAGCCTCAAGAAAAGGTATCATAAACAAAATACTGGAATTTATCGTCATAACTATGCACAGGATAGATGTATTAACACTGTTTCCCAAGGCTTTTAACGGTTATATTGATCACAGTATTCTGGGAAGAGCACAGGTACGGGATATCATTAATGTAAAGCTGCATGATATCCGTGGTTATTCACACGATAAGCATCACACTGTAGACGACTATCCTTACGGTGGCGGCGCAGGCATGATTATGAAACCCGAGCCGATCTTCGAAGCTATTGAAAACGTAAAAAGGGAAATACAGGTGGATAAAGTGCCTGTTATTTTATTAACACCCCAGGGCCGTCTCTTAAACCAGGATGTTGCAGTTGAGCTATCCAAAGAGCAAAACCTGATTCTTATATGCGGTCACTATGAAGGTATAGATGAAAGGGTTGCAGAGCATCTGTCCACTGATGAAATCAGTATTGGTGATTATCTGCTCAGCGGCGGTGAAACTGCTGCCATGGTCATCATCGATTGCCTGGTCCGGCTTTTCCCGGGTGCAATAGGATCCGATGTATCTTTGATAGAAGAGTCTCATGTTAGGGGCGTTCTGGAGTATCCACAGTATACAAGGCCTCCTGAATACAGAGGTTGGAAAGTCCCTGAGGTTCTTTTATCCGGTAATCATCAACAGATCTCCGCATGGAGGAGGGAGCAGAGTATTTTACGTACGATGCGCCGGCGTCCCGACCTGCTTTGCAGGGCTGACCTGAGTGAAGCTGATCACAAAACAATAGAGTCTTTCCGATCTGCATTGAGTAATAATTGAGGCAGATAATATATCTATTATTAATAAAGAGGATATAAAAAATGGATATCAAGTCTATTAAACCAGCAAAGGTGAATACCAAGTTACCGAAACTTAGCCCGGGTGATAATGTTAAGGTGAGTTTCAAAGTTAAAGAGGCCAACCGTGAAAGGCTGCAGACATTTTCCGGATTAATAATTAAAGTCAACAGGGGAATGGCCGGCGGTAATTTTACTGTTCGCAAAGTTACCTATGGCATCGGCGTTGAGCATACATTCCCCCTGGCATCGCCGCTCCTAGAAAAAATGAAGTAGTCAGACACGGAAAGGTACGCAGAAGCAAGCTGTACTATATCAGGCGATTAAGTACGAAAGAAGCCAGGCTAAAGGAACGGCGCGAGAGATTGATGGAAAGCACTACAGATGCCGAATCTCTGGACCTTGTCCCCGCTCCCGAAGCTGCCGAGCCTGTAGCTGAAGCAAAATAGATAGCATGAAATACGCTGAGGTGGCCGTCAATGCCCCCGGCGGCCATCGAAACAGTTTTTCATATTCAATACCTTCTTTTTGGGATGTGAGAGTCGGGGATGCTGTGTGGGTGCCATTCGGCTCGAAGATATTACAGGGAATTGTAATAGAACTAAGCAGCATCCCGCAGGTTCCGGTTACCAAGCAGGTTATCGACCTGATCTCTCCACGGACCAGTATCTCCCCTGAACGCATAAAGCTGGCACTATGGATTGCCGAATATTACCTGGCACCTCTTTTTAATGCAGTTGCGCTTTTCCTGCCTCCGGGTTTTGAACGAAGTTCTGCTTCACATATACAGTGGACAGGTTCGGATACAGATTCATTAAAGCTGGATAAAGATTTGAAAGCCTTCGTACAGGCTATTCAGGATAGCGGCGGAGAGCTGCCTCAAAAAGCCCTGGAAGCTAAGTTCGGCATTAAGCGAAGCGCTTCCATGCTGCGGGAGCTGTTGAATAAGAAACTTGTTACCAAGACAGCATTGTTAGAAAGAGAAAGAGTCAAACCGAAGTTCATCGATTACCTGAAATTGAACTTCGAACTTGAGCAAACTGGGGACATAGTTACCCGCTTGAAAGAAAAGGGGGCACATAAACAGGCCGCGATCATTGATTTATTAGTGCGTAATGGAGGATGTTTGCCCTTACCAAGAATTGGAGACCACATAGTAGATGCCGGCAACACAGTGAAAGTACTTGTAAGAAAAGGAATGGTTGAACGGCGGTCCATGGAGGTTAAACGCGACCCTCTGGCTAAATATGATTTTGCATTGGAGTTTCCCTTTACCTTCACTCCCGATCAGCAGGAAGGCTGGGATATCATTAAAGCTGCAATGGAGAAGCGAAGTGGTAATAATAAGCCGGGAGTATTCGTTCTCTATGGGGTGACGGGCAGCGGCAAAACCGAAATCTATTTGCGAGCACTTAGCGAAATGATCAAGCGCGGGAAAAAGGGCATTTGTCTCGTACCTGAAATTTCGCTCACATCACAGACAATTGAACGTTTTTATGCCCGTTTTCCGGGCAGAGTTGCTGTTATGCATAGCAAATTGACACTCGGTGAGCAATATGACGAATGGGCCCGTATTCACGAAGGCGATTTCGATGTAGTGATAGGTGCGCGAAGCGCCATTTTCACACCACAGCCTGATCTGGGTTTAATCATTATTGACGAAGAGCATGAATGGGCATACAAGCAAACAGAGAAGTCTCCCAGGTATCATGCCAGGAATGTAGCAATCAAGCTTGCTGACCTCACGGGGGCGATGGTGATACTGGGTAGTGCAACGCCCGATGTAGAGACATATTATAGAAGCCAGAAAAGTGAATTCAAGTTGATCGAACTTAAAGAGCGGGTTACACCCGCCGGAATTTCGCCTTTGCCGGAGGTTAACATAATTAATCTTCGGGAGGAATATAAAGCAGGCACAAGGGGGCTTTTCAGTCGCACGTTAAAAGAACAGATTGATATTACTCTGCATAAACAACAGCAGATAATTTTATATGTTAATAGAAGAGGATCGGCGACTCTGGTTAAATGTGGAAATTGCGGATATATTCCCGGCTGCAAAAGGTGTGACGTGGTGTTAACCTATCATTCAGCTATGGATAGGCTTATTTGTCACCATTGCCGTAAAACGTATGCTCCCATAAAGATGTGCCCGCAATGCCTGAGTAAGGAAATCAGGTATTTTGGAGTCGGGACTGAAACTGTTGAGGAGGAATGCCGTAGGCTATTTCCGAAGGCGAACATTATCAGGTTCGATAGCGAGGTTGCTTCGGGAATGAAGGAATATGCAAGTATTGTGAGCAGCTTCCGCCGGCATCAAGCTGACATTTTAATTGGTACACAGATTGTTGCCAAAGGGCTGGATTTCCCGGGGGTTACCCTCGTGGGGGTAATTAATGCAGACATTGGTTTGAACCTTCCGGATTTCAGGTCCAGCGAACGAACTTTTCAATTGCTATGCCAGGTTTCAGGCAGGGCAGGACGGGGTATTTTGCCGGGGCGGTCGATTATTCAGACATTTAATCCAGAACACTATGCTATTAAGTATGCTGCCGGGCATGATTATACAGGTTTCTATGAGAATGAAATGAAGTACAGAAGGAATTTTGGATATCCTCCGCTGACCGCGATGGTTCGCCTGGTGTTTACGCATACTAATATGGATAAATGCCGCACAGAGACAGGGAAAATGGTAAATATTATTGGTGCCCGGAGAGAAAGGCAAGGTGCGGGTGAGCTTAAGATCATCGGCCCTTCACCAACTTTTCATATGAGGCTGAGAGGAAAATACCAGATGCAAATAATACTGCTCGGCCATGATATCAGTACCGTTTTGAAAGATATGGCATTTCCGGCAGGATGGGTTTTGGACGTTGACCCTGTTGGTGTGGTTTAATTATTTATCATGGCCGCATTGAAGATCCGTGTGAATCCGGACCCTGTGTTAAGAGAAAAAGCTAAACGTGTTACTGCTATTGACAAGTCCATACACCGTCTCATTGATAACATGATAGAGACGTTGCATACAGCTTCCGGTGTGGGCCTGGCTGCGAACCAGGTGGGAGTCCCTCTACGTGTGATCGTAATTCATGTACCGGATGAGGAAGTGCTGGCGCTGATAAACCCCGAAATCATAGAGAAGAAAGGGGAGAGGCTGGTCATGGAAGGTTGTCTCAGTATACCCGGCTATCATGCGGAGTTAAAGAGAGCTGAATGCGTTAAAGTCAAGGCAAAGAACAGGGAAGGCAAGCTTATACGGATAAAAGCAGAGGATTTATTAGGCCAGGCATTGGAACATGAAATCGATCATTTAAACGGTGTTCTATATATAGATTATCTAGACAGCGAAGATCAACTGCAAAAAGTCGAACCTGAATGATAATCCGATAATAAAAACGTTAGCTATCCATTAACCGGACCAATCCATTTCAACAACAAATTTGCCGGTCCAGTTTTCCAGAGACACAGGATAAAATCCGGGAGTGTCTTTGACAATCGAGAACTCAACATTCTGCGTTTTGCCTGCTCCCAGCGTAACCTCTTGCTGGCTTTCTGCCATACCTTTAACCCTTAATATCAATGTATGATTTCCTGTGATCTCTCCAACGTTAGTAACCGAAGCAGTAATAATTACAGGTTGACTCTGCCGTACTCTTTCGGGCGCAACGGAAAAATTACTGGTTACAAAAGACGGCGGCGCCAGAGGTATTACAGTAAAGAAACCGCCGAGACCGTCGACATCGGCATAGTAATCACCTGCAATGTCTTTAACCACCGTAAAGCTGGCTGTTTGACTGGCGCCCGGTGGTAAAGTCATGTCTGAGATGTTTTCAACAACTCCACCGATTCTCAAGACTACACTGTATTTACCGGTTTGTGATCCGTTATTAGAGACTATAATGCTGATATTAACAGCTTCGCCGACCTTGACTTTCGTAGGGGTTATGGTGAGATTACTGACCGCGAACTTGGGCACGCCTGCAGATGGATATGCGCCCGCAGGCTGTTGCATACCCTGCCCCATCCGCTGCGGCATCATTGGTGATTGAGGAGCTTGCATACCTGGTGGCATAGGAGCCTGAGCCGGTTGCTGCATACTGAACGGCATGCCTGGTTGTGGCTGCTGAGGCTGTGGCATTTGCTGTGGCATGCGAAGGTCCGTTGGCTGAGGCATTCCGGGAGGCATGCCAGTCATGGACGAAGGTTGTGATGGCTGTTGCATACCTTGTGGCGTAAAAGGTGGCATGCCCGGCTGTCCCTGTTGTTGAAATGGGGGGCGCATACCTGGTTGTCCCTGAGGTTGAAACGGAGGTTGCATACCCGGTTGTCCCTGAGGTTGAAATGGCGTTTGCATACCCGGCTGAGCCTGTTGCTGGAATGGCTGCTGCATACCCGGTTGACCCTGTTGCTGGAATGGTTGCTGCATACCCGGCATCATTTGTCCGGACATGTCCTGCTGCATCGAAGGAAAGCCTGTAGCTTGCATACCAGGTTGCATTTCTTCGGGCATACCAGGTCGTGGCATTTGTGGTAATAGCGTATCCCCACCCGAAGGTTTTCCCGGCTTCCCCTTCTGTTGCCCTTTTATTGGAGTGCCCTGGGTAGCGCCCTTTTTCTTACGCTTGGGCATAAAGGCCAGTAATAGCGATAGGACGACTATTACCGCAAGAATTATGCCGATGATTGCCCACATGTACGGCGGAAGCAGGTCTCCTAATCCGCCCTCCTTCACAGTGAATGAGCCGGTGAGGTTGCCCACGGTAACGTTGTTTACTCCCAATTGATCGGCTACGTAAGAGAAAGAGACCTCTTGACTGGCTGCCTGCTCCAATGTCAATTGCTTGGTGGCAACTTCTTTACCATTTATACTTAGTTTCAGGCCGTAGTTGATCTGGAAGGGGCTTGTATTGGTTGCTTTTACCTTAATGGATACCGAATCACCCTTATTGACATCGGACATCGGAGTAAAAGGCACCCCTTTGGTAAGAACCAGTCCCTCGGGTAATTCAGTTGCGTTATCGGCAGCATCATAAACTAATATCGGGTAGCCGCCAGTGCAGATTGTCCGGCTGCTCTCCTGGGATTGCGGAACAATTGGATTCAAGCTGGTAGAATCAGCCAGACATGGATTGACAATTGTTATAATCAGCAGTAATACGATTGGCAAAGCCAGAAGCAATCTTCTCATGAAAGCCTCCAATTAATATAGAGCAACTAACTTATGTAATACTCTACTCTAAAATTAGGTGTAAATCAATAGGAGCAGGTTTTTCAGGAATTTTTATCATTTTCAATTTCATATAACTTCGCATCATCCATGCCAAAGTGATGAGCTATCTCATGTTTGACTACACGGGCTATCTCATGTTTAATCTCTGTTGAAGATCGACAATGAGACTCAATAGGTTTCTGGAAAATTGTGATTTTATCCGGTAGTACAAGATTGTAGCCCTGGTCTCTTTTGGTCAAGGGAACGCCTTCGTACAAACCCAGTAGCTCATATCTATCGCGCAATCGCAATTTCCTCAATTGTGACCTGCTGGGCCAGTCTTCTATCACGACATCTACATTAGCCATTAAATCCTGGAATTCATCAGGCAGGCTGTTTACTGCTCTGATGACCAGATCTTCAAATATATCTCTATGCATTTTACAGGATAGATAATACCGCATTCTTACAATTCAATTATATGACTCTTGTTTTTTATTATAAACATAAAGGATGTGCAGCGACTCAATATCAGTAACAGACAGGGAATGGGATGTTGACGGGATAAGGCTCACAAGTTACAATTTCGACTATTATGAGCGTTCCGAATAAATATATTCCCCAGGAAATCGAAAAAAAATGGCAGGACAGGTGGGCAGCGGATAAGTTATACGAGGTTAACGAGAATGATCCCAGGCCCAAGTTCTATGCCTTAACTATGTTCCCTTATACTTCGGGAGATTTGCATATCGGTCACTGGTACCCCATGGCGCCTTCAGACGTTTATGCAAGATATAAAAGGATGCAGGGATACAACGTCATGCAACCTATGGGTTTCGACGCGTTTGGTTTGCCGGCGGAAAATAAGGCCATTGCCACCGGCATTAATCCGGCTGTCTGGACCATGCAGAATATTGAAAATATGCGGCGCCAGCTAAAATCCATTGGCGCTACCTATGATTGGAGCCGGGAGGTAATCACGTGTCTTCCTGAATACTACAAATGGACCCAGTGGTTTTTCCTGAAGCTATATGAGGCTGGCCTTGCATACCGGGGCAAGGCACCTGTCAACTGGTGCCCCAAGTGTCAAACGGTGCTGGCTAATGAGCAGGTTGTGGGCGATGGTGAGTGCTGGCGCTGTGAAAGTATTGTTGAGAAAAAGCAGCTCGAGCAGTGGTTTTTTAGAATCACTAAATATGCAGATGAGCTTCTTGAATATAAAGGGATTGACTGGCCTGAACGCATTCGCATTATGCAGACCAACTGGATAGGAAAAAGCTACGGAGCGGACATCTCGTTCGGCCTGGATCAGCCCGGAGTCGAGGAGAAAGAGATAAGGGTTTTCACCAC
>JAQUQM010000077.1 GCA_028716085.1 Dehalococcoidia bacterium | reverse complement strand
CGTTTATATCCGCGCCGTCGCAGGGACAGATGGCATTGGAGAGGAACTTACCCTTGGGGCGCCCGTCCGGGCTGGCCGGAAGGATGTAACCGTCCGATACCCAGTAGTTCCAGCTCAGCATACCGGGCCGATACTGTTTTCCTGTTACGGACGTCTTATAAAGCCATGTTTCATCGGTCCAGACCTCCATTACCTTTTTGCCCATTTCATCAGCCTGCGGATCATCCCTGCCATACTTGGGCGCTTTATTGATAGCCTTGGCCTGCAGTATTTCATGTCCTACCCAGTTGTCCTTCAAGGCCTGTATCAGTTCATCCATGGTGCACTCTTTCTTATCGAATACCAGGTATTTGACGGCCAGCAGGGAATCCACCGTATTGGCGAAGGTAACCGCTTCCAGCGTCACGAAATTAAGCTCGGCGCCGCCTTCATTGATATCCCTGGCTTTTGCTGCGCAGCCCTTTACCAGGCATGACAGGTAGGGAGTACGGAAAAATTTGGCCCTGGTGCGGTCCGTCCAGTCGTAGAGGTCGGTGGTCCTGTTGATGATAGCCTGGGTCTGTCCTACATAAGCGTCCCAGAACTCCGCCCAGGTCTTAAACCTCGCCGGATTGCCTGTTTTGGCGCTGCGGCGCTTTGACGGCTCTTTTTTACCGGTCAGCGGGTCAACCCAGGGGAGCATATCGTAGCCATCCATCAATGTTTGCTCAACCGCCTTGAGCAGGTTGAGATTAATATCAACCGTGCCCGAACGGTCGTTGCCGCACATGGTGTTTTCCAGGCATCCCACGGGAGCGTAATCGAACACATTGTCAGCGTTGATCAGACTTTCAGCGCCGGATATCCTTGCTTCACGCAACATGCCGGCGATGGAGCGCTCGTCGAAGTTGAGCAGGAAGGGAGAGCCCTGGCTGGCGGCGATCATATCAACCACCTTGTCCATGAGCCTGTCCGGGCTATTCCTGTGCAGCCGGACGTTGGGTTTGGGCTCCAGGAGCGGTGTGAGCTCATCAATGACCTCGAGCATGGCATAGGTGAGGTCGTTGCTCTGGTCCTCTCCCCCCTTCCCCATTCCGGACAGGGTAATGAGCTGACCGAATCCCGCGGTGATGCCCTGGTTGCCTCCCGTTCGTATCATGGCATCATAAGCATAATTGCAGTGTATCCAGAAACACTTGAGCAGCTCCTTGCCGAACTCGCGATCCATGCCTTCATCCAGCGACTTTTTCCAGAAGGGATAAAGGTACTGGTCGGCGCGTCCGAAGGAGACCCCGGGGCCCGGGTAATTCTCGTCGCTCATCACCAGCATGTGGGTCAGCCAGAGCGATTGCAGAGCCTCCCAGAAATTCTGAGCGGGTTCCCAGGGTACGCGTTTAAGTATCTCTGCCATCTTGAGTAGTTCATTTTTCCTGGCCTGGTCGGATTCCTTGGCTGCCAGGCCAGAGCAAACCTCGCTGTATTCGAAGGCAACATCCCTGGCCATGGTAGCTGCTACCAGCATGGCCCTGAGCTGTCCGCCCTTTTTGCCGTCGTAATCTTTCTTGGGAAGTGCGCTGAGGTAGCGGCCGAGCTCTTCATGGACGCTCTTCCAACCCTCGTTGATGATGCGGGCGTAATCGGGAATGATGTGGCCGCTGGTAGCCCCGGCATTGCCGTACCCGTGGTTATGGAACCATAATATAGCAGCGCGCACGCCATTCTTGCCGTAAACGGCTTTCTGGTACTCCCCGGCTTCCTTCTTAGTGAAGCACTTGGACGTCTGGATATTGAAGCGGCCACACGCGATAAGGTCGCCCGGCAGCACCTCGTGGGGCAGGTAGTATACCATGACCTCTTTGACGAACCAGGCATGGCGTTCGGGCAGGCTCCATTTCCAGAAATCTTCGGGAAGGTCGACCTTGTGTGAGGTCTGCTGGAAGGCGCCCGTGAACGTGGGGAAGAAGGTGTATGTCTCGGGAACGATATAGAAATTACCTTCCTGGTACTGGATATCCCAGGGAGTGCCGGTGGTAAAGCCGACAAACTCGTTGTTCCACTTACGGTTGTTGCCCTGGAAATAATAGTCCCTCAGCCACTTGATACGTGGTGAAAGGTTTTTCGGCTCCTTGATGGAGAATTTTGGTGAATTGCAGCTCTGAGTCGTCATGGCGTGCCCTCCTACGGCGCGAAGTATGCCGGCGTCAATATTAGCCAAGATACCACTAATGGGAAAATTCAGGGAGATTGACTTCTAAGTGTAATTTTAAGTGATTGCCTGTTTTTGTCAAACGGGGATGTCGCTGTTGATTTTGGGGAGTGGATCGTATTTTCAGTTTATCGTGGCGCATTATACAACGGTTGACCTGATCGCTGCGGCGCAAATATAATTGGCTTTGTGAGCAGCAAACCTTCAATTACGATTCAAACCCTCGGCTGCAAGCTAAACCAGGCGGAGTCGGAGCGGATAGGAAGGGCACTGGCCGAATCCGGTTATACAGTCACGGGCGGAGATAAGGCCGATATCTTTGTGCTCAATACGTGCACGGTAACACATGTGGCGGATAGAAAATCCCGGCACATGGTAAGGATGCTGCGGAAAAACAATCCACGTGCGCTGATAGCTGTCATCGGATGCTATGCGGAGAGGGATGCTGAGGCGCTGGCTGATTGCGGCGCAGACATTGTCACAGGCAACGAGAAAAAGATGGAACTGCCGCAAATAATTAAGGAGAAGCTGGATCTAATAACCCTTATTCCACAGAAAGGCACCGGAATCGAGCAACTCGACCGTGTGCGCAGTTTCATCAAGATCCAGGATGGCTGCCGGAACTATTGCTCCTATTGTATTGTGCCCCTGGTGAGGAGTCAGGTTTGTTGTATACCAATAGAGGATGTAATCGCGGAAGTCGGTTCCAGAGTGGATGATGGGTATAAGGAAGTAGTGCTGACCGGAACGGAGATCGGCGCCTATCAATACGAACAAGTGGATTTAGCACATTTAATCCAGCTCATCCTGAAGCACACCGCTATCCAGCGTCTACACCTGTCCTCCCTGCAGCCTCAGCAGATAACCGCTGACCTGATTGATTTGTGGCAGGACCGGCGGCTTTGCAGGCATTTTCATATCGCACTGCAGAGTGGAAGCGAAGCAGTATTAAAAAGGATGCGCAGGCGTTATAATGTGGATGAGTATCGTAAAGCTGTGCAGAATATCAGAAAAAAAGTGCCCGATGCGGCAGTTACCACAGACATCATGGTTGGATTTCCGGGTGAGAGCCAGGCGGAATTTGAGGAAAGCTACCTGTTCTGCAAAGAGATGGAGTTTGCAGCCATCCACGTTTTCGCTTATTCGCCCAGGCCGGGTACACTCGCAGCCAGCATGCCGGGCCGGGTGAGTGAGAAAGTTAAGAAGGAGCGCAGCCTGCGTATGCTCGACCTTGCTGCTGTGAGCGCGGAGAATTTCAGTGCACGATTAATAGGCCGGACGAGAGATGTACTCTGGGAAAATGAAGTGAAAAAAGGAACTGGAGTATATTCAGGGCTGACGGATAACTATGTCAGGGCCTATGCCCGAAGCCATGCCGATATATCCAATACCATCCTGAGGGCAAAAATGACAGTACCTGCAATGAATGCAGATAAGTCTTTAATGAGAGCTTCAACAAAAGGGAACCACGGTGAAATCTGGAGTGAAATAGTATGAAAATCAATGTAAAAGTTACCACGCTGGCTACGAGAGAAGAGGTGTTCAAGCAGGGCGATGTTTACAACGTGCGGGTGAAGGAACCTCCCAGGGAAGGCAAAGCCAACGAAGCAGTAATCAAGGTGCTTGCCGGGCATTTCAGGGTTCCCAAGAGCGCGGTGAGGATCGTTAGCGGCCAGTTCAGCCATAATAAAATAGTTGAAATCAGGGCAGGCTGAACATGCCCCTGGACAGGGGTAAATATCTGCAGGCCAGCGCGCTGTGCGATTTTGACCGCAGCCTGGGGTTGAGAAAAAAGGCTGCAGAGCTGACACGCGGCTGCAGGAACCGTGAGGAAAAATTCAACAGTATCTTTGCTTATGTCAAAGAATTGCCCTACGGCCTGGAAGATTGGGACCTGAAGGCGTCGCAGACGCTGCAAAAAGGGTGGGGTATGTGCTCGGGGAAGACGAACCTGCTGGTGGCCTTGCTGCGCTGCGCGGGCATACCGGTGCGATACCGCATTTACCTCATTAAAGCAGATGTTTCCCTGTGGCAGCAGGTGGGCAAAGAATCAGGTAACGCAGAGAGGATCAATGAGCTGGGTGAAACACGGGACCATGTGGACTGCGAGGTGTGGCTGGGCAGGTGGATAGACTGTGATGCAGGCAGGGATTCAGCCATGGAGCAGGGGCTTTTATTCATGGGAGCATCGCTGGAAAGGCAAAAAATAGCAGACAGGCGAGGGAAAGTGCATTATTTAAAGCTGGCCGTATTCGATGAGTGGGCCAGGGAGCGTCAGGCGCGCAGGGCATTCCGCTCTGACAGGGTGGATGTTTTTGCGGATATTAACCGTGGATTTGAGACGCTGAGGGAGATTGGAAGAACCAGCAAATAGTGTATCATTAAGAGCCCGGCAATTCTTGTGAAATTCTAAGCTCCAATCTCTAAATTCCAAACAAATTCAAAGTTCAAAATTAAAAATAACTAAACTTTGAGTTTTGCATTTACTTAGAGTTTAGGATTTAGTATTTAGAGTTTTATTAGCTATCTCACATTTACTACTGCTGTTTGAAATTGCGCTCCCCTCGGGTTGGTAACGGTGAGTGTATAAACAGTGGTAGAGGCGGGGGACACATTTCTCGTTCCCGACCCGGCAACAACGCCGACATCATGGTCTATGGTGGCCGATGAACCCTCTACCGACTCCCAGCTCAGGGTCGAGGTTGCTCCCTTATTAATCATGGGCGGGTTGGCGGTGAATGATTTGATAACCGGCGTTTCTGCAGAGGGCATAACACCGGAAACAGTAATCGTTGTTGCCGCCTTAAGGATTCCAGTGGAATTAACGGCAGTTAAAATATAATTGGTGGTAAAGGGCGGCGTAACGACTCTTGATCCTGCCGGTTTGATGGGGCCGAAATTGGGCTCGATGCTGACATCGAAGGAGTTTTTAACGTCCCAGGTTATGGTGGACTCCATTTCAGCAACGATATTTGCCGGTTTGGCGGAAAAAACAGCTACGATTGGCAGGTTCGATACGGGCGGCTCACCACTGGTGACGACGACCTGCGCCGTAGCCATTACACTGCCATAGGAGTTTTCGGCTGTCAATGTATAAATCGTGGTTGTGGTGGGGTTGACCGAATACGTACTGCTCCGCTCCACATTACCGATACCCTGGTCGATGCTTACTGCTGTGGCTCCTGCGACCTGCCATTTCAAAGAGGATGGACTTCCCGCCACCACGCTTGCCGGAGTTGCTTCGAACTCGAGTATGCTGGGCGGCAGGCTGGCCTGGGGAGGTGAGACCTGGACACAACCGATCAAAGCAATAAGCGATACCAGTACTATGATGATAATTTTCATCCCATTCCTCCTGGTATAAATACGAATTCTGCACAAAGTGATGGCAGAGCCGCGAATATTCAGCAAATATTATAATACTTTAACGACAGCGATGATTTCCTGAATATTGGGAAGCTGGCTTAAGGGGTATGTTTTGAGCAACGCTATATTGCCCCGGGTATCAATTATAATATTCGCCCTTTCGGAGAATCCGTTTTTCTCCCGGAAGATATCATATAATGCGGCGACTGCGCCATGGGGCCAGAAATCGGATAGCAATGGTATTTTTTTGATACCGATATTATCAGCCCAGGCTTTCTTGGAGGGGATTGGATCTACACTCAGTCCCACAGGTACGGTATTCAATGTCTGAAAGGTCTCATATTGTTCCTCCAGGGACTGCATCTGTTGCGTGCAAACTGCCGTCCATGCAAGCGGATGGAATGAAAGCAGCACATTTTTACCACTGTATGAACTGAGTTTAAAATCGTTGCCATCGTGGTCTTTAAGCGTAAAATCCGGAGCTATATCCCCGGCCTTGATTTTCCTGATTTTCTCATCCATGCGGAAACCTCCTTACCTCTTTGAGCATTTACACCTCACAGTTTATAGCGTTTAACTACTTTAGCAAAGCAATTGCGATTTCTGCGCTGCCATTTACATTTAGCTCCCGACGTTTGTGGTTTTATTAATTTTGATTGTGGTATAATACTGATTTGGCAAAACATGATTACCCGGCAGCGAAGCTAATACAGGTTCTACAACACGGTTGATAACCATAATAAGAATTAAGGAGTTGAGTTATGGATTTCAGGTTAACGCCAGAGCAGGAAGCCCGTAAAAAGGAGTTCTACCAGGTTTGTGGAGATTTAAACAAGAAAAAGCCACCTCAGTACATCGGGATCGAAAGCAAAAACGATAATGACGAGTGCTGGGAGTTTCACCGCCACTGCGCGAGAGAGTTCGGCAAGCGAGGATGGCTTTCGCTGGGCTGGCCGGCGGAGCACGGCGGTAGCGGCGATATGATGGACAAGGTGCTTTTCAGCGAGGCCGTTGGTTATTACGGCGTTCCGGGTGTGGATGAGTTCGGTGTAGCAATGCTTGCCCCCACACTGCTGGCAGCAGGCAGTGAAGAGATCAAAAAAGAGTTCCTTCCCGGCATTGCCAAAGGTGAAACCATGTGGTGTGAGCTCTGGAGCGAACCTAATGCAGGTTCGGACCTGGCTGCCCTGACCACGACTGCCATCAGAAAAGGCGATGAGTTCATCTTAAACGGCCAGAAGACATGGAACACCGGCGCGCACAGAGCTGACTGGGCATTCGGTGTATACAAATCCGACCCCCAGGCCAAGAAGCATCAGAATCTCACTTTCCTGCTGTGCGATATGAAAAGCCCCGGCGTCACTGTGAAGGGCATTCCCTATATCGACGGCGCCCATATCTATAATGAAGTTTACCTGGATGACGTAAAAGTCCCGGCCAAATATATTGTGGGTAAAGAGGGAGGCGGATGGGCCGTAGTAAACGTGCTTGCCGGTTTTGAAAGGTCAAATATCGGTCTAGTATACTTGCTGTTACGCGGCATGGAACAGCTCGTTGAATATTGTAACAATACCAAACGGAACGGCGTGCTCCTGTCTCAGGATCCCATTATCAGGAACCGCATTGCAGAGATGGCCTGCGGCCTGGAGGCTGTACGTACCCTGGCTTACCGCATCGCCGACCAGCAGAACCGCCAGGAGATGGGCCTAATGGACGCCGCCAGTGTGAAAATTTTCGCCAGTGAACTGATGGAGAAAATGTCTCACGTGGCTACCGATATACTCGGTCCTTATGGTCAGGCTGCCCATTCCAAATATGCCAAGATGGGCGGTGTCTGGGAATCGATTTACCAGGCCTGCTTTGTTCCCATTGTTTCCATGGGCACCAATGAAATCCAGCGCAACATCATAGCCTGGTACGGCCTCGGCCTGCCCAGGATGAAATAAGCAGAATAAATATCCGTAAAATGAATAGCCCGGGTTGTAAAGACCCGGGCTATTTTTATGTTGGAATGTGAAAATATTTAAAAATCAGCTTATTTGGAATACAATATGTGGATATTCAATGGCTAGGGAAGAATTTCACAGGGCAAGAAACGAATATGACTGAAAGAAAACAGCAGCGTTATGATCTCAAACATCGTGTGAGGGTGGTTACAGCGACCAGCCTTTTCGACGGGCATGACGCTGCCATTAATATCATGCGCAGGCTGATTCAGTCAGGCGGCGCCGAGGTGATTCACCTGGGACACAGCCGCTCGGTTGCTGAAGTGGTGGAAGCAGCCATTCAGGAAGACGTCCAGGCTGTGGCAGTCTCCTCGTACCAGGGCGGACATATGGAGTTCTTTAAATATATGCGGGATATGCTGGTAGAGAAGGGCGCCAGCCATATACGTATCTTCGGTGGTGGTGGAGGTGTGATCCGGCCCAAGGAGAGCATAGAGCTGCAGGAATACGGCATCGAACGTATCTATGACCCGGAAGACGGCAGGCATATGGGCCTGGAAGGCATGATCGATGACCTTCTCAAACACTGTGATTTCCACACGATTAAAATTGCCTCAGATCATGACAGGTCCAGACGTGGTGCAAAAATACCCCTACCGGATAACTTGAGCATAGAATGTGAGGCGGAAGTTGCCCGCATGATAACCCTGGCCGAGATGGGGGTTGATCCCTGGAATAAATATGCGGCCGTGATCCGGAAGAAGGCAAAGGCGAGCAGGTCACCGGTTATCGGCATTACTGGAACCGGCGGGGCCGGTAAAAGCTCGCTTGTGGATGAGCTCGTGCTGCGTTTCCGCACCGACAATCCGGATAAAAAAGTAGCTGTTCTTTCTGCCGACCCATCCAAACGGCGCACGGGCGGCGCGCTGCTGGGCGACCGCATCAGGATGAACTATGTTTATGACGGGGGCGTATATATGCGTTCCCTGGCTACACGCGGATCAAAAACCGAGCTGCCGGATGTCATGCAGGATGCCATATCGATAGTAAAGGCGGCTGGCTACGACCTGGTGCTGGTGGAGACCGCGGGCATTGGCCAGGGGGATACCGCGGTTGTGGATATTTCGGATATCAGCCTGTACGTAATGACATCGGAATACGGCGCTCCAACTCAACTTGAGAAAATCGATATGCTGGACTATGCCGATATTGTTGTACTGAACAAGTTCGACCGCAAGGGTTCTGAGGATGCGCTCCGTGATGTGAGGCGGCAGCTGAGGCGCACACATAACCAGTTCAATACGGCGCTGGAGGACATGCCCGTTTACGGCACTATTGCAGCACGGTATAACGACGAAGGTGTCAACGGACTTTATGCCGGGTTATTGGAAGTTATAGAAGAGAAAACCGGACGTAAATTTGCCTGCCGCATACCGGCCAAGAGGATATCACGCACAAGCGCGGTGAGATACATCATCCCGCCTGACAGAATACGATACATGGGCGAAATAGCGGATACGGTACGCGATTACAAAAAACAGGTTTGTGCCCAGGCTGAAATAGCACGCAAGCTGCAGTATCTGAGAGCCGCGCTTCAGGACATAAAAGAAACAGGTGCGCGCAAAGCTGTTGAGAAGCAAATCTCAGAGCTGCATCACAGGCAGATGCCGGAAGCGCGGAAATTGCTGGATGGGTGGGAGACTCTCAGGGAAGCCTATAGCGGCGATGTTTTCTGTTATAGAGTAAGGACTCAGGAATACAAAGTAGAGCTTATCGATACGACCCTTTCAGGGACCGAAGTACCCCGGGTGATAGTGCCGGATTTAAAGGACGACGGTGATAAGCTGGAGTATCTCATGCTGGGGAATGTTCCCGGCAAGTTCCCCTATACTGCGGGGGTTTTTCCATTTCGCCGCCAGGAGGAAGAACCCAAACGCCAGTTTGCTGGTGAAGGCGGCCCCGTACGCACCAACTCGCGTTTCCATTTCTTATCTCAGAACGACAAGGCCAAGAGATTATCCACAGCTTTCGATGCTGTGACGCTTTTCGGTGAGGATCCGCAGGAACGGCCGGACATCTTCGGCAAGGTGGGTGAATCCGGTGTTTCCATCTGCACCCTGGAGGATATTAAGAAACTGTATGCGGGCTTTGACCTGTGCTCAGCCAACACCTCGGTCTCGATGACAATCAACGGACCCGCTCCTGTGATGCTGGCCTTTTTCCTGAACGCGGCGATTGATCAACAGGTGGAAAAGTTCATCAAGGAACACGGTAGCATACCCGATCTAAAGGAGCACGCTAAAATTGTGGCTCACACCTTTTCCAGCGTCAGGGGGACGGTACAGGCGGATATACTCAAAGAGGACCAGGGGCAGAATTCCTGCATCTTTTCCACTGAGTTTGCCCTCAAGATGATGGGAGATATTCAGGAATATTTCATCAAGCATAACGTACGCAATTACTATTCCGTTTCTATCTCGGGTTACCACATTGCAGAGGCGGGCGCCAATCCTGTCAGCCAGGTAGCCTTCACATTAGCCAATGGCTTCACTTACGTGGAATACTATCTGGCACGTGGTTTTCCCATAGATTCCTTCGCACCCAACCTGTCATTCTTCTTCTCCAACGGCATGGACGCTGAATACACTGTCATCGGTCGGGTGGCTCGGCGTATCTGGGCTATTGCCATGAAGGAAAAATACGGCGCCAACGAGCGTAGCCAGCAACTGAAGTACCATATTCAAACTTCAGGCAGGTCGCTTCACGCACAGGAGATCCAGTTCAATGATATACGCACCACACTACAGGCGCTGCTGGCCTTCTATGACAACTGTAACTCGCTGCATACGAATTCATACGATGAAGCCATAACAACACCTACCGAGGAATCCGTGAGACGCGCTATGGCGGTACAGCTGATTGTCATGCGGGAGTTCGGCCTGACCAAGAATGAGAACGTATGGCAGGGATCTTATATCGTGGAAAAACTCACGGAACTTGTAGAGGAAGCCATACTGGATGAATTCGAGCGGATCAGCAAGCGGGGTGGAGTGCTCGGAGCCATGGAGTTGCAGTATCAGCGAGGTAAAATTCAGGATGAGTCCATGCTCTATGAACAGCGTAAACACTCGGGCGAGCTGCCTATCATAGGTGTAAATACTTACTTGAATCCGCATACGGAAGACCTGATACCGGAAGAGATACCGCTCAGCCGCTCGACATCGAAAGAGAAGCAGCAGCAGATAACCAATCTCAGGACTTTCCAGAAAAAGAATGCGAGAATGGCCGCGGCAAGCCTGAAAAAACTGCAGGACGTGGCTTTTGCAGGCGGTAACATCTTCGAGCAGATGATGGAGACAGCGCGTTATGCCTCACTCGGGCAGATAACCCACGCACTTTACGAGGTGGGTGGCAAGTACCGCAGAAATATGTAAGAGTGAAATGGAATAATAGAGCGGTAGCTGAAAAGCTACCGCTCTTTTTTATGCGAAGTTAATTTGTGAATTTCAGAGTTTTTGCGATGTCCGAAAATTTGGCCTCGTCATAGGATGAGGCCAGGGACACTGTGGTTACCATGACCAGGAACAGCTTGCCGTTCTTGTGTACCCCCAGTGCAAGGGAATCAGCCCAGTAGCCCTGCGGCAGGTTGAAGCCGACCTTGCATTGTGAGGCGGGAGTCCCATCCGCAAGGCTTACCTGGCTCTCGGGACCAACAGTTACACCGGTATATCCAAGTGCCGACAGGCCTTCGCTTAAAGCGGTCTTCAATGGCGGATCGTCTTTGATTACGGAAACGCTGATAGTCGGGACTTTTTCAGCGGCGGCGGCCACGAATACCTGGTTGCCTGTGGGAGAGCCCTCCTTCCATTCGCCGGGGTATGTGATGGAGAATCCATACTCCGAATTTTTATATTCGACAGGCGCTGCTTTGGCAGGTCTCGTTGCTGAAAATTGGAGTGAACGTGCTATTTCTGAAAACATGGCATCATCGTATGGTGCTGCCAGCGAAACAGTAGTAATCACCACCAGGAACAGCTTGCCGTCCTTGTGTGCACCGAGCGCCAGGGCATCAGCTGCATAGCCCTGTGGCAATGTAAACGTCAGTTTAGACTTCGAAGCCAGTGTGCCATCTGAAAGGCTGACCTGGCTCTCCGTACCGATGCTGATATCCCTGAAGCCGAGTGCGTTCAGCCCGTAACTAAGAGCATCCCTCATGCTGGGATCTCCCGTCACTACTGAAATGCTCATAGTAGGAACCCTGCTGGGGGCGGATGCCGCAAATACCTGCCTGCCTGTAGCCGATCCCGGCTTCCAGTCCTTGGGATACTTGATAGAAAATCCATTTTCGGCGTTGACATATTCGGTGGCATCAAAAGAAAGCTTGATCTCAGCTGCTTTCTCCTCCTCTGCGGACTTGCCTTCTGCCTTAAGGGAAGACTGCTTCTGTACTGCATATAAATCGTCCGGATTTGCATCATTGACAAGCAGGTAGCGAACCAGCATGATGCCTTTATTACTGCGGGCTTTAACAACCTGTGCTGTGCCTGCATCAGTAGAGCTCCAGTTGTCTCCCACTAAAAGCAGCTCAACAGGATTTGATTTTACCTGTTTATCATTAATGACAAAGTAATTATCTGAATTTGTATCATAGAAGGACACCGACCAGTATGTATCCGGCACCTTCGCGGTAAAGTAGAGGGGATATTTACTTACATCATAATTAGCTATGGAGTAAACCAGGTCCGGGCAGGGCATGACGACACCCCGGTTTTCCGCCGTGGTGCGGGTGCCTTTAAGTAGTACGTTAACGGGGAATTTTGCCATAGTAGTATTCATAATCTGGTAGGGAATGACTATAAGCGTGATAACGTGCGCCAGCATGGCCACGAGGAGGGTAGCTATTGAGGTCCAAATAATTAGCTTCTTCATCGGGCGCCCTCCCTGATGATATGCGGCAATTCTACAGTGGCAGGATTGTCAAGCACCGTCGATCCTGGGTTATACAGGCGGAGAGAAAGTGAGAACTTACTCTGGTTTCCCAGCGGCAGCCAGTTGCCCGACCTCTGGTTTCTCGACAAATATATGGTGTACGAGCCATCTGCGTTGGAGGCAACGTTATTCATATTATAGGAGTAACGGTTGAGTTCATTGGCAATTAGAAAATCATCGGCGCCGTATACCGTTATGCTCCACCAGCGCGCATCCGGATTCTTACCTTCAATTCTATATACGTAGTTGCTGTTGAGAGGATCCCCGTTATCGTCTTTATAAGCGGTGTAATAGACAGTCTCCGATTTCCTGAGTGCCAGGAGTGCGTGCACTGCCACCGATGCCCTGGTATACAGGCTGGCATCTTCGCTGCCGACCGCCAGGCTGGTCTGCCACGGTCCGTTTTTAACGCTGTAAGCGCTGGCAACTGCATCGTATGCTACCAAGGCGGAGCCAACGCCGACGGCGCTGCCAAGTACCAGGGCAATCAAGGCTGCTATCAGAATTTTAAAGATCTTTTTCATAGTGGCTCCCTGTAAATTAATTTTCACAGCATAAAGTTTAATATGATTTTTAGTAAATTGCTATTTACGACTTTTTAAAGCCCACAAAGAAACTGCATTTATCAGATTATGAGGTGAAAGCCTGACGAGGATTGAGTGCACCAGCCAGTTCATCGGACCGGGTATGCAGATGGTTTTGCCTTCCCGGAACGCCTGATAGCATTTTACGGCAATGACAGCCGGGTCCCACAAACCACTGACTGAGAACCATGGCATGCGCTCGGGAAGTTTAGCAGCTTTGATCAGCGGTGTTACGGTATATGGCGGGCTGAACGTCAATACCCTCACGCCGCTGCCTTTCAATTCAGCATCTATAGCTTCGCTCATTGTTTGCACGAAGGCCTTCGTAGCACCGTACG
>JAQUQM010000076.1 GCA_028716085.1 Dehalococcoidia bacterium | reverse complement strand
CAAGGTAAATGTATTCCCGCACAGCTTTCCTCAGCAGCGCTTCGGGTTCCATATTATCCATATCCTTGCGCACTTCCCTCTCCCATTTGATGACATCGCTGGTCTGGATTTTGCTGAACATCCTGGGGAAATCGTCTTTGGATTTAATGTAGTAGTACAGGGTCCCCACACTGATATTGCATGCCTCGGCAATCTCCTTGGTGGTGGTCCGCCAGTAACCTTTTTTGAAAAACAGGCTGGCGGCAACCTTCGATATCTGCTGCAGCCTGTCGTTCGCGTACTTTGTGCTTTTGCGGTTTTTTTGCGAGTTTTTAGCCACGTTTATTTACTGAGTCTTATCCTGGAGCATATTTTACGTATCACGGCGCATTATATACAAATTCGATCTTCGGCTCAAATTTTAAACTGTAAAATCGTTATGCGCCGGAATAAATTGAGGTGCCCTGGCCGAGGGGCACCTCGCTAATTAAGGGGAAGAAATATAAAGATATTTAGATAATAATCCTGCAGGTTTCCCCTTCGCACTCAAAGGCGAAAGAAATACTCGCCTCTGCTCCCCAACAAACAAACCGGATTCGATCGACCAGCCGCCCGATAATTTGTGATTTCCTAATTTAGCATTTGTCAGCACTGATTGTCAAACAGCATCAGCTTGAATATAATAATAAAATAGACAAATCGGGGCATTTAAGGAATTGAATGTGGTTAAAGGCAAATCAATGTAAATGTCTGGCTGTTAAGGCCAGCGTTCGATAGTGCCCAGGTAATCGTCGATAGTCTCCGCCCGCCTGATCTTTCTGATCTCCCCATCGGACTGGACCAGCAGTTCCGCAGAACGCAGCTTGCCGTTGTATTGAAATCCCATGGCGAAGCTGTGGGCGCCCGCGTTATGCAGGATACATATGTCGCCTGGTTCAATCTCAGGCAGGGGACGGTTGATGGCAAACCTGTCGTTATTCTCGCAGAGCGACCCCGTCACATCATAGATGCGGTCCCTGGGCCTGTCTTCCTTGCCCGGGACTGAAATATGATGGTAGGCGCCGTACAACGCGGGACGCATGAGGTTGGCCATGTTGGCGTCCAGCCCCACGTAGTCCTTGTACTTCTTGGAGACATGCAGTACCCGCGATACCAGGAATCCGTGCGGGCCGGTGATGGCCCTGCCGCACTCGGTCACAATCCGCACCGGATCCAGTCCCCTGTCTTCGATGTATTGCCTGTAAGCTTCACGGACGCCTGCCGATACTTTCTGCAGGTCTATGGCCGTCTGCTCCGGCCTGTAGGGCGTGCCGAACCCTCCGCCCAGGTTGATGAAATCGAACTTGAACCCGGTATCGTGGTTGATCATGGCCGCCAGCTTGAACAGCATCACGGCGGTCTCTATCAGGTAGCGCTCATCGAGCATATTGGAAACGACCATGGTGTGCAGGCCGAACCTCGTGGCGCCCAGCTCCCTGGCCTTTATGTATGCCCCCGTAATCTGGTTGGTGGTAACACCGTACTTGGCCTCCTTGGGATCGCCGATGATAGTATTGCCCTCTCTTAGCGGACCCGGATTGTATCTAAAGCAGATAAGTTCAGGCATGCCTGCATGCTTATCGAGGTAGCCGATGTGCGTGATGTCATCCAGGTTGATCACGGCGCCCAGCTGCCGCGCCTTTTGATATTCCACGGCGGGCGTATCGTTGGAGGTGAACATGATGTCCTCGCCCTTGAATCCGAGCTTTTCGACTATGACGAGCTCGGCCATGGAGCTGCAGTCGGCACCGAAGCCTTCTTCCTGTAAAATACGCACTATATGCGGATTGGGGCAGGCCTTGACCGCAAAATAGTTCTTATAAGCCGGCCTAACCCATGAGAAGGCCTTTTTATAGGCGCCGGCGGTCTCCCTGATGCCCGTTTCATCGTAAATATAGAATGGGGTGGGATATCTCTTCAACGCATCCGGCAGTGCCCGCATGATGCGCTCGGGTACAGGCTTGCTTGATTCGCGGCGAATGACATCGCACCTCACCGGGCTGCGGCCCCGGGCGATCTTCTCCAACCTGTCGATGTGGGGATGGCTGCCGGGATTGTCCCTGGCCTCTTTCCTGAGCCTGCCGCCGTATAAGGCCAGCCCCTCCCTGGCGGCGGCCGGGCTGATGAAGCCGTCGTTGGAGGTGACGGACGCGTAAATCTGCAGGGAGGCCTTTTGTCCCTTTACATTCCTGATTATGCCGCCGTTATCCCCCTGCAGCCTGATCTCCTCGATGGCCGAGGGGTCCAGCCGCAGGGCTGACAGCCTGTTTTCCAGATTATCCTGATCGTTCATATAGCTGACCTTAAATATCCTTCACGATTAAAAGGGAGCTTTACTATAACATAAATTCGCGATTTTTACTTCTATCAGACGGCTCCTCCTCCGCCACCCCCGCCTCCTCCTCCGCCTCCACCTCCGCCGCTTGAGCCGCCGGACGAACTGCCCTGCAGTGTGCTAACCATGCTGTTGAAGGCATCCTGTAAACCGGAAAGGTTAGCGGGAGGAGCAATATCGATGCTGCTTCCTCCACTATGAGGATAGATATAAAACCATGTCGGTGCAGGAGCATCCAGGCGGCTGAACTGTGTGATCCAGGAATTGGCGATGCCGAATATTACTGCATAAGGGAAATAGCTATCCCAGACATCCAGCCTTTCCGTCGCCAGCTGGCCGTCCTTGGACATTTTCTTCAAGTATTTACCGAATGACTTCCAATCTATGGCCATCCTTTCGCCTTTTTCAGTGCGCCTTGCCAGCCTGCCTGATAGACCTGTAGCTGTTACCCCGGCGAGCGTGAGCGCCAGGAAGGGCACGAAAATGAATTCGGCATACTCCCCGATAAATATGGTCAAAGCGATCCCGACGATGATTGATAAGATGGACATAATAATCCCCGGGAGCAACAGGCGTTTCGTAGATTGCGACGGCTTCTCGGCAAATAAGTCGAGGGCCAGGCTCTCCTCTTCCACCATCTTGCCGAACTCCTGGACTATCAACGTCATTTCCCCGGTTCTGTTTGATAGTTTCTCCCCCTGGGGACTGGATAGTTTTTCCAGTGCCATTTTTTCAAAGCTGTATTGTGGATTCTCCTTCAGCCTGGTCAGCACGTAATCCTTCCTGGTGCCGAACCAGTGCTTCTCCTTTGTTTCCTCGATGCGCAGGCTCTTCTGCCTCCCAAGGTCGAATATGGTGGCGACAAACCCCGAGCTTGAAGGTTTGCCGGTTGTCAGCAATTCGACCATTGCCGGCGGCAGATTATCGGGCGGGGAATATACATTACCGCCGTAGCCTGTTAAATTGGCGGCGGCTCCCCTTCGTTTAAACGCGCGCCGTATCCAGATAAAGGCTGCAACAGGTATGATCAGGATACCGAGCAGCAGCAGGAAAAGGTTTATATAAGGCTTCGTATCCCTGTCATAAAGGTCGCGCTGTTGCTGTTTGAGGAGAACTTCGGCTTCCTGTTTCTCTACTTCAGCCTGCCACGGAGGGGCTTCCCCTTCGACAATGCCGTGAGGGAACCCCACTTGTATCTCAAGCCCCGCTGAAGGCGCAATATCCAGCGCTGTAAATACTACGGTCGAATCCTCCGTCACCCTTGATACGGCCTGTGTCCCGTAATTTCTTACGGATAACTTTGAAGGCTCAACCTTTGCCGGTAAATGAACCGTTACGTTGGCTTCCTTGATCCCGGCAGCCCTGTCTGCCCAGATCGCCTTCCAGTAAAGCTGGTCTGCATCCTCATATATACGCAGGCCGCCGCGCGCCGTATACCTGACGTCTATGGTGCGACTGCCGGTCAGTGTCGTGGGGAACCACCAGGCTATCCAGAATTGATTGTCTTCAGTCCAGGTGGTGAATCCCGTTACTTCCTCGCCGATCACTTTGCCGGTGACCATGCGCTTTTTAATCCAGCTTTTAACATCCGGATTGGGCGGATACTGGTTTGAATTTTCCCATACCTGTACATTATCTATGGACACCAGCTTGTCCATGGGGATATAGCGGTAGCCGCCGTGAAAATCGCCGGACTGGAACACAAACTGCTGTTTTTCAGATACCTGTATATCCGAGTTTGGCTGCACGGTTATATCCACAGTAACGGACTCGTAATAGTAACCCGGATCTGAAGCCGCGGTTGCTTTCGGCAAGATATCAGGAAAATTCACAGCAACCAGGGCTGATAATAGTGCAAATACGATAATGACCGGCGTCTTACGTTTCATGCGCAACCTCTTTATATTGTATGGCCTGCTTGATTATACGGTGAAATTATCCTGTCCGGCAATAGAAAAGGGCGCATCATACGATGCGCCCTTTCTGGGCCACTTCTTAAGAGCCTGTCAGGCCGTGCGCCTGCGTACAAGCAGGAAAAGTATACCAACAATAGCCAGTGTGAAAATAGCTATGATGCAGTAGATTAATATCTCGTTATCTGCGAACATATCTACTGTGAATCTGCCGGCCTGGATGCCGCCGACATAGACATCGTAAGTGCCCGGATCGTTTCTGCTGATATTGAATACAATTGGAATATTGTGGCCGCTCTCTACGGTAATAGCCTGGCTTGATTCCTCCTGTCCGTTTACAAAGAGCTTAATACGGGCATTGCCGTTGACCGTGCTTTTGTTGGCTATGTTGGCGGTCACAGTGACGGGTGAACCCGGTCCGACTTTGCTGGCGGAAAGTGAGGCGCTCTGAACTACAACGTTTGCCAGTGGTACAGGGGGAGTAACCGGTGCGGGTGCTCCAGTAGTACCAACATTTCCACCGGAACCTCCTGTATGCTGGAAAGTGATGGGTGGAGCAGGAGGCTGAGGAGTAGTACAGGTTACACCGTTCAGTACCCCGTATGCTTGAGCATCTATTTTGATTGCCTGGGCATCGGCTGCCGTAATCCATCCTCCGCGTAACATGGCATCCACGGATGCGTTAAATCTGGTTAGATAGGTAGCGGCGTCATTGTACAGGGTGCAGAGCCTCGCTTGATCGAAAGGAGTAGCAGTGCCCATGAGAAAACACCAGATGTTGCATGCTGCGCACAGCTGGGCCGGAGTGCAGGTAGGGCAGCCTGTCGAGCCCGGGAAATACTTCTTAATGGGGACATCAACCCAGGCGCTTCGCAGACCACCCAGGGCGTTGCCGTATGTATCACGTGAAATTACATTGCCGACCGTAGTGATAGTATTGCCGGTGGGGGCAGATGTCCCGCCGATCCATCTTTCCAAATTGTTAAGTACACCATCAAAGATATAGTATTGCGGGAAATCACTGTAATTTGCATAAGGCTCTACACAGCAATAGGGGCATGCATAACCCATGGCTTTAAGTACATCAGCCGATGCTGCACCCCAAAGGGAAGATTTTTGACCCATATGGGCGCCGCCCGGTATCTCATAGCGGCGGAACTTGTCCGTGGCATTATCGCTATCCAGACGACGTGTAGGCAATGCTCCCAGGAAAGGCGTCGCTGTGTTAATCTCAGTCTCTGTCAGGACATGTATGACCGGCACACCGCAAGGCTGTATAATCCTGCGCCAGTCGGTTTCCGGGTTGCCGCCAAACCCCATCATGGAAGCGATATCATCATCATTCATCCATGTAGGGCCGCCGGCGGCACACGGATTGTAGGCGTCAAATATTTTGTAGGTTGCATTATCGAAAACTGGTGCGAAAAAGTTGATATATGTGATCAGCATGCCACCCGTCTGTGAGTATCCATGGCCGATGACCTTCTGTACAGTAAATCCATTAGCTTTCAATGGGCTGGCAGGATCATTTGACTTTAATAGATTACCAATCTGGGCAAAAATTTCGTAGGCAAGTTCACGTTGATGCCCGCTGAAGGTCAGTCCTCCATACCTGATAGGATCAAATTTTTTCAGTCCGGTATGCAAGGGCACACCGCTATCCAGTATGACCTCCCTGCACGTGATACCCACCCAGATGTCCTTGTTATTTACGATATGCTTCCATTCGAATATCCAACCCGTTCCCAGGTCGTAGCTTCCACTTGGATTGAGCATTTCAACAATCACATTCCCGCTCCAGCCGGCAGGGGTGGCAGGACGGCGTACCAGCATACGTGTGGTATAAGGGACGGCAGCGGTTCTCACCTGGATACCAAACCCGTTAGTAGTAGTATTCTCGTATACATTGGCGGTTCCGCTGATGAAATACTCCTCCTGAACATAACCGTAAGTTGTGTAATTGGTGTTGGCCGCGGGATCGAATGCATGTGACGTGGTATTTTCCGTGATGGGGCCGACAACTGCGGGTATGGGTGGTGGATTGGCAGATACGTTTTCCGGGATCAATATACTAATGGAGGTGAATAGTAATATAACGGCAAAAACGACGGACATATATAATTTAGCTTTATTACCTAGATGCACCGGTGTCCTCCTCCTGATTTTGATATTTATAAAGGGCAATAATGGGCAGCTAAATCAATTATTGCAGCGCGCACCTCCTGTATAAGTTGTCATTAAATAGGTTACTCACCCAGCCAATTGCACAAAGAATTCAAAGAGACCAACAGGGAATCTTTTTCAAAACCTGACAATCCATCGTATAAAGCTATACTGACCAACCACTCCCAAAATGCATTATAAGGATTTCGACTGATTAGTCGATTGGAGAACAGAATATCACTTAAAAAAAGCTTTGTCAATGGGTCTGCGAAAATGTATAAAGATGCTTAATAGAAAATTGGAATTGAGGGCGGTATTGTGAATGCAGCGCAGTTCGTATATAATGCGATATTGAAGCTGTCCTCCAGTTGTTGATTGAAGATGAACAAAAAAGTAAACAGAAGTGCCGGAAACTCAAGTAAAATAATCAAGCTCAGGAATACCAAAATAAGGCAGATCGCCCGCACAGCAGCCTCCCTGTTCTTTAAAAAAGGCTATATGCAGGTGACCACCAGGGAGATAGCGGAAGCCTGCAGGATCAGCCCGGGCACGCTTTATTACTATATCAAGGCCAAGGACGATTTTCTCAAGATACTCAGCCAGATAACGACTGAGGATCTCAACAGGTGGGAAAAAAGGTTGCGCAAAGAAATTGCGCAGATGTCCCCTGAGGAAGCCCTCAGAAAAACCACGCGCGAGCTCCTTTTGATGATAGATAACATGCAGGATTCGATCATTTTCTGGTACAGCGTTTCCAGGTATCTCAACAGCGAGCAGGTCAAGGATATCATGGATATCGAGCTGTTCTCCGTTAACATAGTCAAACATGTCATTGAGCTGGGCGTGAAGAAAGGCCGGTTCAAAACCGCCGATCCGCTGGTGACAGCCTACAATATAGTAGCTATGTGCCACATCTGGGTATTGAAGCGCTGGCACCTGCACGGGCTTTATACCGTTGAGCAGTATGCCGCCTTATTGGAGGACCTGGCTGTTTCGATGGCGCGCGGCTGTGCAGATGATAAAACCCTGCCCCGGCGGAAATTAAGCGCTAATCACCGGGTTCGAGCATAGCCCCCACCACCCTGATCATCCAGTTCACCCGGGTCTCATCGCTGTACCATATATTGCGCGGGTATAAATTTCCCATGCTCACTTTGACAATCTCGGGAGGCTTGCCGGCGCCCAGGCTGGAATGCTCATTTACGATACTGTCATCAACACCGATCTGAATCCCGTAGTGCCGTTTCATGTTCGTATATAGATAAACATAGAAGCTGTCTGTCATCTTCATCGACGGCATGTCGAAATCCACCCATACGGGAGGTTGATAGGGGAATGCTCCCCTCACGGGGAATTTATCCACGGGATAAGTGTAATTTAACAGGATATTTTTATTCTTATCGAGAATATACAGCTCAAAACTTTTGCGTTCCCACCCAACACCGTAAATACCACCGCAGATGCGGATCTTCTTAAGTGTAAAATGGCGGCCGGGCGGGGTAAAATCTATGAGGAAACCGCCGCTGGTACCTGCCCACAGGGCGTCCTCTGAATCGCCGGTGTCGTATTTCAGCTCCACTTCCTTTTCCACCATGGCGCTGATCTTTAAAGCAGTGCTCAGAGTATCCAGATTTATAGAATATGTGCCCGGCTGATCCAGCTTAATTGTGAATGTTGCTGTTTTAGTCATATTTTCAGGTATGGTTATCAGCTTGCTGTCGGCCTGTTTCCCGTTTATCAGCAGCACGGCGTTGTAATTGCCGATCATGCTGCCCGTGTTTGTAATTTCAGTAGTAACCGTGACCTCGTCACCGGGAAATGCATGGGATGGTGTTACATTCAATGAGGTCACTACGAAATTGGCGGCGCCTTTTTCCGGTTGGGATGCGCAGGCAAACAGCAGGGCCGCAGCCATGAAAACAAAAAAAATTAAGAGGTGGATTTTTGTCTTGCGTTTGATAAGCTGTCCGGTGTTTAAATCAGGCATAGTCTGCGCAGTTCCCTGAAATTGCCCGTGAAACTATCTCAGTATAGTCCTCAAATGTATTTGTATCAACCCCGGCTGTCTTTACGAACATAATTGAAAGATATTATCCCTATTGGCTTTTATACACAGACCGGAATTATACTTAAGTTATGGAATTTCAAATGGCGCCTAACCCGATTGCCTTATCGATGTTAATTCCCACGGCGATATCTCTTGCGCTGGCTCTTTATGCCTTCACACGCCGCAGAGTGGTTGGCGCGCGAGCATATGCTTTTGTCATGCTTTCGATTGCCTGGTGGTCTTTTACTTACGGGTTGGAACTGGCCAGCCTGAACCTGGCAGCCTTACTCTTTTTCGGCAACCTGGTATATGTAGGCGTCGTAACAATGCCGGTGCTGTATTTAATACTCGTATTATTGTATACGGGTCGCGAACACTGGGTAACCACGCGGAATGTAATTCTCCTCTTCGTCATACCCCTGATAACCCTGTGTATCTGCTTCACCGATCAATATACGCACCTTTTCTATAGAAATGTAGCTGTGGCTTACGGCGGCCCTATACCGTTTCTCTCCGCAACCGGAGGCCCCTGGTTCTGGGTGCATATTACTTACTCTTATCTGGCATCTTTAACGGGGACTGTTCTACTGGCGCAGATACTGACCCATCCCTCGTTTGAGTATAGATACCAGGCTGCGGCCATACTCATAGGCGCAGTGGTGCCCTTATTGGCTAATGTAGCTTTCATTTTCTTAAAGCTGAGGCCGTTCGGCTACCTGGAGTACTCACCGTTTGCGTTTACTTTTGCGGGCATAGTGAATGCATGGGGTATATTCCGTTATCGGTTATTCGATATTTCGCCGGTAGCACGGGACATGGTCGTGGAAAGCATGGGCGATGGCATGGTGGTACTGGACAGGCAGAACAGGATTGTGGACGGCAATGAGGCGGCACAGCGTTTCTTTGGGTGGGAGTCTATCCCTGTCGGGAAGCCCGCCTCCCCGGCCTGGGACGATTGGCCTGATTTACTGGTGCTGTGCCAGTCCCGGGAGATCAACAGCGTAGAAATTACCCGAAACTCGGATGGCCGAAAACAATATACCGAAGCTGAGAAATCCCCCCTGACCGACAGGCGCGGTAAAAACAGGGGAGCAGTGATTTTGCTGCGTGATGTAACAGATAGAAAACTCAGGGAAGATGAGATCAGGAAAACCAATGAAAAACTGGAGGACTCTTTAAAGACAGCGGAGCAGCGCAACCGAGAGATAACGTTGCTGGGTGAGATGGCCCAGTGGATGCATTCCAGCACTGACATGGCAGACGCCTACCAGATTGCCGCTCAATATCTAGCTGAACTTTTTAAAGGCGACAGCGGTTTTTTGGCAGCGATAAAAAATGAAAATCAGATGGTTGAAGTGATGGCTTCATTCGGTACACCTGCGGGCGACAAAGTGTTTCCCGTTTCCCGCTGCCTTGCCCTCAGGCACAGCAGTCTTTACGAATCCGACGGCGGCGATCCTTCAAGAATTTGCCCGCATCTCGGGGAGTTCCATGGATGTTATCTGAGCATCCCACTTCTTGTCATGGATAAGCCGGTGGGCCTACTGGAAGTCCAGAAGATCAGGGGCCTTGGGGAACCATCCGGTTCACCGGATGGTTCGTGGCTGGCGACGCACAGGAACTTGCTTATCTCCGTTGGCCAGGAGCTAAGCATGGCGCTGGCGAATGTTGAGCTTAGGGAGAGCCTGCGCGAACAGTCCATCCGTGACCCGCTTACAGGCCTTTACAACAGGCGGCATATGGAAGATATGCTCGATGCCGAGCTGCACCGCTCGCGGCGCTCGGGCAAGCCTGTCGGTTTCATCATGGCAGACCTGGACCATTTTAAACAGTTTAATGATACCTATGGGCATATGGCCGGCGACCTGCTGTTGAAGGCGGTGGCCAATCTTATCAGGAATATAATACGTGTGGAAGATACCGCCTGCCGCTATGGCGGTGAGGAGTTCCTTATCATACTTCCCGCCGCCGGCCTGCAGGACACCTATACACGCGCCATACAGATACAAAAAGAGGTGCGCAAGATCACATTTTCCTACGAACAACAGCAGCTCGGCAATATGACTATTTCGATGGGTGTGGCATCTTTCCCCGATCATGGAAACGAAGTGCCGGAGCTGATCAGGACGGCGGACGAGGCGCTATACAGGGCAAAAGACGAGGGCCGGGACAGGGTCTGCCTGCCTTATCCCCTGCCGCCATAAATTCGCCCTCAGGTTTTCAGGCTTAATGTCTCTGGTCGCGCTTTTATTCCAGTTGACATATAAACCCCGGATAAATACAATCTCACCTGTGAAAATCCTCATCGTCCTCGCCAATCCGCATAAGGGCAGCTTCAACCATGCCATCGCCGAATCCGCCGTCCGCACCTGTGAAAAAAATGGTCACGAAGTAATTTTCCATGACCTGTATGAAGAAGATTTTCCGGCTGTATTACCTTATAGCGAGATCCCCAAAAACGCGGATATCCCCGCTGTGGTTGAGAAATATTGCAGAGAGCTAAGCCGCGCTGACGGTATCATCATAATACATCCCAACTGGTGGGGGCAGCCGCCCGCCATCCTTAAAGGCTACATCGACAGGGTAATCCGACCCGGAGTCGCATATGAATTTGCCGAGGGCGATAGCGGCGAGGGTATCCCCATCGGCCTGCTGCCGGCCAAAGCTGCGCTGGTATTCAATACCGCCAATACACCGGCGCAGAGGGAGATTGAAACTTTCGGCGACCCGCTGGAAACGCTGTGGAAAAACTGTGTGTTCGCTTTATGCGGAATTGATAACTTCTATCGAAGGACGTTCAGTGTCGTGGTTACCAGCTCCGCCGGTCAGCGCAGAGAGTGGCTGGATGAAGTAGCTGCAGTCGTTAAACATTATTTTCCCGTTGCTTAGAGCCAGAGCTTGAGCCGCCTGAGTGCAGGTATCTTTTCTTTATCCTCGATCCTGGCCCTTTCCAGGGCATTGTGCAGGATCTCGATGCTCCTGTCGTAGGTCTTTTTGTCCACCGGGTAGGGGATGCCGTCCTTGCCGCCGTGGGCGAAGCTGAAGCGGGCAGGATCGCGAAAGCTCACGGGCGCGCCGTAAATTATTTCCGATATCAGGCTCAGGGCGCGCAGGGTCTTGGCGCCGACCCCTGCCATTCCCAGCAGCCTTTCGAAGTTCTCCGGCTGCTTTTCATATGTCTGCACGAATATTTTATACAGCCGGTCCGGGTGGATATCCTGCATAATGATTTCGTGACGGCGCGGCAGTTCCAGACCCTGCAGTTTTTTCAACTGTCCCATGATTTTATCCGGATTCTCCTGCCGGGCAATGTCCGAGATCGTTTCCCTGGCCTCGCCGCTTTCCTCGGCCACCAGGTTCAGTGTGCCCGATGTGGCTTCGGCGCAGATGGCCGAGTGCGGTTCGCAAACAAAATCAGATACCTTCTCCCCCAGCCAGTGGTAGCGCCGGGCGTAGCGGTTCTCCTCGTTCATGCCCTGCTGTATCACCGCCCAGTCTCCATTTTTCGTGAAGCAGAACACATGGTGATAAAGCTGGTAGCCGTCCTGCAGGGCGTTATTATCCACCTTGGCGGACATCCTGCTGGCGTAGACAAGATTGGCGGTATCGACCTGAATCAAAGGGCCGGCGTTCTCGATCTCAGCGGGTGTTTTGCGTGAAGCTCCTCCCTTGCCGCCGGCCACGAAGAAACCGAGATCGGATTCCATACCCCTGATGCCCTCCTTGATCGCCCCGCAGACGGTGGTGGTTACCCCGCTGGAGTGCCAGTCAAAGCCCAGCACGCAGCCGAAAGCCTGGAACCAGTAGGGATCGGAAAGGCGATACAGCATCTCCTGCGGACCGAAGTCGGATACAATGGCTATGGTGATTTCCCGCGCCAGCTTTGTCATACGCGAGAACAACCATGCCGGGGCCTTCCCGCCGTGCAGCGGAAGATGTGCAGTCCCTGTTCGTCTTGGCAAGTTGGTCATTTTTACAATGCAAAATTCCCAGGTGATTAAATAATAGCAGAACTGAAGGTTATTGAATCGGCGGAGGGAAAGAAGTATGGTGTGGATATTACAGGTTTATTGGCCGTCAGGCGTAGCTGTCGGGGCTTCCGTTGAGCCCGCAGCAGCGGGAGATGGCCCTGCTCGCCAGGTCGATGTATCGGTGAAGGTAATAATACCTCTTGGTTTCGATGGTGAATATCTCTCCTGAAATCTCTTCTCCCACGGTCAGTATTCCGTAGCTGCGGTGCATGGCGGGGAACCTGCCGATAACGCTTCCGGGATTAAAGAACAGTATGCCTTCCTCGATGGTGTTTCTGGCGGAATGGGTATGGCCGTAGAGTATGGCGTCCATCTTGCCTTCGAACTGCGTGAGCAATCCCCATTTAAAGCCGAAGGGGAAAACGCAGCCGTGGCCGTGGATGATGCCGATCCTCTTATCGCCGACTTCCACGAGGTCCTTCTCGGGCAGCCCGGGAATATGCGCATCGTGGTTGCCGGCAACGCCGCGGAAATTGGTGATCTCCTTGAGGTCGTTGACCAGGTCCTCGGAGTGGAAATCCCCCAGGTGAACCACCATATCCAGCCTGGTCAGGGCGTTGATAAGCGAAGACGGCAGTTCGCTGATGCGGCGAACGTGTGTGTCAGCTATTACTCCTATTCTCATGGCTTTAAAGCGTTGCAATCATAGCACCTTGGACATGTTTTGTCCAGTGCGTATACGTATTACCAGTATTCTGCCCGCCTTCTTCTGATATAGACGATGCTGAGGATGAAAGAGGTGAAGATCATGCCCAGGCTTATAAAGAGGATGATATCGGGGTCGACGTATTCTTCCACCACGAAGCTGCCCGCCGGGTAGCCTCCGATATAGACCATGTATGTACCGGGTTGGTTTCTGGCAATGGTGAAGCTGAGTGACTTTGCCTTGCCGCCGGCAACGGTCACGCCCTGGACACTCTCCACTTCCCCGTTTATGTAGAGCTTGATGGCTGCGCTGCCGTTGGCCGTACCCCTGT
>JAQUQM010000075.1 GCA_028716085.1 Dehalococcoidia bacterium | reverse complement strand
CGCAGGCTGACATGATGCTCAGAGTCGGCATTTCTTCTTTTTAGGCGTTCGGATAGATCGTCAATAGAGGGCGCCACAAGGAAAATGAATACAGCCTCGGGGATGGTCTTTTCCAAGGTGGTTGCGCCCTGTACATCGACTTTTAATATCACATCCTCACCCTTTTTTAAGGCGTTGCTGACTTCGCTCTTCAAGACTCCGTAGTAATTTCCATATACAACAGCGTGTTCCAGGAATTCGTCCTGCTTGATCTTTTTTTTGAAATCCTCTTCGGAGAGGAAGTAGTAATCTACGCCATGAGTTTCGTTATGACGTTTAGGGCGGGTGGTGGCGGTAACAACATAATGGAACCTGGCGCCGGACTGAGCCAGCTTATGAATTGTTGCGTCTTTACCCACGCCGGACGGGCCGGATATTACGACAACCAGGGGTTTGCCCTTTATTTCCCTGTTACTTTTCACGGTCATGGCTATTTCGATAATATATAAACTTATCGTATGAAAAAGTATTTATTAAAAATATACACCGAATTTGGTTAATTAACCATACCTTGAACAAATACCTTCTATCCTATATACTCATGCCAAATTCGAGATTGATGCGGAACGAGTTCAGTGTTTTGAGACATCAAGGAGTCGTCACGAAATGAAAAAGAGCATCAGAGATGTTGAAGTTACCGGAAAAAGGGTGCTGGTCAGGGTTGATTTCAACGTACCTCTGGATCCCCGGACCAATGAGATCATGGATGACAGCCGTATTATCGCGGCGTTGCCTACTATCTGGTACCTCATACAGCACGAAGCCAAGATAATTTTGTGCTCCCATCTGGGCAGGCCGGACGGGAAGGTTGTCGAATCGTTGCGCTTAACTCCCATAGCTGAAAGGCTTTCGCAGCTAACCAACTTGCCGATCTACACCGTCTCGGACTGCATCGGCGCCAAGGTGAAAAAAGCCGTATCCAAATTGAAGAACGGCGATATCTTGCTCCTGGAGAACCTTAGGTTCCATCCCGAAGAAGAGGCGAACGATCCCAACTTTGCCAAAGCGCTGGCCGACCTCGCGGACATTTATGTTGACGATGCCTTCGGAACAGCGCACCGGGCGCACGCGTCTACATACGGTGTGGCCAAGTTCCTGCCGGCATATGCAGGCATCCTTCTTGAGAAAGAAATCAAGGCGCTGGGTAACCTTTTGAATAACGCGCAGCACCCGTTTGCGGTACTGCTTGGCGGCGCCAAGGTTAGCGATAAGATCAAATTGATCAATAATATGATGGATAAGGTGGAGATGTTATTAGTAGGTGGCGGCATGGCTGCCACTTTCCTTAAAGCGCAGAACTACGGCGTCGGCATATCTTCCGTCGAAGAAGATAAAATGGACCTCGCCAACAAGCTTGTCGAAACAGCAAAACAGCATAATATCAAGCTGTTGCTACCGCTGGATGTTATCGTGGCTGACGCCATCAACGACCAGGCCAGGCCGTCGATTGCACCTGTAACCATGGTTCCGCCGAATAAATACATAGTTGATATAGGACCCCAAACCATCGAGCTGTTTACCGAAAGCCTGAAACAGTGCCGCACTATTTTCTGGAACGGCCCGATGGGTGTCTACGAGATCCCTCAGTTCTCCAGGGGTACCAAAGCCATGGCGGAATTGCTGGCCAACCTGTCGGCGACCACAGTTGTGGGAGGTGGTTCCACTGCCGAAATTGTGATTGACATGCATCTGGGATTTAAGATGACCCACGTTTCGACGGGAGGTGGCGCCAGCCTGAGCTTCCTGGAGGGGAAATCCCTGCCCGGAGTGGACGTCCTGCTCGACGAGTAGCAGAACTTTCGCATCCCCGTAAATTACTGATTTGGAGAGCATGATGCGCAGACCATTTATCGCCGCAAACTGGAAAATGAATACGACTGTGGACGAAGCCGTTAGCCTGGTGAACCAAATGCTGCAGGAGTTGAACGGATTTAACAGTGTGGACCGTGTACTATGTCCGCCGTTCATTTCACTTCAGGCGGTAGGCAATATGTTGAAAAGAACGGAGATCGGACTGGGCGCGCAGAACATGTATTTCAAGGAAAAAGGCGCCTTTACCGGTGAAGTGTCGCCACTGATGCTGAAGGACCTCTGCGGATACGTAATACTTGGGCACTCGGAAAGAAGGCAGTACTTCGCTGAAACCGATGCCCTGATTAATCAAAAAATCAAGGCGGCGCTGACAGCGGGATTAATCCCCATTTTTTGTATCGGGGAAAGCCTTGAACAGAATGAAGCTGGTAAAACCGGGGATGTCTTATCCGTGCAGGTTAAAGGCGGTCTTGCTGGTGTAGACGCCGACGATGGCATTGTTATTGCATACGAGCCCATATGGGCCATCGGGACGGGGAGAGCGGCAACCGGCATTAAGGCCGACTCAACAATCGGCTTTATCCGGGATACCCTGGGTTCAATATGGGGAAAGGACAGAGCGGATTCCACACGTATTCTTTACGGCGGCAGTGTGACGGGCGCGAATATTGAGGAATTCATCAAGCAACCTCAGATAGACGGTGCGCTGGTGGGCGGAGCAAGTTTGAAGGCCGCTGAATTTGTCAGTATCGTCAGGCAGACCGCTCTGGTCAAGTCCTGAAAATGAAGTGCCTTGTAGCGATTATTGGCCCTACAGCCGTAGGGAAAACCGACCTGGGTATCAGTGTGGCGCAGGAATTAGGCGGGGAGATTATAAACGCCGATAGCCGGCAGATATATAAACTGATGGATATCGGCACTGCCAAGCCGACCATCGACCAGCGTAATACCGTACCGCACCACCTTATTGACATAATATTTCCTGACGAACCCTACAGCGTTGCACTATATCAGAAAGCAGCCGGGGAAAGTATCGCTGATATCCAGTCCAGAAATAGACTGCCCATCCTGCTGGGCGGCAGCGGGCAATATATCTGGTCGCTCATTGAAGATTGGAGTATACCCGGTATTCAGCCTGATTCAGCATTTCGTCAACAGATGTTGCGGCAGGCCGGGGAATCAGGCTCAGCAGAACTTTACGAGCAGCTAAAGGGCATCGATCCGGAGACGGCTGGTAAAATCCTGCCCAATAATATCAGAAGGATAATCCGGGCCCTGGAGATATTTCACGCCACGGGACAGAAACCTTCACAGATAAGGAAAAAGGGGAAATTGCCTTTTCCTGTGCTGATGATAGGATTAACCGCCGGGCGTGAAAAGCTCTATGAACTGATTAACTCCCGCACAGACCGGATGATTGAAAGCGGCTTTGTGGAAGAGGTCAGCGGGTTGCTGAAAAAAGGCTATACTCTGGAGTTGCCCTCCATGTCTAGTATTGGCTACCGACAAATCGGGATGTACCTTCAAAATGAGATCAACCTGGAAGAAGCAGTGAGGCAGATAAAATTTGGAACGCACCGCTTTGCCCGCGGGCAGTATGCCTGGTTTCATTTAAGCGACAGCCGGATCAAATGGTTCGATGTATTTGATGATATAAAAGAGAAAATCCACTATACTATAGAAACTTTTCTTCATGATATATCTTCCGCTGAATAGGTTGTTGCAAGAAGTTATGACAGGAGATTATATGCTATGAGGTTATCCAGACGGCTCGATAAGATACCTCCATATTTATTTGTGGAGATAAATAGAAAAATAGCCGAGAAGAAGGCCCGGGGCGAGGATGTTATCAGCTTTGCCATCGGTGATCCGGACCTGCCCACACCGGCGCATATCGTCGAGAGACTGTGTGCCGCCGCGCACGACCCTGCCAATCACCGTTACCCTGAGACTTTCGGGCTTCCCGACCTCTGTAAAGCCATTGCGGCATGGTATAAGGATCGTTTCGGCGTGACACTGGATTGGCCGCCAACAAGTGAGGTGCTACCGCTTATCGGGTCGAAGGAAGGCGTGGGGCATATGTCCTTCTGCATGCTGGACCCGGGTGATGTAGCGCTCGTGCCCGATCCCGGTTACCCGGTCTATTCTGTCAGTACCTTGCTGGCAGGAGGGGAAATCCATTATATGCCCCTGCTAGAAGAGAATGGTTTTTTACCGGATTTAGACGCTATACCGGCGGCGGTATTAAAGAAGGCGAAACTGCTCTGGATCTGCTACCCCAATAATCCCACCGGGGCCGTCGCCGGCCTTGATTTCTTTGCAAAGGTCGTTGCCTTTGCCCGCAAGAACGACCTGGCCGTCTGCCATGACGCGCCCTATACGGAAGTTGCCTTCGACGGCTATAAGCCGCACAGCTTCCTGGAAGCGCCGGGCGCAATGGATGTCGGCGTGGAATTCCATTCCCTGTCCAAGACTTATAATATGACCGGCTGGCGCATCGGCATGGCTGTGGGCAACCGGACCATGGTGGATGCCCTGTTCCGCTTCAAGTCAAACCTCGATTCCGGCATACCGCAGGCGATACAGATAGCGGCCATTGAAGCGCTGACCTCCAGCCAGTCAGAGATTCCACAAAGAAATGAGAAATATCAGAAGCGGCGCGACCTGCTGGTCAATGCGCTGGAAGAGATGGGGCTCAAGGTAACCAGGCCGAAGGCCGGGTTCTATATCTGGGCCGGGATTCCGGCGGGCTATACATCCGTGCAGTATGCTGCCGAACTCCTTGATAAAATAGCCGTCGCCGTGACGCCGGGCATAGGATACGGAAAATCAGGCGAGGGCTACATCAGGCTGTCCATAACACAGCCGGACGACAGGTTCAACGAAGGCGTCCGCAGGCTGCTGACGTTGAAGAGCGCGCATTGAGAAAATAGGCATATATGCCCAAAGAACTTAGTGAAACCAGAGAGAAAAAAGAACGTGCCATCCTGGTAGGTATAGAGGCCAAGCAGGCGGAAGACGGCTGGTCGATTGAGAGTTCCCTGGAGGAATTGTATAACCTGTCAATCACTGCGGGCGCCGATGTAGTGGGGAGATTCTCACAAAAGCTCAACAGGCCCTCTTCGACATATTACCTGGGCAAAGGAAAACTGCAGGAGCTTTTAGAACTTAAGGAAACCACGGGTTACGACACGGCAATATTTAATGATGAGCTTGCTCCCCGGCAGCAGCGCAACCTTGAGGAAACGTTACTGGTAAAGGTTATTGACAGGACGGCCCTTATCCTGGATATTTTTTCCAAAAGGGCCCGGACAAAAGAGGGCAAACTTCAGGTTGAGCTTGCACAGCACCAGTACCTTTTACCGCGGCTGGCAGGCCAGTGGAGCCACCTTGAAAGGCTGGGAGGTGGAATCGGTACCAGGGGGCCCGGTGAGTCACAGCTTGAAACGGACAGGCGGCTGATCAAGAGCCGTATCAGCCATCTTAAAAAAGAAATTGACAGCGTCAGAAAACATCGTGACCTATATCGCCAGCAAAGGAAGAGAAGCAATATACCGATTGTGGCACTGGTGGGGTACACCAACGCTGGCAAAAGCACCTTGATCAATGCCCTGTGCCAGGCTAATGTAGCCGCTGAAAACAGGCTTTTTTCTACCCTGGATCCGGTGACCCGGAAACTCAGGCTTCCGGACGGCAGAAACGTATTAATTACCGATACCGTTGGTTTTATCCATAAACTTCCTCCTTTGATTGTTGCGGCGTTCCATGCCACCCTCGAGGAGTTGACCGAAGCGGACATCCTGTTAAATATTGTGGATATAACCAGCCCGGACGCCGCCAACCAGAGCCAGACGGTTGAAAAGATATTGATCGACCTGGAACTCTATAAAAAACCGCGGCTTACCGTAATTAACAAAATGGACAAAGTAGTGGGGAGCGTCAGTGAGGTGCAGGAAATTGTGCAGGATATGCCAGTGGACACGGAATCGGCAGTGGCGATATCGGCGGGAAAAAAGTGGAACCTGGATCTATTGCTGGAAAAAATAGCAGGACTCATTTAAGGGCACGGCTTGAAAGCTGGAATTAGACAAACTACATGTCATTACGCCCAATGTACCTTTTGCGTAATGTGCAGCATATGGTTATAATATAGGATAATGCAGTCAACCCGGGATCTGAAAATACTGGCCGCCGATTTTTTCGGCTACCTGGCTGTTGAAAAATCTTTGTCACCCCTCACCATCAGGGATTACCGCCACTATCTTAAACGCTTTCTTCAATGGCTTGACGACAACAAAATCCAGCCCCTGCCGGAAAATATTAATCTTGAGCTGGTTCACAACTACCGACTCTACCTGGCCGAATTTCATAATAAAAATAAATCGCCTCTGAAAAGGGTTACACAGAATTATTACGTCATAGCACTCCGCTCCTTTCTGCGTTATCTCATCACCCAGAGGGATGTGCCGACGCTTAATCCAGACAAGATTGATCTTCCCAAACAGGAAGGCCGCGTGGTGAATTTTTTAAATGCCGAGCAGGTTTCACGGCTTTTAAACAGCCCTCAGATTTCAGATGAGATCGGGTTACGGGACAGGGCTATCCTTGAGCTGCTCTTCAGCACGGGCCTCAGGGTTTCCGAATTAACCAGGTTAAACAGGAGCGATATAAATCTTCAGCGTAAGGAATTCGGCGTCAAGGGAAAAGGTAATAAAATAAGGGTAGTGTTTATTTCCGATGAGGCAGCCGATTGGATAAAACGGTACCTGGCAGTGCGCAAAGACGATTATAAGCCCCTGTTTATCAGGTACAGCCGGGACCGGTCTGAGGTCAGCGGCGGAGAAAAAATGCGGTTGCAGGCAAGATCGGTACAGCTTATTGTTAAAAAATATTCGCGAAAATGCGGCCTGCCTTTCGACGCGCATCCGCATACCCTGAGGCATTCATTTGCCACCGATTTGCTCATTGCAGGCGCCGATTTGCGCTCCGTGCAGGAAATGCTGGGGCATGAAAGCATCCGTACCACGCAGGTATATACCCATGTAACCAACAGGCACCTCAAGGAAGTGCATAAAAAATACCACGGCAAGCAATTATAACTTTATGTCATCTTTATTATTTTAACTGGAGGCAGTTATGCAGCAGCATGAAGTCGTTATTATCGGTGGTGGTCCGGCGGGACTGACCGCCGGCATTTATACCGCGCGGTACGGCCTTGACACCCTCCTTCTGGAGCGCGGTCTCTACGGCGGCCAGATCGTCAACGCGCGGCTTGTGGATAATTATCCGGGATTCCCCGACGGGATCTCCGGCATGGACCTGGGGCAGCTCATCTACAACCAGGCTGCCAAGTTCGCCGTGAAAATGGAGACTGTTGAGGTGACCGGCTTCAGTACGTCCGACAGCGGATTCATCATTAAAACGGAGGATGAAGAGATATCCTCCCGCTCTGTTATCATCGCCACAGGGTCAAATTATCAGAAGTTAAATATCGATGGTGAGAATAAGCTTTCCGGCAGGGGCGTTTCCTACTGTGCGACCTGCGACGGCTTCCTTTTCCGCGGTAAGACTGTGGCTGTTATCGGCGGCGGCGATACAGCTGCGACCGACGCCCTGGAGCTCAGCGAACATGCCAGTACGGTATATTTAATACACCGCAGGAACCAGTTAAGGGCTGCCGAGATCAACCAGCGGCACGTCTTTGCGCAGCCTAAAATACACATGGTCTGGGACTCGGTAGTCGAGAAGATCGAAGGACAGGATAAAGTCACCAACCTCAGGGTTAAAAATGTTAAATCCGGAGAATCCTCTTCGCTTGAAGTGGACGGTGTTTTCGTTGCCATCGGCCTTCTGCCCAATAACGGGCTGATTAAAGGCATCGTGGAGATCGACACTGCGGGCAATATAGTTACCGATGATATGATGAGGACCTCGAAACCGGGAATTTTTGCTGCCGGTGACATCCGCAGGAATTCACCGCGCCAGGTCTCCGCTGCCGTCGGTGACGGCGCTGCCGCCGCTAAAGCTGTATTCAGCTACTTGAGGGAACAGGCTTAGCCTTTTTGCTTTCCTCAAGCCGGTAATCGGGCGTATTTAACAGATAGTATCCATCCAGGTCGACGATTCCGTCATGTATCAAACTGAGCCTTTTACTAAAGATCGGGCCGTCAATGACCAGGGTATGGTACTCCCCGTTTTCACCGCAGAAATCAATGCCCTTTTGCCCCAGGTACTCCATAAATGCCCTGTCCACCTTTTTACCGATCCAATCCCTTTCGACAATATTTTCTTTGGCGCATACAACGACTGCTTCGAATCCCGAACTTAGAAAGGATGTAAGCAGGTCCTTGGGGTCTCTGCCCCACAGCGGCTCCATCGCCCTGATGCCGATTTCACTGCAGACCCTTTCCACCCATTCCAGGTGCTCCTGGACATAGATATCGCCGAAAATCATGCCCGTGACGCCCTGCGCCTTTAAACCGGAGATGGTTTTCTTGAAATCCTCCTCGTACCCTTTCCATGATGTCTCTTTCTGCACCAGCGGGATTCCCATGGCATCGCTCTGCCCCTGTATCAAACCGGCGAAGGTGCCGTGGAAACGGACGCGTTTCGGCCCGTGGGAAATAAAATTGACCAGGTGGGAGACCTCGTACCCCTGCTTTAAAGACTCATACAGGGCCAGGCAGCTGTCTTTGCCACCGCTCCATGAAACAACATACTTACCGTCAGTCATGTTTATCTCCCAAAGTTTTATCGCAGCAGCGCGATGGGTATGATCAGCGCCACCAGTCCGGAAACGAGCACGACGAGCAGGAACAGGTTGTAGCGCAGGTTATAATTGCTCAGCAGCGATGGATCGTAGTATCCATCCACACCCTGGTCCTTGTACATCTTGAGCAGTCCGTTGATCAGCTTCTGCCTGGTTTCCCTGCCCTTCAGGATGCCGATCTCCGCCACGAAATTAATCACGATTACCAGCACGATGAAAGTGAAGAAAACAATCCAGTTGGTGCTGTTCCGGTCGCCGGAGGACGCCACGCCGGAGTTTATCCCCAGGGTGATCAGGTTAAGCAGAATCGCGGTCAGAATGAAAATGATGTCGGTCCTGGTGTTCTGCTGCAGCTCCTCTATTATATGTGTATGAACTTTTTCAATCATTCTTAATACTCCCCCCGATATGTTGTCATCGGTCAGATAATATTAACACAGGCAACGAAAAAGATGTTGATGAAAAGGTGGATGATAAAGGCGGGCCAGAAGGAATTGCCCCGGTAGGCCACATACCCGAAGTAGATTCCCGTCACTATGGTGCTCACCGTTTCCAGCTCCGGCTTGCCGAAATGCACCAGCGCGAAGGGGACCATCTGCACGAAGATGCTGCCTTCCTGCAATTTCTCCTTAAGTCCGAAAAGCAGGAAGCCGCGGAATAAAAATTCCAGTGCAAAGAGGCTGGCAATGCTTTCCAGCGCGTAAATGGAGAAATTGAATTGTTCGATCCAGTAATAGCCTTGAAAAGCAGGTATGCGTGAGACTGCATACAGTATCGGTGTCGCTACAAGGCAGGTTACGGCAACATGAAGCCCCCACACCCTGACATTCCCCAACCTGAACCCGAAATCCAGCGGGTTTTTACGCAGCAGCAGGACAATTACAATCAGGGGTAAGGCGCCGTAGTAGATCAGGGAGCTGAGCCATTCATTCCAGGCGAAATGATATTTGTACAGTATCAGGAAAAGAACCGCGAAGCAGATGACTGCAGCCTCATTGCGGTTCCTGCTGAAAAATTGAGCTATGGCCTTAAGTTCTGTTTTCAGCAAGTATATCGGTATGCTCTGTTGAGTTAATGCGGATACATGGTGGGCTCGGCAGGTTTCGAACCTGCGACCAATCGGTTATGAGCCGACCGCTCTGCCCCTGAGCTACGAGCCCGCACACCCTGCCGGCAATTCCACGCACCCCACAAGGTTTTCCGGCAAGTTTTAAGTATATCACAGCGCATTATAGCTGTGAAGTTTACCGCCGTCACGATAAATCCAGATTTGACTGCCAATGGGGAATACGACTAAAATATCTAATTAGCACTCAATTATTGTGAGTGCTAATTTTTAACTAAAGATTATAGTAATTTCCGGAGGGATGCATGCCTTATTATCAATACAGCTGCCCCAAGTGCAAAACCAGTTTTGAGGTGCGGCAGAGCTTTAATGATGAAAGCATGGCTTCCTGCCCTAAATGCAAAACCGAGTCCAGGCGGATCTTCCTGCCTGTGCCTATAATCTTTAAAGGTTCCGGATTCTACGTCACCGACAGCAAGAAGCCGTCCGAGGCGCAGAGCCTTGCCAAGATACCGGAAACCACCAGGGAAGTATCCGTGCCCAAAGAGCCGGAGGCTCCCAAGCAGGCCACGGTTTAAACCGGCTGAACTGATTTCCGCTGCCGAACCACTTGATGCCGACTTTGTCTTGTGTTACACTCGTTTTGAGTCCCTGTAGCTCAGTGGATAGAGCGTCTGCCTTCTAAGCAGAGGGTCGTGGGTTCGAATCCCCCCAGGGACGCCATCCTATCTGCAGCTTATAGATTTTCCAGCTATTGCCCCTGCTTCTCCAGCCACAGCGTTTTGTCTTTCCACAGGACTATTACTGCAAACACCAGCAAGACCACAGTGGTAATGCACTTGGTGAACTGCTCAGTCTGCCAGATGGACATTGCCAGGTTGTTCACGGCATGGAACAATATGACGGCCGTTATACTCCTGCCGCACCGGTAATATACCCAGTTGTGCAGGAATGCCATGGGGAAGACGCTGACGACGAAATTCAGGTCGTATACAAAGCTGGCCTGCATTATCGCATTATGGTAGTATCCGTTGATCAGGAACAGCGGCCAGTGCCAGACGTCCCAGAGTGCGGCAAAAATCATGGTCGTGACGAACAGGCTCCTCCCCTTTTTAGCCAGGCTGTCGACGCCGTAACCCCTCCAGCCCAGCTCCTCAAAAGTCGGCGCCAGGATAACCATGATCCAAACCACGATGGCGGCCCCGCCCATATTGAAGAAGTCCGGTGTAAAAGCAAATTGTGCAGCAGGCCTGCCGAAAAGCAGCGATATGGCTGTCGACAGAAGCACCGTGACGGGCATCAGCAGCAAAAGGAACAGCAGGTATGGCGGCTTTATCAGTTTCAGATCGGTCAGCCTGTGCAGGAAGTCCTTTTTCAGCCCGGCGTTTTTCGAGCCGAATACCATAAACAGGGCAACCGCACAGGGTATAAGTATTGCAATACACAGGAAAGCGAATTTATAAGACGCTGTGGCTTCGCTGTAGCTGAAATACGCGGATAAAAAAAACGCGGCCCATGAGATCAGGAAGACTAACAGATAGAATTTGACTGGTTTGTATTTGAAATTAAGGTAGGCGTTATCCATTCAATTTATCATGGCGTCTGTATATTAATGGTCAGATCCTTGCTGCCTTTAAAACCGTTCCTATCTTTAACAGACAGAGTGAACGTTACATCTGTAGCCGAAACGCCCGGTGTGCCGCTGAGGGCGCCTGTATTTTGATCCAGCATTAGCCACATGGGTTTGTTCACTGTAGACCATGTATACGGCGCTGTGCCGCCTGAGACAGACGGCGGCAATTGATATGGCACCCCTTTAATCGCTGTTGTAGGCGTTGGGGCTATAATAGTCAATGTCGGCGCGGGATTTATCAGAATTGTCAGGTCCTTGCTTCCTTTAAAGCCGTTCTTATCCTTCACCTGCAGGGTAAATGTTACGTCTGTTGCCGAAACTCCCGGCGTGCCGCTGAGAATACCAGTATTCTGATCGAGCATCAGCCACATGGGCTTATTCACTGTAGACCATGTATATGGCGCTGTTCCATCTGCGGCAGATGGTGTCAGTTGATAGGGTACTCCTTCTGTCGCAGTTGTAGGTGTTGGAGCATTGATAGTTAACGTCGGTGCAGGATTTATCAGAATGGTCAGGTCTTTGGTTACTTTCAGACCGTTCTTGTCTTTCACCTGAAGCGTAAAGGTAACACCTGTGGCCGAAACTCCCGGTGTGCCGCTGAGAAGACCTGTATTCTGGTTCAACATTAGCCACATGGGTTTGTTGATCGTGGACCATGAATAAGGTGGTGTGCCGCCTGATGCAGATGGCGTTAATTGATAGGGTATTCCTTTTGTAGCAGTTGTGGGTGTCTGGGCGGCAATGGACAGGGGTGTTACGCCAAAGGCATATACAGTGCCGTCGATCGAGCCGACATAAACAGTTCCGTCAGTACCAATAGAAGCAGGAGAAGCAATACTGCTGCCGGCGGTATAATTCCATTTCAAACTTCCGTCGGGCCTAAAAGCAAAAACCTGGTTTTGGGTGTATGCGCCTATATATATTGTGCCGTCGCCACCTATTGCGGGTGTAGAAAATATGGTACCGGTCGGATACTGCCATTTAAGATTCCCGCTGGAATTTATCGCATAAAAGCTGCAGTTATCTCCAATATATATTGTGCCGTCACTTCCTATAGCAGGAGAGCCGACAATCCATGAACCTGCATTGAAAAACCACTTGAGGCCGCCGTCCGGCTTCACAGCATATAGTTTAGCGTCAAAGGTGCCTATATAGATTGTGCCGTCACTGCCGATAGCAGGCGAAGTGGTAATCTTATCCTGGGCAGTGAAAGTCCACTTAAGACTTCCGTCAGGATTAATTGCATAAAGCTTATTATCAAAACAACCTACATAAATTGCGCCGTCGCTGCCGATTGCAGGTGCAGAATAAAGAACTTTCCCAACGCTGCAGCTCCATTTAATGCTTCCTTCTGGGTTGAACGCGATAAGCTGGGCGTTGGATTCGTCGCTGGTACCGATATATATCGTGCCATCCTTCCCTATAGTAGGAGAGGCATCAATCGGGCTGGAAGACGGTAATGTGTATGACCATTTGATAGTACCGTCAGGATTAATTGCATAAAATCGTCCACTGCCTGACCCCATATATATTACGCCATTATCATCAACGGCAGGGGATGCCCAGATATAAGTTCCAGCAACACCAGTATCAAAAGTCCAGAGCAGGCTGCCATCGGGACGAACAGCATACAGCTTGCCAAGATGCGAGGTAATGTAAAGTGTTCCGTCTTTACCTATTATCGGAGTAGAGAATAAAATTATTGATTGGTCGGCTTTGTAAGTCCATTTAAGGTTGTTTGTTTGTGATCCAAGGTAATTGCTTCTGCCGGTATGCTGAGGATTATTGCCGAACATCGGCCAGGGCGCAGTTGCAGTGGCCGCTTTCACCGAATCGTATGCCGAACCTATGCCAAGTAAAACCAGAACAACTGCCAGCAGGATACCGGTATACTTGAGGACAGGACTATTATGTAGCATATCGATTGACCTCCAGGTTTTCATTAACTCCAGCCACCCTGTTAATACGATAGTCCTAATTATATCATCGCATGTCAACAATTTCAGTGCTGACAGCGTGACGCGGATGGTCTTAATAGATTCCTAATAATTGACAGCTACGGCTTTACGTTGTAATATCCCTGTGCATTATTGATTGAAAATCCACAGTATTCGGAGGTTAATTGTGAAAATAAACCTGGCATTATTAAGTGCAATAATATTGGCAGGAG
>JAQUQM010000074.1 GCA_028716085.1 Dehalococcoidia bacterium | reverse complement strand
GCAGTGGACTTCGGGACAGTGGTCCACCTGCTGCGGCGGCGGTGGCGGCTTTGAAGTGGTTTTCCCGGATATGAGCCACATACTGGCTGAGGCTAGGGTGAAGGAACTTCTAGCAACCGAGCCTGATATCATTGCCACGCACTGCCCGGGCTGCCTTATGCAGCTCAGGAGCGGGCTGAAGCAGTTGAAGAACGATAATGTTCAAGTGGTGGACCTGGCAACGCTGCTGGCAGCATCGCTGCCGAAGGTGAACACAAAATAAGAACAATAAATTAAGATGTCGTTGCGAGGCACGCAGTGCCGTGGCAATCTCATGGCCTGCAATCGAATTGACTGGTGAACGAAAATGGCAATATCGAAAGAGTATCGTAAAGAACTGAAGGATGCGGCTGCCAACGAGCGCATACGGCTTGCCCTGTCGCGCGCCATCAAGAGCTACCGGGAGAACACAAATAATGCTCTGAAGAAGTACCCTCACACAATCAAAATGGCTGAGGACGTGCTCAAGATCAAGGAACGTGCCGTCCAGCATATGTACGACCTTGCCCATGAGGCATCGGCCAATATAGAGTCGAACCACGGCAAAGCCTATATAGCTAAGACGGCCAAAGAAGCGCTTGAAATCATAGACGGCCTGGTTGGGAAGGGCAAGCTGATCGTCAAGGGCAAGAGCATGACTGCTGAGGAGATTGGGTTGCGTGAGCATCTGGAGGAGGAGGGAAACGAGGTCTACGAGACCGACCTCGGCGAGTTTATCATCCAGAAGCTGAACTCGCGCCCCATGCATATTCTCTCCCCGGCCATTCACGTGCCGCGAGAGGATGTGGCCAAGCTTTTTTCGAAGATAACCGGTGAAAACCTTGGACCCGATATCCCGACGCTGGTGGCCACGGCACGCAAGCTGCTTAGGGAGAAGTATTTCAAGGCAGATATCGGCATGAGCGGCGCCAATGTGGTGGCTGCTGACACGGGGACTATCTTCCTTATCGAGAATGAAGGCAATATCCGGCTCGCCACGGGAGCGCCGCCCGTGCATGTGGCGCTTATCGGGATGGAGAAACTGGTTCCCACGCTCGAGGATGCCTTCAAGGTATCTGAAGTTACCTGGCGTTACGCCAATTACGGAGTTCCATCATACGTGAGTTTGATCTCCGGTCCCAGCAAAACGGGAGATATCGAAAAAGTGACCACTTACGGGGCTCATGGGCCGAAGGAGTTCCATGTAATCTTTATGGATGCAGGTAGGACCCATCTAGCCAAAGACCCGGTGCTGCGCCAGGCGCTCTACTGCCTGCGCTGCGGCGGCTGCCTCTACGAATGCCCGGTCTTCAGCCTCACCGCCGGCTATTTCGGCGATAAATACTTCACCGGCATAGGAGCCGTGTGGGCCAAGGAAGTCAGCAAGAACATCGAGAAAGCCTCGTCCCTGGCTTATACCTGCCTCACCTGCGGTAGGTGCAAGGTGCGCTGTCCTATGAAAATCGACGTCCCCGAGATGATCCTCAAGCTGCGCAAGTCACTGGCGGAGCTGGAGTAGAAGAGATATCAAATTATTCGCCTCAATGAGCTTAATATCAATCACCCAAAAATCTAAATTGCACATACTCTCTTGTAGCTAACTTTTCGCGACAAAAAGGGCAAATCTCACTAAAAGATGCAATTGAACTATCCTTTCGCCAACACTGACGTCCACTGTGCCATATTTTATGACAACTAGGACATACTCTTATTTGACCATGTGACGAGACATATTGTAATGCAGGTAATCCACATCCGGGGCAGATTGCATCCTCTACTCGTTCTCCAATCATCCTACTTAATGACCATAAATAAAATTTCATCGCTAGCCAGTATAAACCTACTACTATTAGTAGAATCTCACATAGAGAGACTGCTATTATGGCAGCAAGATTACCAGAATCATAGATTGATAGTGGATTTAATGATGATGTAATACTAAAAGTTACAGCAAAAACTGTGATCAGAGACGTAATTACTAAAAAGATGGAACAGCCTATATAATATTTGATAAAAGGCATAATAATTCCTCAATCATAGACAATATATTTTTTGACTTTTACTGGGCTGTTTCTTTATTTCGGGAATGGTTAGTGCTAATTTCCTCATCTCATCAAGTAGGCGCCGATGGGATGCTCCTTCTTTGAGTAGTATAAATACTTCATCTGGGCCATTACGCACTAATTTATCAGCGGAAGACAAAATGCGATGGCGCTGACTCTGGGCATACCACCCTCCAATTCCCAAAATTAATCCGATCAAAGTTACCAGGATTCCCACCGAGGTAAGTGCCGCTGGAAGATTGTCGGATGTATTACCAAATCCAATAAGTCCTATACCAACTACTATTAAACTGGCCCCTGCCCACAGCATGTTACTTAATGATTTGAGTAGTTTTACGCGAGGGGCTTCATCGCATCGGGCAAGTTTCTCAAGTATTTCTATCCATTCCTCCCCTAATATTTCTGGTACTTTGGGGATCAGATCATCTCTGCCGATAAAGGCTTTGCTAATAATATCATCAACTATGTATTTCTGAAAAAGAAGCAATCGAAACGAATCGGGTCTAGTTAATCCTTCTGTTTCTAAAATCACATCATCTATAATAGGGATGTAGTTGAGAATATCGTACTGCTGCCTCCTTTGTTCGAAAAGATCTTTTACGCTAACAGCATTTATAATAACCAACTGCCGTGCAGGTTGAAATTCAGGGAAGAACTCGCGAAAACGCTCGGGAAGCAATCGTATCTGTTTGTATGTAGTATCTTCATTCCTTCCAATAAGGAAAGGGACGTCGGCAATTGTGGCAGCTGCCGCTGTTGCCGGATCCGCCCCAGGCATGCAGTCTATTATGACACAGGAGATGGAGTACTGTGCAACAAGTGATTGAATCATATTTAAAAGTAAATCATATAATTCTTTCCGATCAGTTTTGGCTATTGTATCAAATATGCCTTTAGCCTCCGGCTGAGAGGCTGGCATTAAGTATAGGTGACCCCGATTCTGGAGATTCCCACCAGTAATAGAGATTGTGTTTGTCACGTCAATTGCCTGTACAGCGGCAATATTTCGTTCAGCTATTATTTGGTGTACCGTTCGATAGCTTCGATGCGAATCTTGAGTCACACGAAAAGTGAGCCCTTGTGCTTCTACATCCAGGTCAATCATGAGTACATTTGGCCTTCGACCATCACGACCTGGTGCTAGCGTAACCAACTCCGCGAACTTTCTTGCTAGTGTCGATTTGCCTACACCACCCTGAATACTGTAAAAAGCAACAACTGGTATATGCTGGCCCCTATAATGTATCTTACCTGTTGTACTCCATTCGTGCTCTATCATAGCTGCCCCCTTGTATAATTTCCAATATTCATAAAAATTATCTAGCGAGTGATAATTCTGAAACCGACGTCTGGGAAAATTGATAATGGATCTTCGGAGCGGAAAGCAAATGTTAGCCCCCACAGTTCACATGGTGTCCGATAACTACCACCCCGTATCTCGAAATTTCCATTTGGGCCAACTACCCATTCTGAAACGTTTCCGCATAATTGGCGCACACCTTCCGGTGTATCTCCCAGCGGATATCCATCGGCAGATACAAGCGAACCAACTTCGCTTTCGATACTATTGCACAATTTTGTACTATATCTATCTCCCCATGGGTAAATACGTCTTGAAATACCCGAAGCAGCACATTCCCACTCAGTCCACGTTGGTAAGCGAGCTTTTACCCACATAGCGTATTCTTGAGCGTTTTCGGCACTAATGTATGTAACAGGCCTACTCGCTAGGCGCGCTGGAAAAGGAAAGTTCGACCGGCTAAACCAACGGGCGTGCCAATAGGGAGGCCATATATGACCAGTATTTTTTGTGAACTTAAAATATTGCTCGTTTGTTATACATGTGGTAGAAATTTCAAAATCCCGGACTCGAAATTGGCTGATATGGCGATTAGTAATCGATTGACGTAGGTCTACACGCAGGTGGTAAATTTCAGCTAAGTGATTGAACTCGTGCGTATCTGTACCAAGCTCATATACGCCTCCATTAATATTTATCCATCTGCTATCCGGTATAGGAGACACAGCAACACATCGGAATCCAATATTTTTTGAGCGTGAGTGCCGGTCCATAACTGCTATTAAGGAAGTCGTACGACAGTTGCGGACATGTTTATGTTGCTCAGTACCAGCATCTATCCACTCGCCCATTTCAATTAGCTTTGTCTCGCCAGGCAATGGTTCCACATTATCACTTGGTAAGCACCCATTTGCCCAATCACAATATGCGATTGCTTCATCCCACGAAATATACGTAATTGCACCATTGTCCTCATTAGCGGAACGATGAGGTTTTACAGAATATTCAAAGAAGGCAGGATCATTTATGTACTCATTGAAATCGATCTGAGTAACAAGATGATTACATGATTTTGGATTATTTATATCTTCTAAACAAATAATTGAAGCAGAGGTACTTCCGCAGGAACCATTATTTGTTTTTTCTCTTATCATGGAGTTAAGTTTTCTTTTGACCTGTACAGCAAATTCAGCAGCACCATTTTTATTTAGATCCCAATAATGAAGACGGATTATATACGGGAGAAGACTATCTGATATTTCGCACAACTTGGAAAAGACTGGGAAAATCGGCTTATGAAAATAATATGCTATGGATACTTCCTTGCAGACAAAATCTGATGCATTACTTTCAGGAGATAGAAGAAGAACAAAGGCAGTGCATTCACGAATAGCTTTAGTTATTTCAACAGCAAAATCATCGCCCGGTTTTAGCCATTTCTTGTCGTGCCATACCTTAAACCCGTTCGTTTTGAGCGATTCACGTATTATTGTAGCCTCAACAATATCCCTGTGTGAATAAGAAATGAAAATGCTTTCCACTTCGGCCACCCACTAAAGTATGCTGCTACTAAAGAATTAAACTTAGCAATTGACGTAAATGGTCGCGATGTTCGATGATGATAAATTATAATATCCGCAATAATTACTGTCAATAATGTTGATTTGATTTATCATTGATGGATCGCAAATATCGTAGTATAATGTCGTAAACGTGAATCTGGGACGGAATAAGGGCTGGGAAGCGCATTCTTATTTAAATCCAGTTTCTCAAGACCATGGCCGGAATAGTGTGGGTAATGAAGTGGAAATGCAGAATAATGGGTTGACGGCGAAGCAGTCCATTCCTACCAGGCTTGTCATAGATGTCACCGGGCACAGAAATCTGGTTAGCACCCAACCGCTCACTGAACATATCCGAAAGTTAATAGAAACAGCCAGGCAAATGGTTCGGCGCTGCGAAACACTTCACTATCCCTCACTATTCTATCCTTATCTTGCCGAGGGAGCTGACCGCCTGGTAATTAAAGAAGTGCTCAATATCCCAGGATCGGTTCTGGAGAGATTGTGGTGACATAACACCTTTCTTGTCCGGATTGCGGTTTCCGTTGGATGGCCACACTTCTAAAAAGGAAGCAGTGATACACTCATAAATGATTTGCTTCAACGATTCAATTCGCCATTTTTCAAAGCATAATTGGAGGTGAGAAAATGAAAAAGATTGGCGTACTTCTGACAGTTGTTATATTTTCTATATTTTCTTCAACAGGATGCGAATACCATGGGCAATATGAAACACATAGCAACTTTTCAAGATTGCTTGATTTAAAGGGAAAAACTGTAGCTCTTATTTTATATGAATATAACGATGCTCCTCTTTTGTCTGAGCACTTTAATCCAGCTGTTAGTCAAGCAATTTCGAAATATCATAAAGAGAAATTCCTGTCAGAATTTAACTCTTTGTTTACTATTAAGGATATATCATGTGACGACTCATTACTAAAAGGACGTAAACCCAGTATAAATCAACCCCAGTTTATTAGCGGTATTTTAGAAGATACAGGTGTTGAGGGTGGATTCCTAATAACTAATGGTTATGGTTATCAAATGGACTCTTTTAGAACATGCATTGAAAATTATTTTCTTATATCTAATGTATATCTTGTTGATAAAGAAGGGAATGTTATTTGGAATTTCTACGGGAAAATGTCTGCGAATGATTTAACCTTTCAGTCTCTTGGGGAATATTACAAATCGTCTATTAATCCCAGCAATATGGCTAAGTCTTTTCTTGGTATGGTGCCTAGGTCTGATGAGGAAATTGTTCAATATATGGGAATAATGACGCTTCATTATACGGAGTATCTTAAGTGGTTAATGGAAGCAGATCTCTCAAATAATTCAGATAAGGGATATTATCAATATCCGTTGGAAAACAAAAGAGCATTGATAGTACCAGTAGAGGCCAGATACGTACCATTAGTAGAAGAAAGCAGATAATGGATGGTGCAAACTTGGCGTACGGTAAGAGTTTTCAGTAGTACCTTTCTCGATGTGCACGCGGACCCTGATCACCTGGTGCGGTTGGTGTTCCTCGAGATCAAGGAGCGCTACCGCAAATTCCAAGCTGCGGTCGAGACGAATTAAAATGTATGCTGAAAAACAACGCCTAGAAGATTTCACTGACGCTGAGTGGCAGCAATACCTCTTAGTATTTGGGGGGAGAAGCAATAATAGGGAATATATAAAAGGAACCCAGAGATGATACTCAAGCTTCGCAAGTCACTCGCAGAGCCTGAGTAATCACATCAGGCTAGGCTGTTAAAGAAAGCCAATCTTTGATCACATCCGGATTGTCCACCAGGGCGCTGTGTGGATCCTTGGCAACTCTGCGTACGCGCAGTGAAACCAGTCCCTCCTCGGATTTAAAAGGTGGGTCCGTTACTTCCCTGGTGGTTGCGATGTCCCCCGGAGCAACAACGTTGGCCCACAAACTGTGCACGTTTTTAACCTTGATCAAGCCCGCAAACTGAAGTATCCCCAGTGGGCTTCCCAGGGTGATAAGCTTGGACAGGCTGATCCAGACGGGGGAATCTTTATCAGATGCCAGGCTCCATGAAATCACCGATCCCAGGCTGTGCCCCACCAGTATAACGCGGCCGTTACCAACCTGGTCAGTCGCCTGTGCCAGGGCAACACGGATACGCTTATCGATCTTGGCTTTCAGTTCGGCATTGCCCAGATACCCTGCAACGTAGCGGAAAAGCGTGTTTAAAAAAGCCTTTCCCTCCTCAATTAGGCCTGGTTGTTGGGCATCCTCCGGCGCCATCTGTTTGGCAGCCATGTCAGTGGCCGCTTCAAGCTTGCTGTAATTAAACATAACCTGCGTATCGGTGGCGGTGAATTCAGTGTTTGGCTTGGCGAATGCCGCCATAAACGCCGGGCTTTCTACGATATCGCTGTAAAGGGTCTCATAAAAACTCGGCTTGATATTATAGTCCGGCAATCCGTTTTTCAGTACTTCCTGAATGTTCTTCGACCATCCCTTCTCGTGCTTGCCCATCCCGTGCACCAGTACTATCGCCGCGTCTTTCATAGCAGGCCCTCCGCTCTCAACATTTTATTCCACCTCCTCTAAGCTAATCATAGACGAAGATATTAATTTTGTCAATTTATTGCGGTTATGCACACAGAAGGTATACAATCCTGCAGAACAGTGGCGAGCGTGCCGTTGTAACCTCTATCCACCATGGGAGGTACTGACTTGAGCGATAACGAAATCTGCCGCATGACGGTTATGGAAATGGCGCAGGCCATCAGGGACAGGACACTCTCTCCCGTCGAAGTAATGGACGCCGTTCTGCGCCGCATCGAGAAACTGAATCCCACAGTCAATGCTTTTTGTACACTTGTCACTGAGCGGGCGAGAAAGGAGGCTAAAGAAGCCGAAAACAAAGTTAAAAGTGGTGATAAACTGGGGCTTCTACACGGCGTGCCCGTATCGATAAAAGACCTGCTTTTTACCGAAGGGATACGTACAACCGGCGGATCAAAGATATTTGAGCACTACGTCCCGCAGGAAAGCGACATAGCGGTTAAGCGCCTTGAAGGGGCTGGGGCTATCGTTATCGGTAAGACCAATACTTCTGAATTCGGCTGGATGGCCCTCACCGATAACCGGCTTTTCGGCCCGACGCATAATCCGTGGAACCTGGAACTGACGCCGGGTGGCTCGAGCGGCGGAGCTGCGGCTGCCGTGGCATCGGGCATGGGTCCACTTGCCATAGGAACCGACGGCGGAGGATCGATACGCGTCCCGGCCAGTTTCTGCGGCGTTTTTGGGTACAAACCTTCCTTTGGAAGAGTGCCCAGGGGGCCGAGTTTGCCCGGTCTGGAAATGCTGGCACACACAGGCCCCATAACACGGACGGTAGGGGATGCCGCACTTGCCATGGAGATCATTGCCGGCAGGGATGACATCGACTGCTTTTCCCTGCCTGAAACCAATTTATCGTATCTGCCCGCTCTCAGCGGCGACCTTAAGGGATTGAAAATTGCCTGGAGTCCCGACCTGGGATATTTAGTTGCCGATCCACAGGTGCTGAAAATAACCGAAGCTGCAGCCAAAACGTTCTCCGGCCTGGGAGCCAATATAGAGTTGATCAAACCTGACTTTAGCTGCCCAGAGCAAGCTTTCTCCACACATTTTGGCGTACAACTGTCAACTCTGCTTTATAACAAACTGGGTGAATACAGACAGCAACTCGACCCTTTGCTGGCAGTCTTTATCGATATCAGCAAAGATAAATCGGCCAGGGAATGTATTGAGGCGTGGTGGGAACTGCTGGAATATCGGAAAAGGATGAGCGCAATTTTTGATAAATATGATCTGCTGCTAACGCCTACTGTTACTGTGCCTCCGTTCAAGCTGGGCAACTACGGTCCAAGAGAGATAGCGGGTAAAAAGGTCTCGCCGCTTGCCTGGATGGCGTTCACATATCCGTTTAATATCACAGGACAGCCGGCGGCATCCGTGCCCTGCGGCTGGACGGATGACAATCTCCCCATAGGACTGCAAATTGTGGGACGGCGCTTCGATGATACCACGGTGCTGAAAGCTTCGGCTGCTTTTGAAACGGCATCCCCCTGGGCGCATAAGTATCCGCCGGTATTCTAAGGATAGGAAGGATTACAATCCCGGCAAGCCGGCCTATTTTTTCAGCTTCTTGACAGCTTCAACTATCTGCGGCAGTATCTCGCCCGTTTTCCCTGTAATGATGTAATCGGAGATACCCTCCGCAGTCAGTGGTGTAGGCTCACCGTTTATCTCGATTATCTTTACGGACGGCGAGCTTGCAACTGCGCCTAATCCGGCCTCAGCCTTCCAGTGGTCTTCATATCTACTCTGCCTGGCTATGCGCGGCAGGTTGGCGAAGGGATATACTACAGCAGATGTGCCGCAGATGAGCATCAGGTCGCATTTCCAGACCTCCTCCAGGCTCATATCGGCCACATCCTGTGGAATGGACTCGCCGAAGGCCACAGTATCCGTCTTAACGATCCCCTGGCAATAGGGGCAGCGCGGCGGCAGCTTACCTTCAGACATTAACTTTTTAAGGTCGAACTCATGCGGGCGGAACCTTAAGGTACAGTGGATGCACCTCAGTTTGAGGACGCTGCCGTGATACTCCAGGAGCTTTGATGTGCCGGCTTTTTCGTGTAAGCCGTCAATATTCTGGGTGATGACGCATTTCAGGATCCCCGCCTTTTCAAGCTCCACAAGAGCACGATGTCCCGCATTGGGTGCTGCTCCTGCGAGGTCTCCCAACAAATTGGGGCCGGTCAACCTTTCCTCCCACCATTTCCTGGGGTCGTGCAGGAATGTTTCATAACTGCGGTAAGCTTTTCTTTCAGCCTCAGGGTTTTTCGTCCAGATACCGGAAGGACCGCGAAAATCGGGGATGCCAGATTCAGTTGACATTCCCGCCCCTGTCAGTGCTATAGCGTACCTGGAATTGAGCAGATCCCGGGCTGCTCTTTCAATGAGATTCTCCATGTGTCCGGTTCACCCTGAAATATTGTAACATGTAATGCAGGAGGCAACGATGCAGAAGATTTCTGATTGTGTGTATGCCGAGACAGGCTTCCGTGGATGCAATCCCGGCTTCGTGGTGACCGGTGAAGGGGTGGTGATGATAGATACTCCCCAGTTGCCCGTTGAAGCCGTGAAATGGCGGGATGAGATCGCGAAATACGGGCCGGTACGCTACCTGATCAATACCGAACCACACTGGGATCATTTCTCGGGAAATTATTTCTTTCAGGGAACCATAGTAGCTCACGAAGGGACCAGGAAGGCGATCATGGCGACATCGGTGGACCAATGGAAGCCCTATATCAAGCAGATATCTGCAGAAAGCCTTCAGTTGCTGGGAGATTTCAGCTTTCGTGCTCCCGAGATCACGTTTTCCGAGCAGCTGACACTCCATCTCGGAAACCATACGTTTCAGCTTATCAGTCTGCCCGGCCATACTCCATATGAGGTGGCTGTTTACATACCTGAGGAAAAGGTGGTTTTTTCATCGGATAATGTCTTTGCCGGGGTACAGACCTGGATGCAGCAGGCGGTTCCTTATCAATGGCTTGATTCACTCAAACGGCTTCAAGAGCTTGATTTTGATATGCTGGTTCCCGGGCATGGCAGAATCTGTGATAAGAGCTACCTCAACGAGATGATGGCATTCATTCAAGATTGGATAAATGCTGTTAAGCAGGCCCTGGATGCCGGAATAAGCATTGAGGAGGCCCAGGCGAAGATATCTTTTTTAGACAGATATCCCATGGAATCGGGAACGGAGTTTTTAGCGTCGCAGGTGCAGAAATGGAACGTAGCGCGCCTTTATGAAGTTCTGCAAAAGGGGGAGAATAGTCAGCATGAGTAAGGTACAGTTTAAAAAGCTCTTTGAGCCGACCAATATCGGAAAAATGAAGCTGAAAAACCGGCTGGTATTGCCGCCGATGGCGATGATGCTGGCCGAAGAGGACGGAACAGTAAACCGGAGGACTATAGACTATTACGAGGCCCGGGCCAGGGGCGGCATGGGTCTGATCATAGTGGAGATCACTGCTCCAGCACTGCAGTGTACGGGTGTTCACCAGCTTTCGCTGGGCGATGACCGCTTTATTGCCGGCTGGAAGCAGTTGGTCAGAGCAGTTCACAGCCACGGGGCTAAAATCGCGGCTCAGCTCCAGCACAATACGATGGAAAAGAGGGATGGAGGGATGGTCCAGGTCAGCCCTTCCCCGGTGATAGTTCCGGCGCGCGTGATGGGAATGCCGGGCAATCCTCCCCATGAACTGACGGTTGCTGAAATTGAGCAGATCGTAGGCTGGTTTGCCGCCGCAGCAGGCCGGGCCAAGAAGGCGGGATGCGACGGCGTGGAGATACACGGAGCGCACCAGTACCTGGTAGCCGCCTTTCTCTCCCCGGCCACCAACCGCAGGCAGGATAAATACGGCGGTTCTATCGAAAACAGGGCAAGGTTTTTATTAGAGGTACTGCAGGCCTGCAGGAAAGAAGTCGGGGCTGATTTCCCTCTGTGGGTGCGCTTGAACGGGCAGGAATGGGGTGTGGATAACGGTGTTACCATTGAAGAGACTAAACAGGTTGTACGGTTTGCCGTCCAAGCCGGAGCACAGGCCGTACATGTATCGGGCTATGGCGCGGGCTCCTACAGCACCACCGCTCCGCTGGCGGATACACCGGGCGTGTTGGTTCCGCTGTCCGCCGAGGTTAAACAGGTTACAAACGTGCCGGTTATTACAGTCGGAAGGATGGACCCTGTCCTTGCCGAAAAGGTCCTGCAGGAAGGTAAGGCCGACCTGGTGGCCATAGGCAGGAGGAACATTGCCGATCCTGAGCTGGCTATAAAAACGGCGGAAGGACGCACGGACGAGATCAATCCCTGCATCGGGTGCATGGAATGCATTGAGCGGCGCGCTCCAGGCGAACCGCTGGGGGAGAGGAACACTACCTGCACCATCAATGCGGCCCTGGGCAGGGAGAGGGAATATAGAATTAAACCGGCACGGAAAAAGAAAAAAGTAGTCGTCATCGGCGGCGGGCCGGCCGGAATGGTAGCGGCCAGGGTGGCAGCACTGCGCGGACATAAAGTAACCCTGTTGGAGAAAGGCGGGAAACTGGGTGGACAGCTGAACGAAGCATCCGTGCCGCCTTATAAGGGAGATATAGCCGTCTGGATGAACTACCTGATCGGCCAGATGGCGAAAAGCGGAGTGGAGGTCAGGTTGAATTCAGCAGCTACCCTTTCTGTTGTGGAAGAGCTTAAGCCCGACGTTGCGGTCATAGCCAGCGGCGCTGTTCCTCTGATGCCCGCTATACCGGGCATTAACAGCCTGTCCGTGGTTACCGCCCTGGACGTGCTTTCAGGCCGGAAAAAAGCCGGGCAACGCGTGGTTATCATGGGTGGAGGTACAGTAGGCTGCGAGACAGGGCTTTATCTTGCACAGAAAGGCAAACAGGTTACTATAATCGAGATACTCAAGCGTGCCGCCAGCGATATGTACCCCATGGTGAGGCGGCGCCTTATGGACGGTCTGCGAAATAGCGGAGTTATCATTCATACAAACGCCTGCTGCGAGAAGATTAATGACGGTGAAGTGACAGTTACTGTATCCGAAGGCAAGAACGAGACCATCCCCACTGATACAGTGATCATAGCGGTGGGATACAGGCCGGACAACAGCCTGCTTGAAGCCGTTAAAGGGAAGATACCGGAAGTCCATTGCATAGGGGATGCCTCCAAGCCAAGGCGCATATTTGAAGCCGTACAGGAGGGCTACAAGACGGGGCTATCCATATAGTTAGCGGTATCGGCTATCATGTATCTGATCTGCCTGGGGTGAATAAATGATGAAATATGATTTTGATTCGGTGATCGACCGCCGTGGCACAAACTCGCTCAAGTGGGATTTTATGTCCAAGTATTTACCGGGCGAAGACCTGCTGCCGATGTGGGTGGCGGACATGGATTTCCGCGCGCCGCAGGAAATCATTGATACAGTCAGAAAGGTGGCTGAACGAGGCATCTATGGTTACTGTGGAGTCCCCCAGTCATATTATGATGCGGTAATATCATGGATAAAAAGGCGGCACAACTGGGAGATAAAGCAGGAATGGATAGCTTTCTCCCCGGGTGTGGTGCCGGCTATTCATCTGCTGGTGCAGGCGTTCTCCCAGCCGGGCGACAAGGTGATCCTGCAGACACCCGTCTATTTTCCTTTCTTTAATGCCGTCAAGTGCAACGGCCGTGAGATACTGGATAATCCCTTGCGGTTGGAAGGCAGCCAGTACGTAACGGATCTGGAAGACCTGGAGCGGAAGATCACGCCCCGGACTAAAATGATCATTCTATGTAATCCGCACAACCCGATAAGCAGGGTATGGCGGGAAGGGGAATTGCGAAGCTTGGGTGAATTATGCATTAAAAATAAGATTCTGATTGTGTCCGATGAAATTCATGAAGATATTGTGTACAGTGGGTACCGGCATGTGCCCTTTGCCACACTTGGGGGTGACTTTGCAGCTAACTGCGTAACC
>JAQUQM010000073.1 GCA_028716085.1 Dehalococcoidia bacterium | reverse complement strand
GAATGTATACCAATCTGGGGGCTATGACCGAAGGCTGTATTAAATGGATGTATTCAGTGGCGGCTTTGTCGCCGATGGCACTTATGGGATTCGTGCTTGCCGCCTATATATTTTACATAGCGCCCTTTTACTGGCTGATAGTGGGGCCGCTGAACTCCGTGATGTCCGACATATCTATAACACAAGCGGGCTGGCTTATCGTAAGCCAGGTGCTATTGATATTGTTTATGCGGTTAATCACAGATACGTATTTCAAGGGATCACACCTCTCACTGGTATTTCATCCTCTGGGTATGGTGTTCCTGATATTTACGATTTTGTACGGCTCCTCACGGCGTGCACTTGGAGCCGGAGTCGCCTGGAAAGACAGGGTTTATAATAGTTTAACGCAGATAAAATAAGCTGTAATATACGGCCGATACACACGGATACATTTCTTATGCCCAAATTATAACCTGTATAATTTCGGTCTGCAGCTATATTATTAAAGTAAGGAGCAGCAATGGATTTTAAATTCGGTGAAAAAGAAGAGAGGCTGCGTGAAGAGATCCGGCAGTTTGCCGGAGTGGAACTGGCGGGAAGAAATACAATAGCGGGCATGGAAGAAGAGAGTAATGATGAGGACTGGGAGTTTGCCATGTCCATGTCCCGGAAGCTTGCACGGAAAGGGTGGCTGACCATGGCCTGGCCCAAAGAATACGGCGGACAGGGAGCATCTTATTTTGAACAGCATGTATATGCTGACGAGGCCAGCTACTGGGGGATACCAGGAACAAGCATGGGTGTCAGCGGAATTGGTTGGGTGGGCCTTTCACTCATGCTTTTTGGAAGTGACGAGCAGAAAAAAAAGTACATACCGTTAATAGCCAGTGGAGATCCTGACGGAGTCTGGTGCACGGCCTATAGCGAACCTAATGCCGGATCGGATTTTGCCAATATTCAGACCAGGGCGGTTAAAAGCGGAGATGAATATATCCTCAACGGACAAAAAATCTGGACGAGCTGTGCTCACCGTGCGAGATGGTGCTGGATGGCAGTCAGGACAGATGCATCCGTCAAGAAAAAGCAGCATGGTATCAGTCTTATGATCGTGGATATGAAAAGCCCTGGTATTATAATAAAACCCATATTGAACTATGCCGGCGTCCATATCTTCAATGAGTTTTTCCTGGATAATGTCAGGGTGCCGGTTACCAACCTCGTAGGTACGGAGAATCGTGGCTGGTACCACCTCATGCAGTCGCTGGCTTTTGAGAGGCACAGCATGGCGCCCCAGTTTTTCGGTAGTGCCAGACGTATTCTTGAATTCATCGTCAAATACGCCCGGGAAACTACTTATAACGGAAAGACCCTGGCAAGTGATCCCATAGTCCGTAACAAGATTGCCGAGCGTGCCATTGAACTCGATACATTGAAACTGTTTGGCTATGAGATTACCTGGAAGATGTCGCGCGGAGTTATTCCCGTCTACGAGGCGGCAAGGAATAAGGCATACTGCGACTTCTTTATGCAGAGACTGGCAACCACAGGCACGGAAATCATAGGCGCTTACTCACAGATTGACCGGGCATCCCGCTGGCCCAGAATCATGGGATTGATAACACGCCTTTATATGATGTTTCCCGGCCTTTCTATTGCAGCCGGCACCGATGAAATACAGAAAAATATTATCGGGCAATTCAAGTTGGGATTACCCAGGGCTTATTGATTAATAAGAGGATAACGATGGATTTCGAATTAAGCGAACAGCAGAACATGCTTAAAACCATGGCCAGGGATTTTTTATCCGTAGAATGCAACAAGGTTAAAGTACGCGACCTGGAGGAAAGTGATACTAATTATGATCCCAAAATGTGGTCGAAAATGGCTGAATTGGGCTGGTTGGGCCTGATTTTTCCCGAGCAGTATGGCGGGACGGGTGCCGATTTGCTGGATCTTGTCATACTCATGGAAGAGATGGGCAGGAATATCACCCCCGGGCCGTTTTTTGCTACGGTCGCGCTTTGCGCCATTCCCATAATGAAATTCGGGAATAAACGACAGCAAGCGAATTACCTCACATCTATAGCGGAGGGCAAGAGCATCTGGAGCCTGGCTATAGAAGAGCGACATGGAGGATACGAAGCCTCTCACATAAATTGTTCGGCGGATTACGACGGGAAGCATTTTGTTATCAATGGCGAGAAGATGTTTGTTCCTTATGCCCATATTGCTGATTATTTCCTCGTTGTGTGCAATACAGGTAAGGACGCAGGTGGGGATGGTGGTTTGACCACATTTATTGTAAAGGCCAAAAGCCGTGGCGTTAAAATAGAAAAAATTTCCACTTTTGCTGGAGACGGACAGTGCAGAGTCAGGTTCAGAAATGTCAAAGTCAGCCGGAGTGACGTCCTGGGCCGTATTAATAGCGGCCGGAAGGTTTTAGATATGATAATGCAGTGGGGAACGGTTCTCAAATGCGCCGAAGTATCGGGTGCTTGCCAGGCCGTACTCGAAATGACCAATAATTATGCCAAGGAGAGGATTCAGTTTGATAAACCAATCGGTTCATTGATGGTGATTCAACACCAGCTGGTTGATATGTTTACTGACATAGAAGGGTTGCAATACCTTGTCTATTACGCAGCGTGGCTGCTTACACAGGGAGTCAAAGCCGATGTGCAGATTTCAATCGCCAAGGCCAAAGCCAACAAAGTCTATCAGAGGGCCTGCATCGACGGCGTTAAAATTCACGGCGCCATCGGCTTTACCATGGACCATGATCTGGGATGCTATTTCCGGCGTATTAAAACGGCTGAGTTTATGCTGGGAGATACCAGCTTACATCTGGAAAAAATTGCTTCCGGGCTTGGTCTTTAATTGTCCGGTCAATTAAAATAAAAAATAGCTTGCAAAATTTTTTCGCCAAAGGTAAATTAGCTATAATAAAATAGCGTATACGTTATTGTGAGCAGACTGTAATTATTGTAAAATCACTCGTTAATAAATAGGTAGCCCCACTTTCACTACTATTGGATTAAGGAGGAGAAATGGTCGGCATTAAATCGTATGGAGCGCATATTCCCAGGTTCAGGTTGGATAGAAATGTAATGCAGCTGGCTTTATTGTTCCTTGGATTTGCTCCTCTGAGGGGTGAAAAGGCAGTGGCAAACTGGGATGAAGACAGTGTAACAATGGCCGTAGCTGCAGCTATGGATTGCCTCAGGGGTGAGGATTGTGGCAAAGTAGACGGCTTGTACTTTGCCACCACGTCTCCCACTTATTCATTAAGACAGAATGCGGGCATTATTGCGGCGGCTCTGGATCTCAATACCAGTGTCAGGGCTGCGGATTTTACCGACTCGACCAAGTCCGGCACTGCCGCCTTGCTGGCAGCCAGTGATGCTATTGCTTCAGGTTCGCTGGAAAGTTGCCTGGTCTGTGCCGCGGACTGCCGCGTCAGCAAGGTTGGCGGTAATGGAGATTATACATACGGCGATGGTGCTGCGGCGTTTTTGCTCGGCAAAGAGGACATCGTAGCCCGTATCGAGGGATCGTATTCAACCTCCCACGATTTTGTTGACCGGCGCCGTCTGGAAGGGGAACGGCTTGAGCACATGTGGGAAGAAAGGTTTATCCGCGATGCCGGCTATATGAAGTTTATCCCTGAAGCTGTGTCAGGCCTGGTAAAAAAATATAACCTGACCATCAAGGAGTTCTCCAAGGTAATTTATGCCTGCGCTTTTTCCAGCGCACACTCAGCGTTGGGTAAGACGCTGGGTCTGTCACCTGAACAGGTCCAGGACCCATTATTGGGTAATGTCGGCGATACCGGCGTGGCACATCCATTGATGATGCTGGTCGCTGCCCTTGAAGACGCAAAACCCGGCGATAAGATCATGGTTGTCAGCTTCGGCCAGGGATGCGACTCATTCTATCTTACGGTAACCGAGAATATTAAGAAGATGAAGGATAAGCGGGGAGTCAAAGGAAACCTTGCCGATAAGGCGCCGCTGGGAAGCTACGATAAATACCTGGCGTTCAGAAAGCAGATACCGGCGGAGGTGGGAATCCGTGGCGAGGAGATGGTTTTCACTTCGTTCTCCATCATATCCAGGGATAACCGGGAAATAAACGGGATGGTAGGCGCGAAGTGCAAACAGTGCGGCACGCCGAGCTACCCCGTGCAAAGGATCTGTCCCAATCCCGACTGCGGTGCTGTCGACCAGATGGAACCCTACAGGTTTGCAGATAAACCAGGAACCATATTTACATATACCAGCGATTTTCTTGCGCCGTGCATTGATCCGCCTGCATCTTACGGCTTTATCGACTATGAAGGCGGCGGCAGGGCACTGGTTGATTTCACGGACTGCGACCCGAACACCCTGAAAGTGGGTATGCCTGTCGAGATGAGCTTCAGGATCAAATATACAGATGAGAAGCGCGCCGCCGTGAATTACGGCTGGAAAGCGGTACCCATTATTTCCTGACTTGAAAAAGGAATTAGGAGGAAATCAAAATGGCAGAAGGAATTAGAGATAAAGTAGCAATAATAGGAATGGGCTGCACCAAATTCGGCGAAAGATTCGATGCAGGACCCCAGGACTTGATCGTAGAAGCATTTGTGGAGTGCCTGGCTGATGCCGGTATAGATAAAAAGGATATCCAGGCGGCATGGTGGGGTGTGCATATGCCGGATATCAGTGTTGGACGCGGTGCTACCACCCTGGGGCTTACGCTGAAATTACCTTTCATCCCCATAACCAGGGTGGAGAATTTTTGCGCTACGGGATCGGAAGCCTTGCGCGGCGCGGTGTATGCTGTAGCTTCGGGCGCCTATGATATCTGCCTTGCGCTCGGGATGGAAAAGCTAAAGGATACCGGGTATGGAGGATTGCCCCTGGGTGGTGGCTTCGGATACAAGATGCCTTTGATTAATTCCAACCTTACTGCTCCCGGCGGATTTGCCATGATGGCTACCAAATATTTCTCGAAATATAATCTCAATCCGCAGGACGGCAAGATGATGCTGGCCAAAGTATCGGCCAAAAGCCATAAAAACGGGGCTTTGAGCCCCAAAGCACACCTGCGTAAGGAAGTTACCGTGGAGCAAATAATCAATGCGCCCATCATAGCATGGCCTTTGGGGCTTTTTGACTGCTGCGGAGTCAGCGATGGTGCAGCGGCAGCCATAGTATGCAGAGCGGATATGGCTAAAAAATTCAGGCCTGATCCGGTATACGTCAAGTCACTGCAGATAGCCGTATCCTCCGGCGAGGAAATGATGTATACCAAATGGGATGGTGCCCATGTTGAGGCGGCTTACCGTGCTGGTATTGCGGCATATAAGGAGGCTGGAATCAAGAATCCGCGTGAGGAAGTCAGTATGGCTGAGGTGCACGACTGTTTCTCAATCACAGAAGCCGTTACTATGGAGGACTTGCAGTTCAGCCCAAGGGGTAAGGTAAAGGAAGATATCGAAGCAGGCCGTTTTAACCTCGATGGCGCTCAGCCCATCCAGCCGGATGGTGGGCTAAAATGTTTCGGCCATCCCATCGGCGCCAGCGGATTGCGGATGATGTACGAGATGTATAAGCAATTGCAGGGCAAGGCTGATAAAAGGCAGTTAAAGGACCCTAAAATCGGCCTCACGCACAATATGGGTGGATTCCCTTCCATGAACATTGTCAGCGTATGTATCGTAGGCAAATAGGAGAACCATAGAGGAGGTTGCGCTATGGCAGCGTTTGTAGTTACCGATAGCTTGAAGCAATTAATCGGTCACAAAGAGGGCCCTATTGTCTTCAAGGTTGAGGAGGGGGCAATTCAACGCTATGCCCAGGCGGTAGGGGATTCGAATCCGTTACATAGTGATATAGAGTATGCTGCCGGCAGCGAATGGGGTCGTCTGATGGCTCCGCCCGGATTCACGGGCTGGCCTGTGGCCAAAGGATTCGATATGTTCAAGGTCGTGGAAAAGCTGATACAGGCGGGAGCGCCTGTCGGCTTGCTTGACGGGGGTGTTGAGTATGACTTCCTGGCTCCTGTTGGTGCGGGTGATACACTGGTCGCAGTTGTTAACCTGGCCAGTATAGAGGGACGTGAAACCAAGATGGGGCCTACCATGGTCACCACAATCGAGACTACCTATACCAATCAGCGGGGAATTGTCGTATTAATAGCACGTAACACCTTTTTAAATTTCTAGTTTCTGCGGCATAACTCATAGGGGGAAGCGATGGTTAAACAGATTTATTATGAAGATGTAGAAATCGGCAGCGAAGTCACGCCGCTGGAGAAAATAGCCACTACTAGGATGCTCGTCCAGTATGCGGGAGCATCGGGAGATTTCAATCCACTTCACTATGAGGACGATTTCGCTAAAAACCTTGGTGTGGGGCACCCCATTGTACACGGCCTGCTGAAACGTGCGTGGCTGGTTAATTTGATGATCGATTGGATTGGGGCCAAAGGAAAGCTGAAAAAACTATCGTGCCGTTATCGAGGTGTCGACTACCCGCGCAAGATGAAAACACTGGATGAACCGCTGGATGGGGATACCTGGTGGTGCAGGGGCAAAGTCACCCGGAAATATGTGGAAGGGGATGAATGCCTGGTGGAATGCGAAATCTGGGTAGAGAACGGCAATAAAGAAAAAACAACTACCGGCAGCGCCGTCGTTGTGGTACCTTCAAAGTTAAAATAAGCATCCATTTCACTATAAGGGTGCTTTCACCACTTCTTCGCGTCATAGTGCACCCCATTTCGTTTATGTGTGGTGTGCCCAGGGACAACCAGAATGCCCGGACATGCAGCTTTTATAGTCCGGCTCTTAATAAGTCTGTAATCAAAATGTCGCTGTCTGTAATTATAAATGTATGGCTTCTCTGATTTTTCAGTATCACATTTCTTTAGCTAGTCATTTATGCAACTGCATTTAGAACTTTAATATCGTCTGCAGTTAACACATAGAGATTGCCCGAAGCCACTTCCTCAAGAACAACATTATAGCCAAAGTATTGGATGGCAGCTTTAACAGGAATTGAAGCTTTGCCTACTTTTGCCTGACCTTTTGGTGTTAGATTCGCATTATATTTACTTGGTAACTTCATTTCTCACACTCCTACCCGCTATTTATTATTTACGTCATAGCTATATGACATATTCATATAATACTATCGTTTCCGTAAAAGATCAAGCATGCAATCTTTACATCATTATTTTGTATTTTATTAATACTATTCCAAATATTGGGAGATTATATCCATTCATGGCGACAAAACCCCTTTCGCATAGTCGGACAATTGTACTATTACAAATGTCAATAATATGCAGATATGTTTACTTGAAAAGGCACTCCATGGCTACCGTTTCTTTATCGTCAAGCGCCTTTAAGAACGAAGCGATACAAAGATGGGTGTGGGGGTAGGTGACTGACGCCGTGAATCTCGGATTTTGACGGTCAATTACGTATGCATTATGTGTTTACGCCGGCGATCGTTTATAGTATACTGCTACGGGGAAATTATTATGATGAACATCGTGCTGGCTTTCATTTTAACTGCTATCGTAAGTTACTTCATCGGATGCACACCATCAGCCTATCTTGTCGGCCGTGCTTTTAAGGGAGTGGATATCAGGCAGGTCGGCAGCCACAATATGGGCGCCATGAATGTTTTTTACACTATCGGCTTCTGGCCGGGGATGCTGGTTCTGGCAGCGGACATTATTAAAGGCATGCTGGCTTTATGCTTTTCATATCTTATAGCGACATCATTATTCCAGGTGCCTGCCGAATATGTGCTGCCGGTTGAAATGGCTGCCGGCGTAGCGGTTATTGCAGGCCATAATTTCCCGGTGTTCCTTAAATTTAAGGGCGGGAAGGGGGGAGCTACGGCAATAGGCGTGCTGGCATTTCTGCTTGCCTGGGTGATGTGGATTGACGTAGGTGGTGTCAAGATACCGATTCCCTGGGGTTGCGTGATTTACCTCGCCTCGTTCCTGCTACTGATGCTGATAACGCGCTGGCCCACTTTTAGCTACGGAATATCTTTTATCGCCTTCCCGCTATTAGCATGGTTTGCCTATCATGATCCCGGCCTGACCGTATATTCGATCTGTATTGCGCTGGTGCCCATTTTGATGTACATACCGCGCATTAAGCAGATACTGGGTAAATCGGGCGGCAGCTTTAAACGCGCCATATTTAGAAAGAATTTAAAAGACAGGATGTAATTCACCCGCGGTCATATCACCGAGAATGGATGCCCCTCCCGCCTGAAATCAGGCAAATAGTTTTCCGCTGCGTCCATTTGCTGCAGCCAGCCGTTTTCCAACCCCATCTTTTCCACGCAAGTAACTACAGCATGATATTCTTCTGAAGTAATCTTCCTTGCTAAGAGCGGCTCTTGAGATGCATTGTGGCAGGGATAATACTGGGACATAATACTTACAGTTACATCCCTGGAAATATTGTCCGCGAGCCATCCAAGCGATTGAATACTACCCGACATATCATTGGGTAGAATCAAATGACGTACAATCAGCCCCCTTTGCGCTACGCCGGATTCATCAGTTACCAGGTTGCCAACCTGCCTGTACATCTCCATAATGGCCGATCTGCTTGCTGTTACGTACCCTTTGCTGCGTGAAAAACGCCTGGCCCACTTATCAGAAGAGTACTTGATATCAGGAAGATAAATATCGATCACTCCATCAAGCATTTTTAAAGCGGACACGGAATCGTAGGCGTTGGTGTTATATACCAGCGGGATGCAGAGTCCGCCTCGTACTGCCTCGTGAACCGCTTCTACGATCTGAGGAACAAAATGACTGGGCGAAACGAGATTGATGTTGTGGCATTCCAGATCGTTCTGGAGATGTAGCATAATCCAGGATAGCTGATGGCTGTCCATTTCCTGTGCTGAAGAATCATTGCCCTGGCTTATCTGGTGGTTCTGGCAGTAGATACATCTCAGGTTGCAGCGGCTGAAGAATATTGTCCCCGACCCCCTCGTACCGGATAGTGCCGGCTCTTCCCCGTGATGATCGCAATAGCTCGAAACGGCAGCCAGCCGGCCTGAGCGGCAGAATCCCCCACTGTTTTCAAACCGGTTGACACCACAGGAACGGGGGCATATATCGCAGCTCAGCAAACGTGCATTAAGTTGATTAACACGACTTTCCAGTTCGCCGGACTCGTACAATGCCACATATGAAGGTGTGAACATCATGATCAATACCAATATACATTATATAAATAGATTGAAATATGTGAACAGCGGCGAATTCAGACAAAGGTGTATAAGCTTATATTGAATTCGGGCTATTGAATGATGGCACTCTGTTGTGTATGATTATGCGCGGTATCAGGTAGCCGTGTTATCTGAATAATTCTATTTCGGGGGTGTGGATTTATGCCTAAATACATTCTGGCCCATGATGTTGGTACCAGCAATAACAAAGCAGCTCTGGTCGATCTTGAAGGCGGCGTCCACGGCAAATGTATCAGCCCCTATGAAATAAAATATCCCAGGCCTGGCTGGGCTGAGCAGGACCCGGAGGATTGGTGGCAGGCGGTTACTTCGACAACCAGACAGCTATTGGCCGATACCAAAGTGGTTCCCTCAGATATTCTTTGCGTTGTTTATTCAACTCAGATGCTGGGTATTGTACCTATGGACGAAAAGCACGGCGCATTAAGACAGGGTATTATCTGGCTGGATAGCCGCGCTCCCGAAGAAGCCATCTGGGTTATGAACAAGTTCCTCGGCCCCAATGTTTTTGCGGCCATCGCCGGAGCTACGATCGGTGGAAAAGACGGCATACCGAAACTTATCTGGCTCAAAAAGAACGAACCTGAAATCTATGCCAGGATGAAGTGCTTCCTGGACGTAAATGGTTATCTGAATTATCGCAGTACCGGGAACATGGTTATGAACTGGAGCAACGCCTCGGCATTCGGGCTGGACCTGAAGAAAAAGACCTGGCTGGAGGCCATCTTTAAATACGTTGGAATCGATACAAAAAAGCTGGCGCCGCTAGTACGCTCTATTGACAAAATCGGCGGGCTGACAAGAGAAGCGGCCGAACAAATGGGGCTTCTTGAGGGCACGCCGGTAATGGGCGGAGCCGGGGATGTTCCCTCGGCCGCCGTCGGTTCGGGCGCTGTTGGTGAAGGGGAAGGCCATATAAGCATTGGCACCTCGGCCTGGGTAGGTGTTGTCACCAGGCGCACACCAACGGGTAAAAACGGCATTGCAGCCATACATTCTGCAGATCCGGAAAAAGCTCTGCTGCTATCACAGATGGAGTTGGCAGGAGGTTGTCTCAAATGGCTTGGAGACGAGATATGCCGGGCCGAGAAGGCCGATCCGACAGTTCTTAACATATTTGGTTATATGGATGACAGGATTTCGCAGGTGCCCGCAGGTTCTGACTACCTTCTGTTCATGCCGTGGATGTACGGGGAAAGGACACCCATATCGGACACTTATATACGCTCCGGTTTTCTTAACCTGACTCCCGAACATACGCGTGAGCATCTACTGCGGGCTGTATATGAGGGTGTGGCCTATAATATACGCTGGATAATTGAAAGGGTGGAAAAGGAATATAAATTTCCTCTGCCATCCCTGAGAGTGATAGGGGGTGGGGCACTGGGGCATCCCTGGATGCAGATACTGGCTGATGTTACTGGAAAGACGGTGGAGACAGTGCACAATCCACAGGAAGCCGGGGCAGTGGGTGTGGCAATGACAGCGGCAGTCGGGTTGGGCATATATAAAGATTTCGATTCATTGAAGAAAGTTGTCACAGTGGATACGACTTTTGAACCCAGGGCTGAAAACCGGCAGGTCTATGATTTTTTATACGGATCGTTTCATGAGCTGTATAAAGATCTTAGGGGATTCTATGCCAGAATTAATAAGGAAAGGTGCGATCAAGTATAAAAAACTGGTAAAAAACGAAATCAAGGCTGCTTGAAGATACGAGCCGTACATTTGCTATACAATATATATAAACAAGGATGGTTAGCTATCCGTGTATAAATAACCTATTTTAAATAACCACGCAGTATAATGTTATAAAAAGCTAAGAACTGAGATGTAAGAAGGAGGGCCAATTGGATCTAACCGAGAAAAAATCAGGGGATGTATCTGTTCTCAATTTTACCGGCAGGCTTGATGCCTATAGCGCCAATGAAGCGGAAAAAAAGCTGGATGCACTGATCGAAGGCGGTCAAATCAAACTCGTCATTAATTTTGAGAAGCTGGAATATATCAGCAGTTCGGGATTGCGCGTGTTTCTTGCAGAACTTAAAAAAGTCCGCAAGTTACAGGGCGATATCAAACTATCCTGCATGAAGCCGCAGATAAAAGAAGTGTTCGATATTGCGGGTTTTACGCAGCTTTTCAATATTTACGATACAGACAACGCTGCTTTAAGTGGCTTTGGCGCCTGAAGAGACAAGAGCATTTTGATGTCATGCAGCCTCCTGATGGCCGGCTGGATGAATTTGATTTAAATATGGTCGCAGTATGCTGCCTGTTAATAAATAACGTTTTAATTATTGGATCGAAAACGGGAAGGAGCAGCCTTTTTGAATATATATACAACGCTTTATAAGAGAAAACTCAAATCTTCTGATCAAGCGGTAAAAAATATTAAAAACGGTTCAACGATAGTGCATGGATTGGCCGCTGCAGAGCCGCCGGCACTGCTCAGGGCACTCGCGGACCGTTGCCGTTTGGGTGGGCTCAAGGATATTAAGGTCCATTCACTGTTGGCAACGGATATTGTATCGAGTACTCTCTTGGCGCCGGACCTGAGCGACTGTGTAGAGGCTTACTCGTGGTTTGTAAGTAAGTCATCAAGGTCGGCGGTAAAGGTTGGCCTCGATTATTTCGTGCCCAATCACTTTCACCAGGTTCCACGGCTGATGAAGGATTACCTGGATATCGATCTTGTAGTTACAACGGTCTCACCGATGGATAAGGCAGGCTTTTTTAGCTTTGGAACTGCGAATGATTACACATCCACCGTTGCCAGGTGCTGTAAAAGACTGATTGTGGAAGTCAATAAAAATATGCCCCGCGTATTTGGCGATTCTCTGCTGCATGTATCTGAGGTAGATGCCATTGTGGAGAATGATGCCCCTTTAGTTGAATACAAGTGGCCTGCTGCCAGGCCGGAAGATGATATGATTGGCAAACAAATTGCCGAGATGGTTCCTGATGGGGCTACTATACAGCTTGGCTTTGGAGGCCTGCCCAATGTAATTGCGAATCATCTCATGCATCACAAAGACCTAGGAATACATACTGAGGTTTTTGGTCCTTCGATGGTCGATCTGATTAAAAAAGGAGCTGTCACAGGGCGCAAAAAAAATTTGCATCCCGGGAAACACGTCTTTACGGTTGCCGAAGGCACAAAAGAAATGTACGAGTTTATGGATGATAATCCCAGCATGGAAAGTTATCCTGTTTCCTATACCAATGATCCCAATGTAGTGGCACGTAATGATAATATGATTTCAATAAACTCCATTATACAGGTTGACCTGCTGGGACAATGCAACGCAGAATTCCTGGCTGGTTCCCAGTTCAGCGGAACGGGAGGCCAGCTGGATTATGTACGCGGGGCCTTTAATTCTAGAGGCGGCAAATCGATTCTGGCTTTTTACTCTACGGCCAAAGACGGCAAGATATCACGGGTGGTGCCAAAGCTGGATCCCGGCGCTGTAATAACCACACCGAGAATGGATGTACATTACCTGGTAACCGAATACGGTGTGATTAACCTGAAAGGAAAATCCACCAAAGACAGGGCACTGGATATTATCAGCATCGCACATCCTGATTTTCGGGACAGGTTACTCAAAGAAGCAGAAAATATGTATCTGCTCTGAGTGGGAGCCGGACTTTAAGCAAGACCGGAGCCGCTATCCTTGCCCCTGAATGTTTGCTTCAGCATGTATGCAAAAATAGCTATACCTATTGTGTCTGCCAGGATCATGGGTATAGCGATTATTTTGACAAGAGTCAGCGCCTTATCGAAGGGTTGTGCCATCACAAGCAACATTGTCATATCCAGCGATTCCATAAGGAAGGCGAAAAGTGCGGGCTTCCAGATACCTATTTTACCTTTTAACAGGACTAGAATAATGCCTGCTATCAGGCCGCTAAGAATAGTGCCGAGCGCGCAAGGGATAGCGGTAAAGCCACCCATAAAATAGCGGTGTACCCCGCCTATCAGTCCGGCTCCCAGGCCGACCCAGGGGCCACCCACAAATCCAGCCATCATGGGCCCCAGGTTTCTGATATTGGCTATGGCGCCCGATGTCTGCACACCGCTGTATGTGCCATAGATGGCAAAAAGGCCGAACACGATTGCCAGAACAATCTGGTTAACTGCATTAATCTTGCCGCTCAACATTTTTCTGAAATATTGCGTGTGGAACAGCAAATAAAAAATGACAATAGCAAAGCATGCTTTTTCTATAAGGCCGAAAAGTATACCAACAATCGATTGATCCATCTGTATCTCCTCAAGTTAAGTATTTGATTTAAACCGGACAGACACTGCAGCAACCTGGCATGTCGTTATATTTTACACCTTCGATCCATTAAAAACAGCCCTTGTCCTATGTAAACGACAGCAAACCGACTGCCGATAACATCTAATAGTCATGTTTGTAGATGCATTATAGTGTTGTGGATAGTGAACATAGTA
>JAQUQM010000072.1 GCA_028716085.1 Dehalococcoidia bacterium | reverse complement strand
ACTTGATGGCCCAATGCCCAAGTATCATCATCGCCAGCACATTCACCGGCAAAACACCCCAGAAGCCGATGAGAAGCACTATAACGGTATCAACTCCTTCGCCGGCCAGCGTTGAAGTTATAGTTCTGGTCCACAGCCACTTCCCTCTGGTAATCAATTTCATTTTTGCCATGATATAGGAGTTGACGAATTCTCCTGCGAGATATGCAAGGAAGGAGGCTGCGAGGAACCGTGGCGTGCTACCGAGAATACGTTCGTAAGCGGATTGCGCTTCGAAGACTGGAGCAGGAGGTAGCATTCCCACTACCCAGATAGCTACCACGGTCAGTAGATTACAGAAAAAGCCCAGCCAGATGACACGCCGCGTCTGAGCATATCCATAGACTTCGGTCAACACGTCGCCAAAGATGTAGCTGATCGGGAAAATTACGATAGCTGCCGGCAGGATGAGGCCGTTGACGGTTATTTGTTTAACAATGAGTATATTTGCCGTAATGATACAGGTTATGAAGAGCGCGGCTATAAATAGGAATCTGTAAGAATATGTAAGTTTCGGGATTTCGGTCATCTCAAATTTATAACTTATAGCCAGCGTTTGTGATAGAAATAGTACAGCATACCCCCCGCTGTCAGAAGCATAAAGACAAGTACAAGTATGAATGTGAATGAATCCCCGGTCGTAAGCCCGCCCGGGAGATGAATGTTCATACCGTAGATGCTGGCTATAAGTGTAGGCGGCGCCATTAATGCCATAACGATGGTTAGGAAGCGCATCACCTCCTGAATCCTGTGTGAAGTGAGCCAGTTGCTGGTATCGGCAAGGCCGTCCACCACCTCTTTACAGTCTTCCAGACCGTCCCAGATCTTGCGTACATGGTCGGCAATGTCTCCGAAGTAAACGTCCGGATCCTCTTTGAAGAATGGATAGCGTTCGCTTTCAAGTTCCTCTACAACGGATATCTGTGGATGGATGATGCGCCTGAATGAAATGAGGTCTCTGCGGATCAGCGAGATGCCGCGTACCGTTTCCGGTACAGTCCTTGTGAAAATCAGATCTTCTACTTGGTCGATATTTTCTATGATTTTATCCAGAATGGGGAAACAGTAATTGACCAGGCGATCGAGTATCTGGTAAAAAAGATACCCCGCACTCCTGCCCATGTATTTCTGACGAATATCATCATCTATAAGGCATTCGTTAAATAGCTTGGAAAGCGGTTTCAGGCCGCCTTTATGGCTGGTAACCAGGAAATTTTCGCCTACAAATATATCAAGCTCACTAGGCGTAGTAACGCGATTTGTTTTATCGAACACAGGGAAATGCAATACAATGAACAGATAGCTCCCGTAATCATCGATTTTGGGACGTTGAACTTTACTCAGCACATCATCCAGCGCCAGCGTATGAAAGTGGAAATTATCTGCGAGATACTGTACTTCCCTTTCGCTGGGCTTTTCTATGTAATACCAGGTAAGCTTGCCTCCGCAGCAAACTGAGCTGATATTAAATAGCTTTTCACCGGACGTTATCTCTGTTACCATTGCGCACCAACAAATATGCGATTTCTACTGATATAGAGCTTTTATTTTCCCCAGCGAACCTCCACAGCCAACTCAATATTATAAGGCTTATTGCAGAGAGATGGAAGTGAAGGAAACAGTATGCAACAACATCTATGTTTTTGAGCTAATATATACGCTTGTCAGTTATTCTTTTGGCTTCTTTGTTAATTTTCCCTGTTGGTACAAATTCAGCTTTATCGAACCTGACCTTGCAGATGCTCTGGAAATCTTTCTTGAGTCCTTCCAACCAGACATCCTTGTTTTGTGGCTCCCCTTTCAGCTCAATCTGGAGAAGCATCTCATCCCTGTTCTGATTCCGTGTCACGATAAGCTGGTAACTGCTTATCTCAGGATATCTGGAAATAACCTCATCCGTCTGCCTGGGATGTACGAACATTCCGCGCACCCTGACGGCGTCACCGCTCCTTCCCATGATTTTGGGGAGCCGTGGAGTAGTGCGACCGCACTGGCAGGGCTCGACAATAAGCGTAGAAAGATCACCTGTCCCGAATCGAATTAAAGGGTAGACCTCATCGAAAGGTGTGACAATTATTTCGCCGATATCGCCCGGTGGTATAACCTTGCCTGTTGAAGGATCTACAATCTCAACGATGGTGTCTGTATTAACGTGCATACCGGAATTCTTATCACAGGAGCTGGCAATGAATCCTATATCCGCGGTGGCATAGCTGTCACCACCGAGGCAGGTAATACCGTATTTCTCCGTAAACATTTTCCTTAAAACGTCGCCTCCCATCTCCCCCATTACCATAGCATATTTGAGGTTAAAATCTCTTTTGAAGTCGTAGCCCATCTCCTCAGCTCTCTTGATGATTGCAGCCAGAAAAGACGGAGTGCCGGCGAAGCCCCCGACTTTCAGATCGTGCATAATCTGGACTTGCAGATCGGTATTACCGGTACCGGCTGGGAAAACAGTGAAACCCATACCTTTTAAAGTGCTGTCAATCAATAATCCTGCCGGAGTGATGTGATAGGACCAGGTGTTCATGGCGATCATATCCTTGCCGATCTGGGATTGGGAGCTTGACCCGCGGGATCTCCGCTGCGGATCGAATATAGGCCCGGGTGACTGGTATACATGATCGATTTCATTTAAAGGAACGGCCAGATAACCGCCGAACGGGGGATTCTCTTTCTGAAGCTGAATCAAATCGTCCTTGCGCAAAACAGGTATTTTCTGAAGGTCTTCAAGGTTTACTATTTCACTAGGATTAACCTTTATCTTGTCTATCCGTGACCTGAATCCGGGAGCATTATCATATGCATAAGAAATAAGCCGCTGTAATTTTTCAGCCAGCCTTTTTTCTCGCTCCGGTGTAGGTAATCTTTCGAGAGTTTTATCGTGTGGGAATAGTAACGGCTTATCCACCTTTTCCTCCGGTGCCGGAATTTTTACGTGCATTATAGCACAGCTTGTTCGTGATGGAATTGCCCAATGCGGTTATGAATTTATCCTGAGTCCCCAAAGTTGCATAACTATGTGACAGGATGGGTAACGGGACTTGTAATCATATTAGTAAAAAGCTATATTGATATTTATATTGTTTGGATGGTGTGGATAATATGAAAGATCTAACCATTGGAAAAATCAGGGGACTTCAGCAGATATCCAGGAGTTCGGGTATCTTCATCATGTGTGCCATGGACCACCGAGCGGGGCTGATTTCCATGATAGAGGAAGCGCAGCACGATGCGCCGGATTACGATGAGATTGTGAATGTAAAGCTGGATATGTGTGCTGCCATAGGGCGTTATGCCAGTGGAGTACTGCTTGATCCCGAGTACGGGGCAGCGCAGTGTATAGCGGCCAATGTACTGACCGGGCGCACCGGCTTACTGGTAAGCGTTGAAGCTACAGGATATGAGAAAGACCCCATGGGTCGTTTGACTACATTACTTAAAGGTTGGAGTGTGGAAAAGATAAAGCGCATGGGAGCTCAGGCAGTCAAGATGCTGGTCTATTTTCGTCCCGATATAAAGAAACTTGCCGACCGGCAGCTAAAAATTATTGCGAGGGTGGCCGATGATTGCCTCAAATATGACATTCCTTTTCTGGTAGAGCCCAAAACCTACAGAGTTGAAGGTGAGCGCATGGACTCCACGGAATTTGCCAAACGCCTGCCGGAAATGGTTATAGAAACCGCCAGACAGATAACTGCTTTACCGGTTGATGTGCTGAAGGCCGAGTTTCCGGCGGACATGAAATATGATAAAGATATCTCTGAACTGGCTGGGTACTGCAAGCAGCTTGATGCAGCCTCGCGCGTACCGTGGGTTATACTCAGCGCAGGGGTGGATTACGAGACGTTCAGGGACGAAGTCACAATTGCCAGCAGGGCAGGCGCATCCGGATTTTTAGGTGGCAGGGCTATCTGGCAGGAGGCCATGCAAATCGCCGACCGGGAAAAGAGGATTGCCTATTTCAAAGAGGTGGCAGGCAAACGCCTTGAAGAGCTGGCCGCTATTGCTGAGAAATACGGTCGACCCTGGCACCAAAAGCTTGGTTTGAATACATCGCGTCTCGTCGCAACTGATAGGGACTGGTACCGTAAATACTGAGGATTCGAAATGTCTGAATATGAACGCCAGAGTGCAACCCTGCGTAAAACCAAGATAGTGTGCACTATCGGCCCCAGCAGCAATTCCTCCGCTGTCCTGAAGTCGCTTCTTCAAGCGGGGATGAATGTTGCCCGAATTAATGCATCGCACGGCACGATGGAGGAACATGGCGAATACGTGGAGATTCTACGTAGAGAAGCTGTTAAAGCAAAAGTACCACTGGCCATTCTACTGGATCTGCCGGGGCCCAAAGACCGTACAGGAAAAGTAAAAAAGGGCGGTGTTAAACTCAGAGAAGGAATGGAATATGTGCTAACCACGCGGGATGTGTTGGGTAATGAATCCCAGGTATCGGTAGATCTGCCCGACCTGCCGCGCCATGTCAAGCTGGGTCAGGCCATTTTCCTGGATGATGGCTTGATCAAGCTGGAAGTTGCATCTATCAGTACTGATTCAGTGAGGTGCAAAGTCATCACGGGAGGCAGGTTGGGTGATAACAAGGGTGTTAGCGTACCTGGTGTGACCTGGGATACCGATGCTGTTACAGAGGAGGACTGGAAGCACCTCGAATTTGTCGTTAAGCTGGGTATAGATTTTGTAGGGTTATCATTTGTCAGCAAGGCCGAAGATGTAATGAAAGTGAAGGATTTTTTGCAGCAGCAGGGCTCGGCAACGAAGGTAATTGCTAAGATCGAAAGAGTAGAAGGTTTGAATAATTTTGACGAGATACTAGAAACTGCTGACGGGGTTATGGTTGCCCGTGGTGACCTAGGAGTGCAGATACCCATTCAGAAAGTGCCTGTTGTTCAAAAGGAGCTTATCCGTAAATGCAACCACGCAGGTAAGCCCGTAATTGTAGCCACACAGATGCTTGAATCAATGGTTGACTCTCCGGTGCCGACCCGTGCAGAAGCTACGGATGTAGCGAATGCAATTTTCGACGGTGCTGATGCCATCATGCTCTCAGAAGAGACAGCCATCGGCAATTACGCAGTTGAAACCGCAAAAATGATGTCGCTAATCGCCATGGAGGCTGAGGCTGCGCTGCCATATGAAGAAACCTTCGCCAATAAGGCAAAATATTTGCAGCCGCTTACTGATGATGCCATAAGTTATGCTGCCTGCCATACCGCGCACCAGCTTGGAGCCAAGGCTGTTGTGGCTTATACATCTTCCGGAAGCACTGCGCGGCGGGTCTCCAAGTATCGCCCTCAGACGCCGATACTTGCCATCACCCCGGACGGAGAAACCCAAAGGCAGCTATCATTATCCTGGGGAGTATATGCTGTTAGGGTGAGTGAGGCAAAATCGATCATCAATATGTTCAAACAGGCGGCTGTTGCAGTACGAAAATTCGGGCTGGCTGAGGATGGTGACCTGGTGGTAGTTACGGGAGGTATCCCCATAGGCATTCCTGGTACTACCAACATGTTAAAAGTTGAGAAACTATAAATGATTGCCACAGTAACGTTGAATCCTTCGTTAGATCAGCACGTGGTGGTTGAGAACCTGGTGCTGGACGAAGCCAACCGATGGATAAGTTACAGCCGTGAACCTGGCGGCAAAGGGATTAATGTTTCCAGGGTTGTATGTGAGCTGGGTGGGGATACCAAAGCCTATGGATTTGTGGGAGGTTTTCACGGGGGTTTATTGAAAACAATTTTGAAGCAGAAAGATGTGCCCTGTGATTTCACCTTGATAAAGGGGGAAACCAGGAGCAATTTCATCATTACTGACCTGCGATCGCACAGACAAACCAGGATATCAGCACCAGGCCCTGAGATAGCGGATGGCGAACTTAAGAAACTGATTGGAAAAATAAACAGCATAAAACCTAAACCTAAATATATAGTTTTTGCCGGAAGCGTCCCTCCCGGTGTACCGATGGATATTTATAAAAAGATGATAGAAAAAACCAGGGGTTTGGGCATTGTGGCGGTCCTTGATTCAGCTGATCAATGGCTCAAAGAAGGTATTAAGGGAAAACCTGACATTATCAAACCTAATGTCAGGGAAGCGCAGGATTTACTCGGGGTGGAGCTTAAGACCGAAGAGGATATCATTTATGCCGTGAAGACCATTGTAAGCAGCGGGATAAAGGTGGCAGCCATTTCCCGCGGCAGGGAAGGTATGATAATTGCCGATAAGTCTGCAGTATTAAAAGTAGTACCGCCCGATGTGCAGATTATGAGTACTGTCGGCGCCGGCGATTCAAGCGTGGCGGGTTTGGTACTCAAGCTCAGCCATGGCGGAACGCTTGAAGATGCCTCACGCTATGCCGTAGCCGCCGGCACGGCTGCCACGCTCACATCGGGCACAGAGCTGTGCCATAAGGCTGATGTGCAAAGGATCCTGCCGCAGGTAACGGTGGAGAGGCTGCTGTTCTAGAGTTGGATTCGCCAGGGATAGATTTGAAAGTGACACTGCGGTCGATCGTGAAAAACCATGCCGAACTGATATAGTTATAAACTCCCCAGCAAATCAATTATTTGTGTCAGATCGCGCAGGGCAGCGGGGTTGTCAGTCTTGCCTTCCCTGTCCAGGTGAAAGGCGTTAATACCTATACTGGCAGGCTCAGTGTAGTCGAAGTGGAGGTTATCTCCAACATGCACTACCTGGCGGGGTTCCACACCGAGCTTACAGCACATATCTGCGTAAAAATCCGCGGTCTTAACTTGCTGGAAGTCGGAGATGGAAGAATAAACACTGCTGAAGTTGTGCTCGATATCACGTAGCAGGTGCTTCAGAAAATGCCTGGGTGAACCTGACGCTACGTTCAGTTTATAGCCCTTGCCCAGTGTTTTGAGTACTTCGGCTGTTTCAGGGAAATATTTAACCCTTGGCTGAAGCTCCTCCATGGCTATGTCCGCTCTGCCCAGGTCAAAGCGAGTGAACCAATATTGTACATCGTACCATTCCAGCCTCTGGTCACCCACACTCTCATAAGCCTGCCTGACTTTTAACATAGCCTGATCAAATTCTAAACCATGCCTGAGAGCGAAACGTTGGGGGATCATCTCGAACCAGATGGCATAGCTGAAATCCGTGGTGACTATAGTCCCCTCGACGTCGAAAGAGACAACTTCAATCCGCTTGTTCTTATTGTTCATATCACAACTATGCAATGTGGAGTAGTAACATTGTAATTATTAGAGTGCGTGGTTGGCAATAATGCAGATTAGGATTTAAAATACCATTTATAGTTAGCCGGGGATATCATGGAACTCAGTCATAACGCAACTTTAAACAAACTGAACAGGTATTATTTTGAACAGGGTCCGATAAGGCCGCCCAGCGAAGCATATTCGCTTCTGATCAGGGCTACCCGTAATTGCTCGTGGAATCGCTGCCAGTTTTGCCCTGTATACAAAGGCCAGAAGTTTGAGTTGAGACCAGTCGAAAATATCGTTAAGGATATTGAAACAGCAAAAGTAATAGCCGAAGGTATTCAGGAATTTAGCTGGAAAACGGGAAACGGCGGCGCATTCCGCGATGTGGCTGCTTATGTTTACAACCAGAACGGCACAAGTGATTGCGTAAAAAATGTGGCGCTCTGGCTGTGGGCCGGGGGGACATCTGCTTTTCTGCAGGATGCCAACACCATAATTATGCGCACTCCTGAATTAGTCAGGGTAATCTCCATTCTGCAACAGAGTTTTCCCTCTCTGGAAAGGATAACATCTTATTGCCGTTCCAAGACGGCGGCGAAAAAGACCATCGAAGAATTTGGGGAAATGAAGCAGGCAGGATTAACCAGGATTCATATGGGAATGGAGAGTGGCTGCGATGAGGTGCTGAAGCTTGTGGATAAAGGGATGACAGCCGATGACCATATAAAAGGGGGCAAAAACGTTAAAGGAGCAGCCATTGAACTCTCCGAATATTATATGCCAGGCCTAGGCGGTAAAAAATTGTCTCAAGAGCACGCCATAGAGTCTGCCCGCGTATTAAATGATATCAACCCCGATTTCATACGCCTGCGAACTTTGCATCTTAATGCCATGATGCCACTCTGGTCCAAATTACAGTCAGGCGAATTTGAACTGCAAAGTGAAGACGAAATCATTGCTGAAATCAGGTGCCTGGTCGAGAAACTGGATTTTACGGGTGAACTGAAGAGCGACCATATCCTCAACCTGCTTCCGGAACTGGAAGGAAAATTCCCGGAGGCCAGGAAAAGCTGCTTGGCAAAGATCGACAGGTATCTTGCGATGCCTCTGAAAGATCGCTTGAACTACAGGCTTGGCAGGAGGGCAGGGTATTACGAAAAGCTGGATGACATTTATGATGCATCCAAGTACCAGAAGATTGAACAGGCGATGCAACATATCGGAGCTGATTCAGCCGATAAAGTGGATGAGGTAATCGAGCAGTTCAAGCAACGTTTCATCTGAAGATGGAATTTGTGTTAGTATATAGCGTTTTGAGCTGGCAAAATATTAATACATAAGAGGATTGCAGGGTTGGACCACTTCCCCGATTTCATGAAAAATCCCTTGAATGCTATCAGTGCCCAGTCGCAGAGTAAAGGCATAGAGGGCTATGTATATGACGGGGTCGATGGGAGTCAGATTGCGTTCTGGGAATGCCCGGCAGCGGGTGTTTCCGCTGAGCATGTTCATGATTTCGATGAGTATTTTATCGTAATACAGGGACTATATATATTGATAATCAACAGCGAGAGAATCCCGATATCTGCAGGGCAGGAGCGCCATATTCCCGGAGGTCTGCCTCATGCCGGTGAATGGATAGCCGGCACACGCACACTTCACGCTTTTGGGGGTTTTAGAGCACGGCGCAAAGAACAATAACTGTGCTGCATCCAAATTATTAATAAATGCGTTATATATACAAATTGCAAAGGAGAGACATGAAAATACTGGTAAATATTTTGCTGGCGTCAAGCGCATTTCTGATGATTCTTTCCGGATGTAATACTTCGCAACAACTGCATCCTGTTAAAGGTGAGTTCATCGAGGGACAATTAGGGGATGATGCCCAAACACTCAACTGGATAATTGCCACTGATGAAATATCGAAGAGATATGCGAGTTTTATGGTGGACCCGCTGGCAGTGTTTGATAATAATTTTAGCCTCCAACTACGTTGTCTGGCCAAGGATATTGATGTATCCCCGGACGGGCTTGTTTACACGGTGACTATCAGGGATGATCTAAGATGGACGGATGGCTCCACGGTAACCGCCGATGATTACGTTTACACTCTGACAAATATTATGTTTGCTGACTGGCTTGAGTGCACAGATAGTGCCAAGTGGCAGGAGAATGTTAATGATATGCAGGTTTTTGTGAAACCTGAAGTCGTCAACGAAACTACTTTTAAAATTGTGCGCCAAACGGTTGCCCCTGAATTTATTTACACGATTTATGCCTTAATGCCTTACCCGAAGCTTATTGCCCAGCATTATGAAAATAGAAAAGACAGTTTTATCCAGTCTCCGGAGTTCGATAATATGACCTATACAGGTAATCTGGGTGCTTATAAGCCGGTGGCCTGGAATGCCATTGACGGTTTTGTAGTTAAACGCAATCCAGACTATTATCTTGGCAAAAATAGCGGCGCACCTTATTTCGATACGTATGTGATCAAGCTGTACGGTCTGCAGCAGATGATTAACGATGGCCTCAGGGACGGAAAGATAAATTACGCATTTGTGGAGCCGCAGGAAGCTAACATGTTCCGCGGTATGAAAGATGTCAATGTTTATACCATTCCAACCGGTTTTTGTGTTTATGTAGCCTATAACCAGAGAGATAACGGTTGGGAAGGCCTGAAAAATGCGAAAGTACGGCAGGCGCTGTCCATGATCATGGATAAAGCGGAAATTGTCTCCAATATGTATTCGGGTTATGCAGATCCTGCATTTAGCTTCATCCCTCCCTATTCTCCCTCGTATTCGGAAGGTGTTCTAAACAAATTCGGGATGAGCCCGTTGCAGGACCAGCAGAAGGCCATAAACATGATCAAGGAAGCCGGGTATGAGCAGAAAGAGATCGATGGACAGATGAAATTTGTGGATAAAGACGGAAAGCCCATCAAGCTTAATTTCATAGTGGATATACGGAGCGATTTCGAGCAGAACCTGGCAATTATGATCAGGCAGAATCTGCTGCGCATAGGGTTGGATATTAATCCGAAGTTTTCCACACGCGAGATCCTTTTTGCAGATGGATTGATGAACAAAGTACCCGGCAGCGAGCAAAATCCTGCGTTCAATAACGGACCCGGCGCGGTGAGCAAAGAGCCCTGGGATCTGGTTATACTCTCATCCCACACCAACGCACTGACGCTCGAAGGCAGTGAGACCTTTTTTACATCCAAAGGAAAATTTAATCTATTCGGTTTCTTTAATGACAAAGTGGACGCGCTTTATCAGCGAGTCAAGTCCGTAGAAGCTGTAAATCCGGAAAACAGGAAGCAGATATACGCGGAAATCTCCAAGGTTATTTCCGATGAGCAACCGGTTAACTTCCTCGTATTTTACAAAGACAATTACGCTTTTCGCGGCGTAAAAGGTGTAGAACCCGGAATCAACGTTCTAAGTAATTTCCAGTCCTGGTATTTTGAATAAATAATTAGACTATTATCCGGTATCTGTGAGGTGAAAATTGGATCTCATTTATAGAAGGCCTGTGCAGAAGCTAGTTGTAGCCGGTTTACTCATCCTTGCTGTATTCACTGGCTGTTCTGCTCCTGCTGCCAAGGGTGTTTTTATCGAGGGCGATGTTACCGGTGGAGAGGCGGAAACCTTAAACTGGATACTGGCTGCGGACGCGTCATCTTTCGGTTATGTGGGATATGCGCTTGAATCTCTAGCCACGTATGATAATCAATTCAATATCCAGCTGCGCTGCCTGGGTCGGGATATTGAAGTATCTCCGGATGGATTGGTTTATACCATTACCCTGCGTAACGACCTCAAATGGAGTGACGGCTCGCAGGTAACAGCAGAAGATTACGTGTATACCTTGAAAAACCTCATGTTCTCGGACTGGCTTAACTACAATTACAGAGATGATTGGATGGAGGACGTGAACGGTCACAAAGTTTTCGTTAATCCCGGCGTGATTAACGACACGACCTTTACAGTTACCAGACAGACAGTCGATCCCGAGTTTGTCTATACTCTATATGATCTGATACCTTACCCGAAATATATCGCCTCCAAATATGAGGGAAAAGTCGATGCTTTCACACAGGCGAAAGAGTTTAATGAATTATCCTATACAGGCAATCTGGGGCCTTACAGGTTTAAAGAGTGGTTGCGAAACGATAAATTCGTTGTAGAAAGGAATCCGGATTTCTTCCTGGGCAAAGATAACGGCGCCCCCTTTTTCAGTGAGTATGTGATTAAAATGTTCGGAACGGCAGCGGTGATGCAGGGAGCATTGGAAGCGGGCGATATCACGTATTGCGGCATTGAACCGCCCAACGTTCCTAAATTTAAACAGCTTGAAAGGATTAACGTATATACGGTACCCACACGCGGCTATAACCTTGTTTGCTATAACCAGCGAGCTAACGGCTGGGAAGGCCTGAGGAAAAAAGAAGTCAGACAGGCTCTTTCCATGGCAATAGACAAAGACACTATCGTGCAGAAGATGTATCTCGGCTTCGCTGAACCTGCTTTCAGTTTTATCCCGTCGAGCTCGCCCTGGTACAGCGAGGGAAACGTTGTTAAGTTCGGAGTAGCTCCTTTAGCCGGGAAGCAGAAGGCCATGGAGCAGCTTAAATCTGCCGGCTACGAATATACAAGTGACGGCGATCGAACTGTTTTAATGGATAATAATGGCAAACCTGTGAAACTCCTGCTGGTAACAACACCGGGCAGCGATATTGTTGAATCCATGTCTTTATTGATTAAGCAGGAGCTGTCGAATATAGGAATAGAAGTGGAAGTAAAAATGGTGCAATGGCCCACTTTGCTCAGGCAGTACATGATGAACAAGGTTCCCGGAAGCGATCAGGAACCGAGATACAACAATGGCCCCCAGGCAGTAAGCGAAGAGCCCTGGGACATGGTGCTGATGGGACACAATACCGACCCGCTGGCCCCTTCCGGCAGCAGTGTTTTCTTTGCCAGTGACGGAGGTCTAAACTCGTTTGGATTTTTCAATGATGAAGTTGATGCGCTGTTCAAGAAAGTAAAATCAACAGCCGGTTTGGATAGGGAAGACAGGAGGAAGATATATATCGAACTGGCCAGAGTTATGTCCGAGGAACAGCCTGTGGACTTCCTCGTATTCAGCAGAGCCAACCGGGGATTTCAGAAAACTGTTAAGGGTATAGAGCCGGGAATAAATATGGGCTATAACTATTATCTCTGGCGTTTTGAATAAATTATCCACCTGATAAACAAGTCAATTTACAACGCCTTCCAGGCGGATTACGAATGCGCAATTACATCATTAAAAGGCTTTTTTACAGTGTAATAATTGCCTGGGGCATCCTGACCATCACCTTCATTCTGCTTCGCGTCGGGCCTACATCGCCGGTGGACAGGTATATCCTCAACATAGCCGCCAGAGGCCAGGATGTAGAATCTGTTAAACAGGCCATCGAGGCGCGTTACGGCCTGGATAAACCATTAATAGAACAGTATTTCTCCTATATGGGGAATTTACTGCAGGGAAACTGGGGATGGTCGTTCAGCACCTCCATGCCGGTGCTGGAACTCATAGGATCGCACTGGATTTATTCGTTCCAGCTTATCTTGCTGGCTACAATATTTGCCATTGTGCTCGGCTTGAGTATAGGCATGCTATCCGCAGTGAAGCAGAACACCAGGTTCGATTATGCCGCCTCGATATTTTCCTTCATAGGTATATCCATACCCGGTTTCTGGCTGGGTTTAATGCTGATCCTTGTGTTTGCGGTTCAGCTCGGTATATTCAAAACCTACTACGATACTAATTATCCTATCTGGTCGTTGGATAACCTCAAACAGCTTATTTTACCCGTAATGGCTCTGGGGATAGGCGAGCTGGCGGGCTATGTGCGTTACACGAGGTCGGCAATGCTGGACAACCTGAGAAAAGAGTTTGTAACAACGGCGCGTGCCAAAGGCTTGAGCGAAAGAACTGTAATAGGTAAGCATGTATTTCGAAATGCCATATTGCCCCTGGTAACTATAATTATGTTTGACCTGGGAAGTGTTGTATTCGGTGGAGCTTATTTAACTGAGATTGTTTTTGGCATTCCCGGTCTGGGACAGGTTTCTTTTAATGCAATATTCGCCAACGATTACGCGGTTGTTGTGACGATCACACTCATCGGAACATTCCTCGTATTGTTCCTTAATCTGGGTACGGACATCGTTTATACCTATCTTGATCCGAGGATAAGATATGACTGAAGCAGATATACCGGTTCTGAGGAAGATAAGAAGTCCGTTCTACGCCAACCGCCGGCTGCTGGGATATTACTGGGAACGGTTGAAAAAGAATAAATTATCGCTTGCAGGTCTTGGTTTTATTACATTACTGGTTCTAGTAGGTATATTCGGACCATTATTTACACAGGATCCTACAAAGGCAGACTTGGGAGTATCAAATATGCCTCCGCTGGGATTTAACAGACAGGAGTCAATATATAATATTAAAACCAACGATTTTACTACTAAAACTATTGAAGGAAGCTCATCACACCCTCTGGGCACCGATAGCAAAGGAAGAGATATGCTCGCTATGCTGGTATCGGGAGCGCGGATATCCCTCTTTGTGGGTCTGCTGGCAA
>JAQUQM010000071.1 GCA_028716085.1 Dehalococcoidia bacterium | reverse complement strand
TGATGAAAAACAGTAAAATTAATTTTTCAGCACCATCGGACGAACTTGTTACCCTCCCTGGATATTACCGGCGGAATTACCTCATGTGGAGTGACAAAGTGTGCATGAGGCAAAAGGATTTCGGTATCTGGCACGAATATACCTGGAAGCAGTGTTATGAGACCAGCAAGTACTTTGCCCAGGGTTTGCTTAGCTATGGCTTCCGCAAGGGAGATAAAGTCTGCATACTGGGAGATAACGAAGTCGAAACCTACATGGCTGTCTATGGCGTTTATGGGCTTGGTGGTGTGATCCTGGGCTGCTGGGTAGACGCTCTGCCTAATGAAGTGGTCTATTACCTGACTGATTCAGAAGCTAGATTTGTGATCGTCAGGGACCAGGAGCAGGTGGATAAGATGCTGACGGTCAGGGACAAGGTCCCCTCGATCGAACGTGTTATTTGGTGGGAACCGAAGGGTATGAGCAGCCCGGTATATAAAAATGACAAATGGATCAGCGGCTTTGAAGATGCAGTGGAAGCCGGCCGGCAGTGGGAGAAAGATCATCCCGGCGCTTTTGAGCATTGCATAGAGGCGGTAAAGCCTGAAGATGCTTCCAATATATATTACACGTCCGGTACGACCGGCGATGCCAAGGGGGTGGTACGTACCCACCTGGGGCAGGTTTCCATGAGAAAAATTATGAACTACTACTTTCCATTGAAACCCAATGACAATTGCCCGTCCCTGGTGCCGGTTGCTGCAATTGGTGAACCCATGATTGCCACGGCACCAAACCTTGTGGAGGGCGCTGTCATCAATTTCCCGGAAAGCCCGGATACACTGGAAAAAGATATGCGCGAGATAGGTCCGGCATTCCAGATATTGACACCACGCTTTTATGAAGAAATTGCAGCAAGGATGAGAATAAGGGTCGATGTTGCAGGCTTTCTCAAACGGACTGTTTTCAACCTGGCTTTGCTTGTCGGATATAAGATGGTTGAATTCGAGACCAAAGGTATAAAACCCAACCTGTGGTGGCGGTTTTTAAGGTGGCTGGCCTGGTGGCTGGCTTTCAGACCGAACCTCGATAAAAGCGGTTTGCTCAAACTGAAATATGCCCTGAACAGCTCGTTCATCTTGGGCCAGCATACGTATAAATATTTCAGGGCTGTTGGCCTTGACCTGAGGGAGCTATATGCCTCAACGGAAGTCCCCTTTATTGCGACCCAGAGGCCGGGGGACCCGATAAAAATTGGCACATTGGGGACGATTGTCTGCGATACGGAGGTCAGGTTGTCTGAGGAAGCGGAGTTTTTGATCCGCGGCCAGCACAGGTTCAACGAGTATTATCACAGGCCGGAAAAGACCGAAAAGGCGATCGATGCAAACGGCTGGTACCACAGCGGCGATGCAGGTTATATCGATAATGATGGCTATATATATTTCATAGACAGGGTCTCCGAGTTGACCCAGTTGTCAACGGGGCATAGGTATTCGCCGCAGGCTATCGAGGCACAAACAAGGTTTGGGGCCTATATCAAGGACTGCTGGGTACTGGGTGAGTACAAGGACTTTACATCAGCCATCATTACAATTGATTTTGACAGCACATGCAAATGGGCGGAGAAGAACCATATTGCTTTCACCACGATGGTCGACCTTTCGCAGAAAGACGAGGTGTCCAACCTCGTGCTCAAGGATATACTGCGTGTCAACAGCACTTTGCCCCCGGAAGTCAGGATGAAGAAATTCGCCATCCTGCATAAGCCGTTTGACCCTGATGAAGCGGAGCTCACCCGTACCAGAAAGCTGCGCAGGGAGTATATGTACGGCAAGTATGGAAACATGGCCGAAGCAATTTATCAGGGTGAGGAAGTGATCCCGGTGGAAGCGGCATTTTCTTATGCCGACGGGACAAAAGCCACCGTATCGGCAAATGTCAAGGTAAGAAATGTCCCGCAAGTATAGGAGAAAGAGATGAAACTCGAAGTCGTCGGCATCGAAGTAATGTACAAAGGGATCATCCTTGTAATCAAGGGCATATCCTTGCAAGTGAATGAGGGGAAAATCGTTGCACTGCTGGGCGCCAACGGCGCCGGCAAAACTACCACTCTCAAAGCGATCTCCGGGATGATTTCAACTGAGGAAGGCAGGGTCACATCCGGATTTATCTCCATGGATGGCAGGCACACGGAAAACCAGAATCCTGAGGAGATTGCCAAGCTGGGAGTCATACAGGTACTGGAGGGAAGAAGGGTTTTTGAGCACCTGACCGTTGAACAGAACCTGATGGCCGGTGCCCATATGCGCAGGGAAGGGATTAAAACAGACTTGGATACAGTCTACAACATGTTTCCTCCTCTCAAGAAAGTGGCTAGCCGGAGCTGCGGTTATTGCTCGGGAGGTGAACAGCAAATGGTAGCTGTGGGAAGGGCTTTAATGGCCCGCCCCAAGATACTGCTAATGGACGAGGCGTCCCTGGGGTTGGCCCCGATGACTGTCATCGAAATTTACGAAGCTGTTAAACGCATAAATAAAGAGCTGGGAGTATCTGTTTTGCTGGTGGAGCAAAACGCATTCACAGCGCTGGAAGTAGCGGAGTATGGCTACGTCATGGAGAATGGCAGGATAGTGCTGGACGGCACATCGGAAAAGCTAAAAAACAACCGTGATGTGAAACATTTTTATCTCGGCCTCACCGAGGTTGGGAAACAGAGGAGTTTCAGGGACGTAAAGCATTATAAACGAAGGAAAAGGTGGTTGGGTTGATACCGGATAACATATGTTTTTCCTGCGGTGCAGGACCCTGCAGTTTATTGCAACTTAAGGAGTTGATAAATGTCAAATAGCAGTTTAAGCGGACTGGCATATCTGGAATACGAAGTTGCCAGATGCAATAGAAGGATGCAAAGGATCAAGGATAATCCGGATCCCTCCAAACCCAAGTCCAATGTTCTGTTATATGAACTGGAAAGAGACTTCCGCATGGAACAACTGGAGGCGTACAAAGCCGGGAAACCTTTCGGGCTCGGCACTCAGACCGGACCACTTACGAGATCTTTGGGACTTGTACCCTGGGACGCGGTGCCGGCTGCAGACAGGACACATGGCAAAGAAGCAACCAGGTATTTTGACATAATACGGAGAGAAGGTATGCCCGAGCATACCTGCGACCGCTGCTCAATCCTTATTCCCATGGTGCTGAGGGGTGATTTTCCAAGGCCCAGCTTCCTGGCTACCACGAATTATGAATGCATACCCATTTTTATGGCCAATCTGATTGTTGCCAATCTCCTGGATATACCATCGTTCCACATCGACAGACATTTCAAGAACTACAAGGCTAAGGGCAAAGAAGATGATGAGCTGCTGAAGTATATGACGGACCAGCTGGGTGAGATGATCGAGTATGTCGAGGCACATGTGCCCGGCTGCAAATATAACGAGGATATGGAAATTGAATGGCAGCACTATGAACGGCTGTATGTACAGCAGGCACAGAAGCTGTGGAAACTGAAAGCGGCCATCCCCTGCCCCCTCAGTGGAAGGGAAAGCTTCCGTGAATTTCGGCCTTCGTCTCTCTATCCTGATCCGGTCAAGGCGGTCGAATACATGCGCCAGTATGTGGAAGAGGTCGGGGAACGGGTCGATAAAGGCCTGGGAGTCGCACAGCCGGAGGAGAGGCTGCGCTTGCTCTGGTCAGTAGCAGGCCCCTTCTACGCCGATCCGTTCAGCTACCTCGAAAACATGGGAGTGGCTATCCCGGCTGCTGAAATGACGATTTACAACGGATGGTTTTCCGGGAGGGAATCCATCTGGGGTGACCCGTGGAAAGGCCGTAAACTCTCTCCGCTTGAAGAGGAGGCCAGGCAGATGGACTTTGTCTGGGGGCGCGCAGGCGAAGCATGGGTGCAAACACATATAGATACATGCCGTGACCTCCATCTCGACGGCATCGTCTATTTCATCCAATGGGGATGCCCCGTGACCAGTGCACTGGGAAAGATAGTGGCAGACACTGTCGAAGCGCAATTATCCATCCCGACTCTTTTTATAGAAGGCAGGATGCTGGAAAGCAGCATTTACGATGAGAAAGATTTCAATTCAAAGCTAAAGGACTTTGTGGATATTTGTCTCGAACGGAAAAAGAGCCACGCTTGAGTTGAAGGAGAGAAATGAAAATATCTGATACCTCTGCAACCATGGAAGATAGATTTAAGGCGCTGAAAGAAAGCAACAGGCCTGAAAATAGAACGAAATGGGCTCTGGAATGGAAAAAACAGGGCAAGCAGGTGATGGGCCTTCTCTGTTCATACGTGCCTGAGGAGCTTGTTTCTGCGGCAGGTATGTTGCCTTGGCGTATTACGGGCACATGGAAAGAAGCCGCCCCTTTGGCGGGTGTCTACCGGCCTGAAATGACCTGCCGTTATTGTTCGCATGCCCTTGAATCGGTGTTGAACGGTGAATTAAGTTTCCTCGATGCTGCGGCCGGCACACAGCTGGATGACGATTTTAAAAGGTTGCTGGACGTTCTGATAGCAATCAGGAAACCAGCTTTCACGTACATGATGTATCTTCCCCATGCCAGCAACAGGATCACCATGGCCATGTGGGTCAAATCCGTGCTGGATTTGCAGCAGACGCTGGAAAAATTGACCGGCGTGAAAATCACTGAAAAGGAATTGCGCAGGCAGGTTGGGATTTATAACAGGATGCGTACTCTTCTAAGCAAGGTTTATGAGTTGCGAAAAAGGGACAATCCTCCTATCACGGGCGCCGAAGCGCTGGGGCTGACAACAGCAGCCAGGATAATGCCCAGGGAAATATTTAACGACGAGCTGGAAGAACTGCTCCCCTACCTTGAACACCGCGAAATACCTTTGAAACGGTCCAGGCCCAGGTTGCTTATGTGCGGTGAGTACCTCGACCATCCGGGCTATGTTGATCTTGTCGAGAAAGCTGGGGCGGTGGTAGTAATGGATGATTTTGATACGGGATCCAGGTACTTTTGGGACCTGGTGGAAGAAAGCTCCGATAATATCATCGAGGCTATTGCCAGACGTTACTTGAATAAACCCGGATCGTCCCGCATGGTCAACTGGAATGAACAGGCGGCCCAGATAGTGAAATGGGTGAAAGAATATGATTGCGATGGCATAGTGGAGTTGCGGCAACTGTTTTCCCTGCCTCTCGACTACAGGTTCTTTGCGCTCATAAAGAAATTTACTGCGGCAGGCATACCATATATCAGCGTTGACCGTGAATATCACCTGGCAAACGAGGGAATGCTGCGGACCCGTGTAGAAGCCTTCATCGAAATGATACTTGCCAAGGCTAAATAGCCGTGATTACTGCAGGTATTGACGCTGGAGCTGAAAATACAAAGGCGCTGATATTCGGCGCTGACAGGGTGCTGGCGTATTCCATAGTTCCACAGGGTCTACAGGCCGTCCTGCCGGTTGCGGATAAGGCGCTGGCTGAAGCTGCTGCAAATGCAGGCATCAAGGTAAGCGACATTGACTACCTTGTATCCACCGGGATAGGCAGCGAACAGGTCTCATTCTGTGATGAACATGCCTCGGAATCAGCCGCATGCGCCCGCGGGGCAAGCCGGCTGATACCCGAAACGGATACAGTCGTGGATATAGGCGCTGACAAGTGCCTGGTAGTTAAATGCCAGCATGGGCGTCCCTTCAAAACTGCCCGCAATGACAGATGCGCAGCGGGGACCAGCAGGTTCCTCAGGATAGCTGCCAAGCCTCTGGGAGTCGACGTCCGGGAAATGGGACGGCTGGCGCTCAGGTCACAGATGGAAATCGAGATAGATAGTGTATGCGCCGTCTTTGCAGAATCGGAAATAATTTCTCTTATACACCAGAAAAAGCACCCTGAAGATATTGCCAGGGCCGTATTCAAGGGGTTGGCCAGCCGCATATATACGTTGCTTGTGAAAGTGGGCTTTGAGAAGAGCCTTGTAATGGTCGGAGGCGTTGCCAGGAATGAAGGCCTTGTCAGGGCGCTGGAGGAAAAAGCCGGCTGCAGCATCATGATACCTGAAGAGCCGATGATTGCAGGGGCATTGGGAGCCGCGCTCATTGCCTGCGAAAAGGGAATGGGAAAAAAGAAATGATTACCGGTGGCATAGATATCGGGTCTTTGAGTACGAAAGCCCTGATCTTGGAAAACCGCGAAACCATACTTGGATGGAGTATCATGCTGACCGGGCCGGCGCCTGTCGAATCGGCATCTGCTGTGCTCGATGCTGCTCTGAAAGAGACTAACCTGTGCATGGCTGATATCAAGTACCTGGTAGCCACAGGTTATGGACGTGTTAACGTACCTTTTGCGCAGGCTTCGGTAACAGAGATATCGTGTCATGCCCGCGGGAACAACTGGCTTTTTCCCTCGGTGAGGACTATCCTCGATATGGGAGGGCAGGACTGCAAGGCAATCAGGTGTGATGAGAAAGGGAATGTACTTGCTTTCGCCATGAACGATAAATGTGCGGCGGGGACAGGCCGTTACCTTGAAAGGGTAGCCAGTGTATTAAACCTCGATCTGGAACAGATAGGGCCTTTGTCGCTGCAGGGAGCAGATAAGCACGTCCAGATTACAAATACGTGTGTGGTTTTTGCCGAGGAAGACATAATAAGGTCAATTCGCGAGGGGCATAATTCTATCGATATCCTGGCGGGAGCCATGGATGCCATTGTCGACAGGGTTGTCGCGCTATTGGAACGCGTAGGGGTTGAGGAGGATTTATGCGTCAGCGGGGGTGTAGCTAAAAACGCCGGTGTAGTCGGGCGTTTGCAGCAAAGATTCGCACTCAAGCCGTCAATTGCGCCTGAGCCACAGGTTATAGGCGCTTTAGGGGCGGCGCTGGTTGCGGCTGATATGGGAGAATTAAACGCCGAATGATTTTGTAAATAAGGAGTAAACAGATGACCGGAGATTCAAGTGCAGAAAGTATTTTTTTACATGATGCGGCGCTTGAGCGTTTGCCGATCCCCGAGAGGGAAAAGCGTATGGACCGGAAGCTTCAGCACCTGATCAAATATGCCTGTGAAAATGCACCCGGCTTCAAGGCCCGCCTGGACAGGGCAGGCGTCAAGCCGGGCGATATCAAGACGGCGGTAGACCTGCAGAAGATCCCTGTGCTGCGCAAAGACGACCTGATCCAGTTGCAGAAGGAGAACCCACCCTTCGGCGGCTACCTGGCCGTGCCCCTGAGCGAAGTGGACCATGTTTACCAGTCCCCCGGCCCCATCTACGACCCGCAGCGCAAGATACGTTCGCTGCCCGGCGGCCCGGATATGGGCAAAGGCCAGATCGTCATGAATGCCTGGTCCTACCATATAACGCCGGCAGGCATCCTGGTTGACAACATGCTGCGCGGCATGGGTTTCACGGTCTTCCCGGCCGGTATCGGCAACACCGAGTTGCAGATACAGGTCATGCATGACCTCAAGGTGAGCGGCTTCGTCGGCACCCCCTCCTTCCTCGCCACCCTGATCAAGAAAGCCGAGGAGACGGGCTACGATTTCAAGAAAGACTTCAATCTCAAGTTCGCCATTGTCACGGGAGAAATGGGCGGAGAACCCCTGCGCAAGATGTTCACTGAGAAATACGGCATCTTCTGCATGGGCGGCGATAATTACGCCACAGCCGACGTCGGCAATATATCGGCTTCCTGCGAGAAGAACGCCGGCATGCATGTCAATACGGACTGCATCGTCGAAATAATCGACCCGGTCACGGGTAAGGTGCTCCCCCCGGGCGAGGTGGGAGAAGTGGTAGTGACACCTTTCGACGAGGTCTATCCCCTGGTGCGCTTCGGCACGGGTGACCTTTCCATGCTGGTCACTGATCCTTGCGAGTGCGGCCGCACTACACCCAGGCTGCCCAAAATCATGGGCAGGAGCGGCGAAGCCGTCAGGGTCAGGGGCATGTTCGTCCATCCTAGGCAGTCGGACGAAGTGCTGGGCAGGTTCGAAGAAGTGGCAGCCTACCAGCTCATAGTAGACCGCGTTGAGAACAGGGACGATATGCTCCTGCAGGTAGAGCTGAGTAAGGAGCCCGGGGACAAAAAGGCCTGGGAAGCAGCGCTGAAGAAGGACTTCCAGGGTGTATGCAAGGTGCGCTTCGACCGTATCGAGTATGTTAAACCCGGGATGATAGATAAAACCGGCAAAAAGATCGTTGACAAACGCGTGTATTGAGCATACCGGCCGGCCATAACTGCTTTATCGAGCATGAAGGAGATGGACAATGACAAAACCAACAAATGATATTGCACGAGCTACGTGGCAGGTTACAGCCACTACTATTCACTGTGAAATAATCAATGACTATGTGACTATCATGGTATATAACGATTGGCACAGCAAATGCACATGGTGTGAAAAAAATAAACAATCTACCGGTGGTTTAATTAACAAATTATCCGGTAATATGCGAGTCCTGGTTAATAAATGCCATGGGCCGGAATGCGAACACATCTCAAGCTATCGTGATAAATTGATCATGGAAGAAACCGGGAAAGCTGTTTAATGGGCGCATAGCTCGCTGGCTGTATAGAAACTTCCACGTTTCGGAAGCCAGTAAGTCACATATCCACATGCCATAAGGATCAGGGATTCGAATCCTCTCAGGTCCACCATACACCGGATATCCGATTTTGTAGATTGAGAAATTTATAGTATAATTTGTAGTCGCATATTCGAGATGTGATATATTATTATGGCAATTTGCCCACATAGCTCAGTCGGTAGAGCACGTTCTTGGTAAGAACGGGGTCATCAGTTCGAATCTGATTGTGGGCTCAGAAAAGAAGGAGGTTTTATCCAGATGGCAAAGAAAGTTTTTGAGCGCAAAAAGCCGCATGTAAATGTTGGCACCATTGGTCATGTTGATCATGGTAAAACTACGCTGACCGCCGCTATAACCCTGGTCCTGTCCAAACAGGGCATCGGGGATAACGCATTCAGGCCTTTCGATAGTATCGATAACGCTCCCGAAGAGAAAGCCAGGGGCGTTACCATTGCAATTGCTCATATCGAGTATGAGACAGCCAAGAGGCACTACGCCCATGTGGACTGCCCGGGCCATGCCGACTATATCAAGAACATGATCACGGGCGCAGCCCAGATGGACGGCGCCATTCTCGTGGTCAGCGCGCCGGATGGACCCATGCCCCAGACCAGGGAACACATCCTGCTGGCAAGGCAGGTGGAAGTGCCGGCCATGGTGGTGGCGTTGAACAAAGTCGACGCCATGGATGATGAGGAACTGCTTGAGCTCGTGGAAATGGAGCTCAGAGACCTCCTTAAGAAATACAATTTCCCCGGAGACAAGATTCCCATAGTTCGCGTCAGTGCACTCAAAGCACTGGAATGCGGTTGCGGCAAGCCGGACTGCAAATGGTGCGGACCTATCCTTAAGCTGATGGACGAGGTTGACAGCTATATCCCGATGCCTGTCAGGCCTATAGATAAACCCTTCCTCATGCCGATTGAAGACGTCTTCGGCATCAAGGGCCGCGGCACAGTCGTGACCGGAAGGATCGAGCGCGGCGTCGTCAAAGTCGGCGACGAGGTCGAGATCGTAGGCATCAAGGATACCCGCAAGACGGTGGTTACCGGCGTTGAGATGTTCCATAAATCGCTGGAAACCGGCGAGGCCGGTGATGCTGTGGGCTGCCTGATCAGGGGCATCGAACGTGAAGATGTGGAAAGGGGACAGGTGCTCGCCAAGCCCGGCACCATCAAGCCGCAGACCCACTTCGAGGGCGAGGTTTACGTATTGACCAAGGAAGAAGGCGGCAGGCACACGCCGTTCTTTACCGGCTACAAGCCGCAGTTCTACATCAGGACGCTCGACATAACCGGCCAGACGGAGTTGCCGCAGGGTGTGGAAATGGTAATGCCCGGTGACAACATTAAAATGAATATCAAACTGATTTATCCTGTTGCTCTGGAGCAGGGCATGCGCTTCGCCATCCGTGAAGGTGGCAAGACCGTAGCATCAGGCGTAATCACAAAGATACTTGGATAAGTAATGGCGAAAAAAAGCGATGCCCGCGGTGTGATTTACCTGGCGTGTACGGAATGCCAGGAAAGGAATTACACCACGGAAAAAAATAAGAAGAACGACGCCCAGCGTCTGGAATTGAAGAAATTCTGCCCGCGGTGCCGCGGTCAGAAGCTTCACCGGGAGACCAAGTAATAAGGTGGCTAATAAAGAGCAGACAAAGGTTTTACAGCCTGATAACGAAATAAAGGTTACGCAGGATAAAAAAAGTCAGTCGGTAGCCGCGAAGCAGAAGAAGAGCCAGCCTCAGGCCGCTCAGCCTAAAAAGCGACGCTTTGCTTTTATCACCGACATTGTTGGCGAGCTCCGCAAAGCCGTATGGCCGACCCGGCAGGAAACACTTCGCCTGACACTGATTGTTCTGGGAATCTGTATCGCCATGGGGATTTTCCTCGGCGCTATAGACTACGGGTTCTCGGAGCTCGTGGCGAAAGTATTACTGGGTGGGAAGTAGATTGATTGAGAACGGCGGCGTAAAGTGGTATATCATCCACACTTACGTTGGGCATGAGGAAAAAGTTAAAAACAAATTGCTGCAGCGTATCAAGTCCATGGACGCCGGAAATAAAATACTCGCGGTTGAAATACCCAAAGAAAACGAAATAGAGATACGGTCGGGACAGCGCCGCACCGTGGAAAAGAAAATGTTTCCCGGTTACCTGCTGGTCCAGATGGCCATGGATCATGACAGCTGGAAGGTAGTCAGGGAAACGCCGGGTGTAACCGGCTTTGTCGGCGACGGTAAAGAAGCTACCCCGCTGGAAGAAAAAGAGGCCAACAGGATACTCAGGCAGAAAGAAGAGGGCGTTGCCCAGGTAAAAATCAGGTTTAAAAAGGGTGAAAACGTACGCGTAGTCGACGGCCCCTTCACAGACTTTATCGGGACCGTTGACGAGATTAATTTAGGCAAAGGCAAGGTCAAAGTGTTACTGACACTGTTCGGCAGAGAGACCTCCGTAGAGCTGGACTTTCTGCAAGTGGAGAAACTGTAAATGGCAAAAAAAGTTAAGGCTATCGTTAAACTGCAAATTCAGGCCGGTAAGGCCACTCCCGCCCCTCCCGTCGGCCCGGCCTTGGGTCAGCACGGCGTCAATATCATGGGGTTCTGCAAGGATTATAACGACCGTACGAAATCCTTCGAAGGTTCGATCATCCCGGTGGAAATCACAATTTTCGAGGACAGGTCTTTCACATTCATTACCAAAACCCCTCCCGCATCCGACCTTTTAAAGAAGGCCCTGAATGTCGAGAAAGGCAGCGGGACTACCGGCCAGTTGTCTGTCGGCAAGCTTTCCAGAGCGAAGATAAATGAAATTGCCCGCGTTAAGCAGAAAGATTTGAATGCGCTGGACCTTGAAGGCGCAGCCCGCATCGTCGAGGGTACTGCCCGCAGCATGGGCATTGAAGTGGAGTAAATCATATGGCATCCAGAGGTAAGAAATACGAATCCGCAATAAAACTGGTCGACAGGAATAAATATTATGAACCGCAGGAAGCGGTCTCCATCGCCAAGAAGGCGGCTTATGCCAATTTCGACGAGACCGTAGAACTGCATCTTAAAATGGGCGTCGATCCTCGCGCTGCTGACCAGCAGGTAAGAGGGACCGCGCTTCTGCCCAACGGCCTGGGAAAACAGGTCAGGGTGGTTGTCTTTGCCCAGGGTGAGGGCGCCAGGCTCGCCAGCGACGCCAATGCCGATTATGTAGGCGCGGACGACCTGGTTAAAAAGATCGAAGAAGGCTGGACTGATTTCGATGTCAGCATTGCCACGCCCGATATGATGGGCAAGGTCGGCAAGCTGGGAAAGATACTGGGCAGGAAAGGCCTGATGCCCAATCCCAAGGCCGGCACCGTAGTACCCGCCACCGACCTGCCGCGCGCTATCAATGAGGTACGTAAAGGCCGCGTGGAATTCAGGCTGGACAGGACGGCTATCATTCATGTCCCCGTAGGGAAGAAGAGCTTTGATGAGCAGAAACTGGTTGAGAACCTGATGTCCGTTATCGAGGCCATTGTAAAGGCCAAGCCCAGCGGGGCCAAGGGACAATATATAAAAACAGCAACCCTGACAACCACCATGGGACCCGGGCTGAGACTGGACGTTAAGTCCATATCCGATATGGCTCTCGGCGCTTAAAACTGAATATTTTGCATTTTGTGCCGTTGACAGCAGGCGCCTTCGGGCTTAATTAATTGCCTGCCGAGGTGAATCCCTGAGCTGCCTTAAGGCAGCCGGTTGATGTATCCTCGCGCAACGGCGCGGGGATTATTTTTTTGGGAGTAAGAACATGATACGAAGAGAACAGAAAGAAGAGCTGATCAAGGAGCTGGCTGAAAACCTCGGCAAGTGCCAGGTGGCGATCGCCACGGATTACAGGGGCATTACAGCCAAGGAGATGGTGCTGCTGCGCAGGCACCTCCATGAGCAGGGTGTTGATTACCAGGTTATCAAAAATACGCTGGCGCGTTTTGCGGCTGAGAAAGCCGGCAAAAAAGGCCTAGAGGAATTTCTGACGGGCCCGCTGGCGCTGGCAATCAGCTATGACGATGTCATCAAGCCGGCCAAGATCCTGAGCGACCACATCCGCACCGCTACTTCGGTGCTCAAGATCAAGGGAGGCATCCTGGGCGACAGGGTGCTCACCGCGGCGGATATCGCCAGCCTGGCCGCTACACCATCCAGGGAAGTCCTGCTCGCGCAACTGATAGGCAGGATGAAATCTCCCATCTACTCGTTGCACTTTGTGCTCAGCGCACCGCTGCGCGGCCTCGTGGGCGCATTGCAGGCGAGAGCCAGACAGATGGAAGGCGCATAAATTATTTTGTATCCGGAATTAATATCGGTTTTAAATAAGCAATAAGAACAGCAGGAGGAAACTATAATGAAGACAGAAGAAATCCTGGCGGCGATTGAGAAAATGTCGGTTCTCGAGCTCTCTGAGCTTGTCAAAGCCATTGAGGAAAAATTCGGCGTCAGTGCAGCGGTACCCATGGCGGTCGCAGCCGGGCCTGCCGCAGCAGGAGGCGCAGGAGCCGCAGCGGCGACGGATGAGCAGACCGAATTCACCGTCATCCTCAAAGAGGTCGGTGAGAACAAGATCGCGGTAATTAAGGCGGTCCGTGAAGTTACCACCCTCGGCCTGAAGGAAGCCAAGGACCTGGTGGAAGGCGCTCCCAAGCCGGTTAAAGAAGGCGTGAACAAGGACGAAGCCGCTTCTATGAAGAAAAAGCTGGAAGAGTCCGGCGCCAAAGTCGAAATCAAATAAATAGCCACCGGATTGAATCCATAGCCCGCCGGTTTACTTTGTTTAATGCATCGTACGCCGGTGGGCTATATTTTTTATAATATGCATTAGCAAGGTGAAAGGAGGTAGGTATGTCTGAAGAATTCGGAAGTAAACTGACGGCAAGGGTTATCTCGCAGAAGGGGATCTGCTCGGCGGGCCATAAAGTAGGCGATGAATTCATAGTATCCGATTTAACATGTAAAGGCATGTGCGCCTGGGCATTCTATTCCCTGTTTCCCTTTGCCTCGGTGCTGATGTACGGCGGTAAATTCCCCTGGGAACGCGACCCCAACAAGTGCACCGTGGCATGCCCCGACCCCGCCAATCCGGTTGTTTTTCAGCTCACCCGTGAACCGAAAGTCAAACAGGGTTGACATTAAATAAGTTCTGAGATAGATTTCACTGATTAATCTATAGATAGGAGTTGTGATGTTTTTATTGAACCCCAGGCAATACGACCGACCCCATCTCGATGCCAGGTCGAAGGAGATCATGCTCAAGACGATCGAGTGGTTTGAGAAAAAGGGCTTAAAAAGGATCAAAGAGGATGACCAGGCTGCCATCT
>JAQUQM010000070.1 GCA_028716085.1 Dehalococcoidia bacterium | reverse complement strand
ATCGCGGAGCGCATCTACCGCTTCCCACAGGCAAAATCCGTCTATCTGGCTTCAGGCACATACGATGTGGCCATACTGGTAGCGGGCAAGACTATGCAGGAGATTGCGGTATTTGTATCGGAAAAGCTTGCTCCCATGGAGACGGTCCAGGGCACGGTCACACACTTTATTCTCAAAAAATACAAGGAAGACGGCGTCATCTTGGATGACGAAGGCGAGCCCAGGCGACTGGGCGTGGTTGCCTGATCCACACCCCTTTTCCAGCTCAGGAGGTAGCTTATGTCTCACGATAGCTCAAAACAGATTAATATCAAGCGTGATTATATCTCGCAGAGGGCGCGTGAGATCTCGCCCTCGGGTATACGCAAGTTTTTCGACCTGCTGGCCTCCATGGACGGCGCTATCTCGCTGGGCGTAGGTGAGCCCGATTTCGTTACCCCCTGGCCGATCAGGGAAGCAGGCATCTTCGCACTGGAAAAGGGCTTCACCATGTATACCTCCAACAGGGGCATCATCGAGCTGAGGGAAGCCCTCTCCACTTACCATGAGAGGTTTTACAATATCAGCTACGATCCGCATTCGGAAATACTCGTTACAACAGGCAGCAGCGAGGCACTGGACCTGGCCTTCAGGGCCACTCTCGATCCCGGGGATGAAGTAATCATCTCGGATCCGCACTATGTCGCTTACCCCGTATGCATATCGCTGCCCGGCGGCGTTCCCGTCACGGTGCCCACGTACGAGAAAAACAACTTCGAGATACTGCCCGCGGAAATCGAAAAGAAGATCACACCCAAGACCAAGGCTATCCTGCTGAGCTATCCCTGCAATCCCACCGGTGCGGTTATGCCGAAGGAATTGCTCATGGAGATAGCCGAACTGGCGGTGAAGCACGACCTTCTGATCGTCTCGGACGAGATCTATGCGCGGCTGACATATGATACGGAGCATACCTGCCTGGCCAGCCTGCCGGGGATGAAGGACAGGGTGATACTGGTCGGCGGCTTCTCCAAGGCCTTCGCCATGACGGGCTGGAGGGTCGGCTTTGTGGCCGCCAATCCTGAAATCACAGAGGCCATCCTGAAAGTGCACCAGTACACCATGATGTGCGCTCCGATCATGTGCCAGATGGCCGCCGTGGAAGCTCTCAAGGAGGGCAACAACCAGGATGTCGAGGACATGCTTACGGAATATGATAAACGCCGCAGGTTTATTGTAAAGGGCTTCAGGGACCTGGGTCTTTCCTGCTTCGAACCCAGGGGTGCTTTCTACACCTTCCCCTCCATTAAATCGACCGGGCTGACTTCCGAAGAATTCGCAGACAAACTGCTCAAGGAAGAAAAAGTTGCTGTGGTGCCTGGCTCAGTATTCGGCAAATGCGGTGAAGGTTATGTACGCTGTTGCTATGCTACATCCATGCCGGAGATCGAAGAGGCTTTAAAGCGGATGCGCCGCTTCCTTGCCAGGCTGAAATAACGGCTGTTACCGGCATTTAAGCCATCTCTTGAATTCGCCAAGTACCTGTGTATTGCCGGCCATAATCTGCCGGTCTTTCAACGTAGCTGCCCTTCCGGACCAGTTCTGCACCCTTCCTCCAGCCTCGTTGATGAGGAGCAAGCCGCTGGCAGTGTCCCAGGGATATAGATACCTGTGCAGATACAGGCTGAACCTTCCGCAGGCAACATAGGCCAGGCCAAGGCAGGCGGAACCTATCAACCTCATGCAATATATCTGAGGCCAGAGTTTGGACATGGTATTTAGAATTTCAGCGCTCCTTTCCGGCCGGTAACCTAAATCCACACCAACAACAGTTTCATGTAATGTAGCGACACCTGATACACTGATCGCCCTGTTGTTGAGAGAGGCGCCTTTTCCCCTCTGTGCGAAGAACAATTCATCCCTGACCGGGTCATAGGTAACGCCGAGGACAACTTCATTTTTTTTGCTCAGCGCGATATTCACGCAAAAATAGGGAATGCCCAGGAAATAATTGTTGGTGCCGTCCAGGGGATCGATGACCCAGATATAGTCCGCCTGAGAGCCGTCCGCCCCGTGTTCCTCCGCCAGTATGCCGTGCTGCGGAAACTCCTTCCGGATAATTTCCAGTATGCATTTCTCCGCGGCAAGGTCGGCCTCGGTGACAATATTCCTCCTGCCCTTGATATGAACCCCGTTCCGCTTATGCAGGCGGTCCAGTAGTATTTTACCGGCTTCCCTGGCCGCAAAGCGGGCAACTTCAGCCGGGCTTTTGCCGTGGGAGGAAACGGGGAGGATGCCAGCGGTTTTATCAGGCATTCCGGATAAGGCCCATTTTGGCTTTCACTTCGTTGAGAGTTACCCTGGCAATGGCCTGCGCTCTCCTGGCGCCGTCGGCCAGCACATCATAGATGTGATCCGGATCGCGCTCCAGGGCACGCCTGCGTTCCCGGAAATCCTTGAGTGCCGAATTGATGCCATCGGCCAGTATCTTCTTGCAATCCACACAGCCGATGCCCGCTACCTTGCATTGAGCGGAGATCTCATCGGTACGCCCAGGATTGAAAAATCCGTGAAGCGTAAATACGTTGCAGACTTCAGGATGGCCCGGATCATTCCTTCTCTGCCGGGCTGGATCCGTTACTGCTGTTTTAATCCGTTCAAGCGTTTCCTCGGGTGTGGCCGCCAGCTCGATATGGTTGTTATATGACTTGCCCATTTTCTGTCCGCCGTTCAAGCCCAGCACCATGGGAAAGGACGTGAGCTTGGCCTGCGGCTCGGGGAATGTCTCGCCGAAGATGGAGTTGAAACGGCGCACGATTTCCCGGGTCATCTCAAGGTGCGGCAACTGGTCTTCACCCACAGGCACAACATTGCTCTTATACAGGATAATATCCGCGGCCATCAGTACAGGGTAACCCACCAGCCCGTAGTTCACATTTTCGGGCTGCATACGGGCTTTCTCTTTGAACGTGGGTACCCTTAACAGCCATCCCAGGGGCGTTAGCATGCCCAGAAAAGTGAAAAGCTCGGTGACTTCCGGAACATGTGATTGCACAAATAAAATGCTCTTCTTCGGATCGAGGCCGGCAGCCAGCCAGTCAAGCATCATCTCAAATATATTCTGTTGCAACTCGGACGTGCTTTCCAGCGTGGTTAATGCATGGATATCAACGATGCAGTAGATACAATCATATTTGTCCTGCAGGCTGACGTAGTTCTGTATGGCACCAAGGTAATTGCCGATGTGTTGCCTTCCGGTAGGACGGGCGCCTGAAAATACTCTCTGTTTCATAACAAGGCAAAAGTTTAACACAAATATTTTTCAGCTACAAAATGGAACGCAGCTATGCGCGTCTACATGCTCTCCGGGGCCGTCATTCCCATAAGATGCAGGACCTTGGCAAGCACAATCTGAGCCGCTTTGACCAGCTTCAGACGCGACCTGGTGAGAGCATCGTCATCCGAAATAACCCTGCATTGTTTATAAAAAGAATGAAATACCGTGGCCAGCTCCTGGGCATAAAAGGGCAGGTGATGGGGTTCCAGGCTGATAGCTACCGTATCAATTATTTCGGAGATTTTCACCATATGGCGTATCAACGTGAGCTCGGGTTCCAGCTTGAGCAGAGCAGTGTCGCCGTTACTGAAATCGATGTTCTTTTCCCGGGCATTTTTGAGTATGCTGCAAATACGGGCGTGGGCATACTGCACGTAATAAACCGGGTTATCCGCGGACTGCTTGATGGCCAGTTCCAGGTCGAAATCCATCTGGCTGTCCGCCGAACGGGAGAGAAAGACGAAACGGCAGGCGTCCGCCCCAACCTCATCCATCACTTCCCGCAGTGTAATCAGGTCTCCGCTCCTTTTGGATACCCTGACTATTTCCTTGCCACGCCGCAGGGTAACAAGCTGAGTGATGATGATAGTCAACCGGTCAGGGTCGATGCCCAAGGCATTTACCACGACCTTCATACGCGGGACATGCCCCTGGTGGTCGGCTCCCCAGATATCGATAACGCTGTCAAATTTCCTTTCCACAAATTTGTTGTAATGGTAGGCGATATCAGAAGCAAAATACGTAGGCGTCCCATCGCTCCGTATCAACACGTTGTCTTTGTCATCACCCAGCGTTGACGATGCGAACCATACAGCATTCTCACGCTCGGTTACCAAGGAGGCTTCACGCAACATGGTCATGGTTTTATCAAACTGGCCGTTCTGAAACAGGCTCAGTTCGCTGAACCAGACATCGAATTTCACTCCCAGCATCTCCAGGTCATCCTTCAATTTCTGCATAACCATCTGCAGGCCGACGGCGCCTATTTCTTTAACCGCCTCATCCGGTGGCATTTTAAGGAACTTATCCTGGTGAACACCGGCAATCTCCCTGGCAAAATCAATCATGTAGTTGCCGTGATAGCCGTTCTCGGGCAACTCCGCCACCTCGCCGAGGCACTCCCTGTATCTGGCAAAGAGAGAGTGGTAAAAGGCATCCAGCTGGCTTCCGGCATCGTTGATATAGTACTCTGTACTGACCCTGTAACCTGCCGACCTGAGCACATTGGCCAGTGTGCTTCCCAGAACCGCCCCACGCCCATGCCCGACATGCAGCGGTCCTGTGGGATTGACACTGACAAATTCTATTTGAACGGATTTACGGTCGAGAGGTGAATCTCCGTAGGCCTCTCCGGCTTTGCAGGCAAGCTCCACCTGTTCGACAAGCCATTTTCCATCGACCGTGAAATTTATAAAACCCGGCGGAGCCACATCGATTTTTTCAATATTTTGCGGCGTCGGCATGTTTTCCAGTATAGCTGCGGCGACTTCCATGGGCCGCATTCCGATAACCTTGGCCAGCTTGAGCGGGAGGCTGGAAGCATAATCTCCATGTTCCGGCTTGGCCGGTCGTTCGATGGTGATCTCCGGCACATCCGCTGCAGCAATTTGACCCTTTTGTTGCGCCTGCCGCAGGGCGTGTTCCAATGCTTCAGCCAGTTTTTTTCGAAAAGACATCATTTCCCTCTAAATTCAACACATTATTATACAAATTTGCGCCGGTCATTAATCAGAAGAATGACTATTTTAATTGTTTTCAACACTTTTTTGCCAGATTCTGTTCAGTTCCCTGGAAAGGAGCTGATATTCCGGCCGGGCTAACCGGGGATCTTTTTCAAACAGCAGCCTGGCTTCTTTCCTCGCCGTTTCCAGTAAAGGAGTATCGGACAATTTGGCCATTTTCAGGTCGGGCAAACCACTCTGCCGTGTACCGAAAAATTCACCGGGGCCGCGCAGTTCAAGGTCTTTTTCCGCCAGCAGGAACCCGTCGTTTATTTCCTCGATAGCTTTTAGCCGTTCCTGCCCGTAGGCAGAAGGATTCTCCGACAATAGGAGGCAGTAGCTCTGTTTTTCACCCCGGCCGACCCGGCCACGAAATTGATGGAGCTGTGAAAGTCCGAACCTGTCCGCCGCTTCCACCAGCATGACGGTGGCATTGGGGACATCGATGCCGACTTCCACGACCGATGTAGAAATTAATATATCGAGCTTTGCATTTTTGAAATCGCGCATGACAAGCTCTTTTTCCGCCGGCTTCATTTTGCCGTGCAGAAGTCCGAGCTTCAGATCGGGAAACACGTCACTCGAGAGCCGTTGATATTCTGCTACCGCCGCCTTCACATCCAGGTTTTCAGACTCCTCAATCAGCGGGCAGATGACAAAAGCCTGCCTGCCTTCGGCAACCTGCTTTCGGATGAAATTATAGGCCTTATCTCTATCCTGTTGTCCGATCCACCTGGTCTTAATAATATGCCTTCCGGGCGGCATTTGATCAATGGTGGAAACATCGAGGTCACCATACAAGGTCATGGCAAGAGTACGAGGTATGGGGGTGGCAGTCATGACGAGAAGATGCGGATTAAATCCTTTCTGTCTTAATGTCGAACGCTGTAAAACGCCAAAACGGTGCTGCTCATCAATCACAACCAGGCCCAGCCTGTTAAAATGCACATTTTTCTGAATCAGGGCATGTGTCCCGATCATAATGTCGATCTCACCGTCTTTGACCGCCTTGTGCAACCTGGCTTTGTCCTTCGGTTTCGTGCTTCCGGTGAGCAGTGCTACTTTCAACCCTTCAGGCAGGAAACCTTCGAAGCAATATATCCCTGCTTCCTGTGATATGCGTGTACTTACAGCGGAGAAAAGTTTATGCAGAGTGGCAAAATGCTGTTCCGCAAGTATCTCGGTGGGCGCCATCAATGCACCCTGGTACCTGCTTTCCACGGCCATTAATAAAGCCAGCGCAGCTACAACCGTCTTGCCGCTGCCCACATCACCCTGCAGTAAACGCGACATGGGTATATCCCTGCAAAGATCATCCACTATCTCTTTTTCTACTCTTTTCTGCGCTGCGGTCAACGAAAAAGGAAGCGCAGAAACAAGTCTGTCTATTTGCTCAAGTTGCAGGCTAAACCTTTGACCCGGTTGATCCTCCTGCCACTCGCGCTTTCTCCCCAGCACACCAAGCTGGAGCAGGAACAACTCATCGAAGGCCAGGCGCCTCCTGGCCTTTTGCTGGGCGGCATAGTCCTCCGGAAAATGGGCATTGACAATAGCATCATGAAGCTGCAAAAGCCCGCACCTGCCCAGAATATCAAGCGGCAGAAAATCAACGACGTTGCGGGCATAGGTATCAACAGCGCGCTTAATGATAGTCCGCAACTGACGAGGAAACAGGCCGCGTGTCAGAGGGTAGACAGGAACAAGCCTGCCTGTATGAATAAGCTCTTTGTCTTCAAGAAGCTCCCATTCCGGGTTCTCGAACACTTTAACATAATTGAACTCACTGACTCTGCCGCTCAACACGATCGTTGAATTGGTATGAAACTGCCTGGCAAGATACGGCTGGTTGAACCAGACCGCTCTGACGTTGCCCGTTTCATCGCCCACAATGGCTTCCGTGCTGCGCCTGTTGCCCAGCATGGCTATCCGCGCTTCCCAGATATTAGCAAATATGGTTTGTTCCTTTCCGACTTCCAGCTGTGAGATCGTTTTTCTCCGGCTGAAATCCAGGTAGCGCCTGGGGAAAAAATAAAGCATATCCCTGACTGAATCTACACCCAGTCTGGAAAGCCTGACACCCAATTCCTTCCCCACACCTTTGACCACATCCACGGGTAAATCCAGGTTTTCACTTTTGGCGGGAGCAGTTGCAGCAGGTTTTGCTGGCACACCTGTTACAGCTGCTGAGGGTTTTACTCCTCGAGGTAAACCTCCGGTTTCTTCCCGGGCTTCAAGTTTTTCAAGCCAAATCAGGACAGCCTCTATCCAGCGTCTTCTTTCCTCAGGATTTCTATCAGCATAGTGAGGGCTATCCGGTATAAGATTTTTCAGCTCTACGGCGACAGCGGGTGCTTTCAGATTTTGCCTGTTCTTATTCAGCCAGTTTGCTATAAACCTGTCCAGGCCCCCCATGACCGCACGGTTATCACAGCCCCTTTTTGATTCCTGTAATAGAACGGCCTTCAGAAGCGCAATATCATTATCCGGATACGGAGACATCTATTATGCAATCAGAGGACTGGAAACACAGGCATTCGTAGAATCGCCACTATGAGGTTTTCGCTGCAAAATGCTCTCCTTTATTGATTGCAGGGAAGGCAACTGGACAGATAGTTTATGCTCTTTTTCGCCAGCGGTAACAGTTTCACTTACATCCTGCTGCAGCGCAACTAGGAAAGCGCCCGGGCCACCATGTACACCCAGAGCAGGTCCGAGTTTGGCTACAGTGGGTTTAATATCGGGTAATATGGATTTTACCTTCTCGCAGAAGGCTTTTACCTCTTCATCTGCAGAACTGTGAGATATACCTATTTCTCTTATATGAAGCGTGGATTTTACCATATCAACTAAATGGTCAATGCCCTTGCTCTTAGTACGCACGACACCTGTAGGCATGATCGTGCCGTCTTTCATGACAAGCAGAGGTTTGATCGGCAGGATGGAGCTGAAAATCGGGTGGATCTTGCCAAGGCGGCCGCCTTTAACTATATATTTCAAGGTATCCAGGACGCCATATAATCGCATCCTCGGAATCATATTATTGATGTTATCAATAATATTTTGCATGTTTTTGCCCGCTCTGGCAGCATTGGCAGCAGCCATAGATATCAATCCCAGGGCCATGGTAGTCAACCTGGAATCAATCACTTCGATACGGCAATTTGTCCCCTCCATCAGATCCCGACCCCGCATAGCCGCATCCCACGTGGCGCTCACTCTCTTGGAAAGATGAATGGAGATTATCTCGTCAGCATCCTTGCTCAGCTTGTTATAGACATCATGAAAATCACCGGGTGATGCAGCTGAAGTGGTAGGATGCACCGGATCGTTCTGCAGCCTCTGGAAGAACTCATCGGGAGTGATGTCAACTCCGTCTTTGTAGTTCACCGTGCCGAAAGTGACATATAGAGGAACTACAGTTATGCCCAATTCCCGGGCAACATCGTGGGGAATGTCGCTGCTGCTGTCGGTAACAATTTTTACTGTCATTATTCACCCTCAATAAAGCACACGGCTAAAACATGCGGCCCTACGTGGACGCCTATAACCGGGCTGACCGTGTGCCGGTAAGTTTTTTCTTTTGGATATATATCCGCAAGACGGCCTGCAAGTATTTCCAGATCATCCGGAGTAGTGGCATGCTGGATGATCAGAGACTCTATGTTTCTGGCGCTTTTCACAAGGTTGACCAGCGTATCAATAGCCTGTACCCGGCTCCTCGTCCGCTGCACAGGCGTGACAACCCCATCACGTAATGTCAAAACGGGTGTTACTTTAAGCAGTCCGCCGAGAAGCGCCTGCGCACGCCCGATCCTCCCACCCTTGCGTAGATATTCCAGTGTATCAAAGACCATATAGGCATGCGATCTGGGAAGCAAGCTATTAAGCATATCCATAATCTGGGCAAGTTTGGCGCCACCGTAAGCGGCTTCTGCAGCTTTTATAACCAGCAATCCAAGGCCGCCGATAGTCTGCATGGAATCTAACACCTCAATCTTGCAGATATCGCCCACCAGAGCTTTAGCCTGCATGGCGCTTTCGTAGGTTGCACTCAGTTTACTGCTTATGGTGATAACAAGTATCTCATCTGTTTCCTTAGCCAGTTTGTTGAATAGTTCCGAGAAATAGCCAGGCGACTGCGCCGAGGTTGTGGGATGGACTTTGCTCTCCACCAATCTCTTATAAAATTGATCAGGAGTGATATCTGTGACGTCCCGATAGGTCTCAGTTCCGAAAATAACGTTAAGCGGTACAACTGAGATATCGTACTTTTTAGTTAAGTCTTCAGGTACATCCGCCGTGCTATCACACACAACCTTGACCATGATCTACACCTCTCTCATATTATTCCAGCGATACTATGTAGAAATAGTGCGGCTGTCCCCCGTTCACCAGTTCAATCTGCTTATCCGGGAAATCTTTTTTTATTTTCGCAGCCACAGCATCTGCCTGTTCCTGTTTCGTGTTGTTCCCATAGTATAATGTTATCAATTCTACGGATTCAGCCCCTGCCTTAGCCAGGCTCTCCATAAGAACCTGGTTGACATCATCGCCCGCTGCCACCAGTTCCGAATCATCAATTATGCCTATGGCCTGGCCTTGCTTTATTTTGATGCCGCTGATCTGAGTCGACCTGGCCGCAGTTGTTATCTCCACAGATTTAACCGACTTTATGGCCTCCGACATAGCCTGCAAATTCTCCTGGATCGAGTTCTCAAAATTGAACGTTAACAAGGCCGTAATACCCTGCGGCAGTGTCCTGGTAGGCACAACATCAATTTCCTTGGATGTAAGCTCTTTTATTTGTGTTGCCGTGAGTATAATGTTTTTATTGTTCGGTAATAAGATGACTTTTTGTGAATCAACAGCTTCCACAGCCGCCAGTATCTCCTTGACGCTGGGATTCATAGTCTGGCCGCCTTTCACTATAACTGCGCCCAGGCTTTCGTAGACCTTGATCATGCCGTCTCCGAAGGCTACGGCTACAACTGCAATCTCGGGAGGAAGCACTTTCTGTCGCTGCATCTCCTTAAATCCTACGTGCTGGTCATCCATATTCTGTATTTGTATCTGATGCAGGGTGCCCAGGGTGGTTGCGTATGCCAGGATACCCCCCGGATCGTAAGTGTGTATATGAACACGCACTGCAGTCTCGTCACCTGCTACAACCAGTGATTGTCCCTTGCCATCCAGCTTTCTCCTGATTTTCTCAGGATCGAGATTCTGCCCCTCCATTAAGAAGTTGGTACAGTATCCATAGGCCTCTTCCTCTTCTGATGAAACCATGTCAAAGGTTTTGGTAGCTGTAATATTGGCGCTTACCATCTGAGGTTTTCGATACTGTAAATCATCCAGTTCGCCTTTCAAAAATCTGAGAGCGCCATCGAGTAATATGTAAAGTCCCTGACCACCGGCATCTACAACACCTGCTTCCATTAAGGCTGCCAGCAGTGTTGGTGTCCTGCCTACCGATTCCCTGGCTTCATCCACAGCCGCCTGAATAATGCCAATCAAATCGTCCGGATTTTTCTCCGCCACTTTTTGTGCTTTGGTTGCAGCTTCCCTGATTACCGTGAGGATGGTGCCTTCAACCGGGTTCGACAGACCTTCATAAGCAGTCTTCGAAGCCTGTGTAAAAGCCTGTGCCCAGTCAGCTCCATTAAATGTGGACTTTCCATCAAAACCTCTTGCCAGGCCTCTGAAAATCTGTGAGAGGATTACACCTGAGTTTCCTCTGGCTCCGAGCAGCGCACCATGCGACATGGCTTTGGTCATGGCGCCTGCATTCGTATCACTTGCTCTGTCCGCTTCCTCTATCACTGAGCGCAGGGTAAGCAACATATTGGTTCCTGTATCGCCGTCGGGAACCGGAAAGACGTTAATAGCATTAATATCAGCAACACTTTTTTCCATCCAGTTGCTGCCCGCGGCAAACATGTCCCTAATATCCTTACCATTCCAGGAATTCGCGTCCTTCATGTGTCTCCTTTTGCCTTTAGAACAATTGTGGTATTATATATCATTGTTGTCCGTTAGCAATAACATTTTCAAATAAAGAGGTTTTAAATTGGCGATCAAATGTGATTATTGTGGCAAAACTCTCCGTTTCGGTAACCGAGTAAGCCACTCCAAACAACATACGAGAAGGACATGGCTTCCCAATATTCAGCCTACCACCATTAGTATCAATGGTACCGCTGTTCGACTCAATCTGTGTTCCAGATGCATTCGGAGCAGACATAAAGCCGCCCATTAGTTTAACGCCTTCCGCATATTTTTTAAAGCTGCACTGATGCCAAGCTTCGAATTAAAAATTGCTGAGCCTGCAACTAAAACGTCGGCGCCCGCTTTAACTACCCTGGGAGCTGTCTCCACCGTAATTCCGCCATCAACTTCCAGTTCGGCACGGATTTTTCTATTATAGATAATCCTGCGCATTCTTGCTATCTTGTCCACAGTGCTTTCGATAAACTCCTGGCCCCCGAAACCCGGATTTACCGTCATGATCAAGATAAGATCCACCATGGGTAATACTTCATCAAGGGAGCTCAGCGGTGTTGCCGGATTCAGGGAGACTCCTGCTTTGATACCTCGCTCTTTAATAGCGTTGATCGTGCTGTGCAGGTGCATGCTGGCCTCGACGTGAACCGTAAGTATATCAGCGCCGGCATCGATAAACTGCGACATATATAATTCCGGCTTTTCGATCATCAAATGCACGTCGAGCGGAATCCCGGTGCTCTTTCTGAGAGAGGCGACAACAGGGATGCCAATGGAGATATTGGGTACGAAGTGACCGTCCATAACATCGACGTGTATATAGTCGGCACCTGCTTTTACTGCTTCTTTAACCTGTTGCCCCAGACAACTGAAATCCGCAGACAAGATAGATGGCGCGATTTTAATTCTTCTACGCTTCATATTTTCTCAGTATTTCCCGTGCTTTCTGTATCTGTAACTTCACCTGGTCCGGAGATGTGCCGCCGTACGATGATCTCGCTCTGACAGAACTATCGGCGTTTATTTTGTACACATCCTCTTTAAATAGAGGTGAAAAACGCTTATACCCCTTAATATCCAGCTCATTAAGCTCTTTTTTCTGACTCATTGCGTAAGCAACCAGCCGGCCGACGATATCATGCGCTTCACGGAAAGGTAATCCTTTTCGCGCCAGATAATCGGCAATATCGGTGGCCAGTATATAGCTGTCCATAGAGGCTTTCATCCGCGCCGGTTTAACCTGCAACGAGGCCACCAGCCCTGTCATAACATCAATACTGGAGATCACAGTATAGGCCGTGTCAAAGAATCCCTGCTTGTCTTCTTGCATGTCCCGGTTATAGGCCAGGGGCAATCCTTTCATTACAGCAAGCATACCTGCCAGGGTACCTAATACTCTGGCCGATTTACCTCTCGCCAACTCTGCCACATCGGGATTTTTCTTCTGCGGCATGATGCTGCTGCTGGTCGTATACGCATCGCTGAGTTCAATGAATCCGAATTCCTTGCTGGACCATATAATCACTTCTTCAGCAAAACGCGAAAGATGCATCATTGCAATGGCGGCTATAGCTTCATATTCGATGATAAAGTCCCGATCGGCCACAGCATCGACACTGTTGGCACTAACCGAGCTGAATCCCAGCTTGCGGGCTACGAATTCCCTGTCAATAGGGTAAGGTACACCCGCCAGCGCTCCGCTTCCCAGCGGCAAGACATTGATCCTTTTCAGATAATCTTCCAGCCGGTCTATATCACGCCGGAACATCTCAAAGTATGCCAGCACATAGTGTGAGTAGAGCACCGGCTGCGCCTGCTGCAAATGCGTATAGCCCGGCATCACGGCCTGAATATTTCTACCGGCATGGTTAACCAGAGCCGAACACAGCTTAATAAGCACGTTGATTGTATCCTGTGCTGTTTCGCGCGCAAATAGCCTTATATCAAGCGCCACTTGATCGTTTCGTGATCGGGCGGTATGCAATTTGCCGGCAGCAGCGCCAATTATCTCGTAGAGGCGGCTTTCAATACTCATGTGGATATCTTCCAGCTCGGGTTTAAATTGAAATTTCCCCTGCTCGATCTCCAACTGAATTAATTGTAGCCCTTTCTTGATCTGTGTTAGCTCACGCGGAGAAATGATCTTTTGCTCCGCGAGCATTTCTGCGTGCGCTATGCTTCCCTGAATGTCATGTTTATATAGCCGCCGGTCAAAGGGGAGTGAAGCAACATAGCGCATCACGCTATCGGCGATATCCTGTGTAAACCTCGATCTAAGCCTTATTTCTTTTTTTTGTCCCATTCCGCCCTCACCAATAAGTTATTGTTTATTTTTTCGTTTTCTTCTTTGGCTTCGATTCAGTCAATGCCTGCGCCTGAGACTGTATTTTCACCGGCAGACCGTAAATGCGGATAAAGCTGGCTGCATCGGTCTGATCGAATACATCACCTCTGTCATAAGTTGCCAGTTTGAAGCTGTATAAAGATGTGGGGGATTTTCTTCCTACTACTATACAGTTACCCTTGATCAATTTTGCCCTTATTGCACCTGTGACAAAACGCTGAGAGCTTTCAATATAGGCATCCAGATCCTCGCGTAGTGAAGAAAACCAGAGTCCGTTATAAATAATATCCGCATATTCGCCGGCCACCTTTTCCTTGAATCTCAATTGATTCCGGGAAAGAGTCATGGCTTCCAACGCCAGGTGAGCTTTGAGTAATACCAAGGCTGCAGGCGACTCATAAATTTCACGTGATTTAATGCCGACCAGCCTGCTTTCCAGATGATCAATCCTTCCAATACCGTTTCTTCCCGCAATGACATTTAATTTTTCTACCAGTTGCAGGCCACCTAATTTATTGCCGTTCAAGCTGACCGGTACACCTTTAACAAAACCTACCTCGATATATTCAGGTTTATCGGGTGCCTTCTCAGGTGACTTGGTCCATGCGTAAATATCCTCGGGAGGTTCAGTCCAGGGGTCTTCCAGCACTCCGCATTCGATACTTCTTCCCCAGGGATTTTCATCTA
>JAQUQM010000069.1 GCA_028716085.1 Dehalococcoidia bacterium | reverse complement strand
TGACACGTCTATTTCACCTGGAATTTTCACTTTAGTGACATAGTCGCATATTTAAATTCCAATCCCTGCCTAAATATTTTATAATGTACGAACCAATTTTGATGGAGGCGAGCCATGCAGTTGAGAATTCCGGGGCCAACACCCTGCCCGGACGAGATATTGAAGGCAGTCGGCCGCCAGATGATAAACCACCGCGGCAAGGAGTTTGGCGAGATGCAGGGTCGCATCCTTCCCAAGCTCCAGCAATGCTTTCAGACAAATAACGATATTTTCATCCTGACAACCTCCGGTACAGGGGGCATGGAATCCGCCGTGGTCAACACGCTCTCACCCGGCGACAAGGTGCTGGGGATATCCATAGGCATTTTTGGCGATCGCTTCATTGAGATCGCCAAGGCATACGGCGCCGATGTAACCACCCTGAACTACGAGTGGGGACAGGTGGCCAATCCCGATGATGTTAAAAAAGCGCTCAATGACAGTCCCGGCATAAAGGCCGTGCTGGTGACACATAACGAGACTTCGACAGGCACCACCAATCCGCTCAGGGATATTGCGAAAGTTGTGAAGGATGCAGGCAAGCTGATACTCGTGGATGCCGTCAGCAGCTTGAGTTCGATCAACCTGCCGGTGGATGAGTGGGACCTGGACGTGGTCGTCACCAGCTCGCAGAAGGGCTGGATGGTACCTCCCGGGCTGGCCTTCGTCAGCATCAGTGAACAGGGCTGGAAGGCGCATGCGCAGGCTAAAATGCCGAGATACTACTTTGATTATACAAAGGCCAGGAAGTTCATCCCGGACGGCCAGACGCCCTGGACCCCGGCCATCTCCGTATATTTCGGCCTCGACCTGGCACTCGATATGATGTTGAAAGAGGGTTTGCAAAATATATTTGCACGGCACGCACGGGTTGCCGGTAAAGCGCGGGCCTGGGTTAAGTCGCGCGGGCTGCAGTTGCTCTGTGTTGATGAGAAATATGCCTCCAATACCGTGACGGCGGTCAAAGCCCCGGCGGATATGGACGTGGCGAAGTTCAACGCCACGCTGCGCGATGAGTACAAGGTGGTCATCGCCGGTGGGCAGGGTGGTATGAAAGGCAAGGTCTTCCGCATCGGCCACCTCGGCCTCATTACCGAAAAGGACATGGACGAGGTAACCGCTGCGCTGGACAAGGCACTGCCGAAGGCAAAGAAAATATAAAACTCTAAACCGAAAAAAAGTCATTGCGAGCCCCGATATAATCGGGGCGTGGCAATCTCCCGGCTTTAAGCAACGCCATGAGATCACCACGTCGTCCCGATAAATCGGGACTCCTCGTGATGACGCAGCATATGGTTTTGAAATTTGAATTTGTTTAGGATTTAGAACTTAGAATTTAGAATTTACATTATTGGGGGGTATCGAACGATGAAAGTATTAGTTGCTGATCCGCTGGCTCCTGAGGGAATGGAGAGTTTGAAAGCCAAGACCGAGGTCGATGTGAAGCTCGGCCTCAAGCCCGATGAGCTTAAGGCTATCATCGGTGAATACGACGCGCTGATCGTGCGCAGCGAAACACAGGTGACTGCCGACGTTATCAAGTGCGGCACGAAGCTGCAGATCGTGGCGCGCGCGGGTGTAGGCCTGGATAATATCGATGTTAACGCCGCCACCCAGCAGGGTATCATGGTGGTTAACGCGCCGACCGGCAACACGGTGGCTGCGACGGAACATACCATGGCACTGATGCTGGCGCTGGCGCGCAATGTCCCCCAGGCGCACGGGCAGTTGAAAGCCGGCAAATGGAACCGCAAGGAATACGTCGGCGTCGAGCTGCGTAACAAGACGCTGGGCGTCATCGGGCTGGGCAACGTTGGTTCGGGCGTTGCCACCAGGGCCAAGAGCTTCGAGATGAGGCTTATCGGCTATGACCCCTTTGCATCGGAGGATTATGCTGCCAGCATGGGTGTAACGCTGATGCCGCTGGAACAGCTTTATAAGGAAGCCGACTTCATCACGCTGCACCTTCCCCTTACCCCGCAGACCAGGGGCATGATAGGTGAAAAGGAAATCGCCACCATGAAGAAGGGTGTGCGGATTATCAATGTGGCGCGCGGCGGATTGATCGATGATGAGGCGCTGGTCAAGGCCATCGAAGAAGGCAGGGTGGCCGGCGCGGCCGTCGATGTTTACGCGGTGGAGCCCTGCACCGACAGCATACTTTTCAAGAATGATAAAATCATCGTTACCCCTCACCTGGGCGCATCCACGAAGGAGGCGCAGACCAATGTATGTATCGACGTGGTGGAACAGATTATAGATGTATTGAACGGCAAGCCGGCCAGGTATGCCGTAAATGTTCCGCAGATCTCCCCCGAGCTCCTCGAGGTATTGCGCCCTTATATGGATGTGGCGACGCTGGTGGGCAAGATGGCCGGGCAGCTTATGGCCGGGCAGCTAAAGAGCCTCAAGATCAGGTATTCCGGAGAAATCGCGCAGTACGAAACCTCGGCACTGAAGGCCGCCATACTGAGCGGCCTGCTCGATACGGTCAGCGAGGAGAAGGTCAACCTGGTCAATGCCGGCATCCTGGCACAGCAGCGCGGGCTGAAGATATCCGAGCAAAAGGAGACCGAGGTGAGCAACTATGCCAGCCTGATTTCGCTGGAGGTGGTGGCTTCGGGCGGCTCCATTGAAGTGGCAGGCACGGTTCTGCGTGATGAAACACATATAGTCAGAATTAACAAGTTCTGGCTGGATATTGTCCCCAGCGGCGGGTATTTCATGCTGTGCTACCACACCGACCAGCCCGGCCTCATCGGCGCGGTGGGTACAATTACCGGCAAGTCCAACATCAATATCAGCGCTATGCAGGTGGCGCGCCTGGAGAAGCGGGGCGAGGCGCTGATGATATTGTCCCTCGATGAGCCGGCGGGCGAAGAGCACATCAAGCAGATACAGAATGTCAAAGGTATAACAGGAGTCAAGCTGGTAAAGTTGTAATAAGTGAGGTAGCAAATGGTGAAAAGGAATGTGAATTTCAATCCCGGACCGGCGGCTCTGCCGCTGGAAGTGCTCAAGATTGTGCAGGAGGAACTGCTCGATTACCAGGGCAGCGGCATGTCGATACTGGAAAGCTCCCACCGCGCCAAGGAATTCGAATCTGTTAATGACCAGACTATTGCACTGGTGCGTGAACTGCTGGGACTCGGTACCGATTACCACGTTTTATTTTTAGGCGGCGGCGCATCGACCCAGTTTGCCCTGGTGCCTATGAACTTTATACCTGACGGCGGCATGGCTGCTTACATCGATACCGGTGAATTTGCTGCCAAGGCGCTGAAGGAATGCCAGATCGTGGCCAAAGCGCACGTGGCGTTCTCCTCCAAGGAAGAGAAATACGTCCGTGTGCCCAGGATGGACGAGATAAAGTACCCTGCTGATGTGGCCTACCTCCACCTGTGCTCAAACAACACCATCGAGGGTACTCAGTTTAAAAAGTTTCCGGATACGGGCAAGGTCCCACTGGTTGCCGACATGTCTTCGGATATCGCTTCGCGGCAGCTTGATTTCAAGAAGTTCGCACTTATCTACGCGGGAGCGCAGAAAAACCTGGGCCCGTCGGGCGTGGCGCTGGTTATCATCCGTGATGATTTCCTGGCGACCGCCAGAAAAGGCCTGCCCTCCATGTTCAGCTACAGGGTGCATGCGGACAATAAATCCCTCTACAACACACCCCCTACGTTTGCAATCTATATCATGAAGCTGGTACTGGAATGGATCAAGGGTAAGGGTGGCCTGGGGGGGATCGAGAAGATCAACATCGCTAAAAAGGACCTGCTTTACGGCGCCATCGATGCAGCAGTTGATTTTTATAAGGGCACGGCCCAAAAGGACAGCCGCAGCATGATGAATGTTACCATGAGGCTGCCCAGCGAGGAGCTCGAGGCCAGGTTCATTGCCGAAGCCAAGAAGGAAGGGCTGCTGGGCCTTAAGGGACACCGCTCCGTCGGCGGCATCCGCTTCTCAATTTACAACGCGGTCTCCCTCGACGATATCAGGAAGACGGTCGACTTCATGGAGAAATTCCGCAAATCGGCGTAATGCATCAAGGATAAAATTTAAGGGCCTGCCAGGGCAGGCCCTTTTTTATTGCTCAAGATCCAAGTCATGTGGATTTGCGCTTTGTTTTTTGAACCGGAAACCGAATTCCAAACTAATTCCAATTTATTAATTTCCAGACCCTACAACATGTCATCACGAGGAGTCCCGATTGTATCGGGACGATGTGGTGATCTCATGGCATTAAGTCAGGCAGTGAGATTGCCACGCCCCGATTGCATCGGGGCTCGCAATGACATGGTTGATAAAGGCCTCGCAATGACATTTAATACGTTATTCCAGTAAAATACCACCGGATTTGAACCATGGACAATAACACTCTTGAAATGCTCGAGTTTCCCCGTGTCAGGGAAAGGCTGGCGCACTATACTTCTTTCTCGGCCGGACGGGAACTTGCACTGGCATTGGAACCGACATCCGATATTGATCTGGTGATACTGCTGCTCAAGCAGTCGGCCGAAGCGCGCAAGCTGCTTTCCATAAAGCCGGATTTCCATATCAGCGAGGCCTATGACGTGCGCGAGGATGTCATGCGCGCGGAGAAGGGCGTGCCGCTCGACCCGCAGACTTTGCTCAAGGTCCTCAAGACGATGGCAGCAGCACGTCTTGCGCGCAGCGGGCTGGGCAGGATGACGGAGGAACTGCCGGCACTGTGGGCTGTGGTCAGAGATATATCCGTACAGTCCGAGCTCGAAGGCGAGATCAGCCGCTGTATCTCACCAGCCGGGGAAATCATGGATTCGGCTTCACCACGGCTGGCTAATTTGAGATGGCAGCTCAGGGAGTCGCGGCGCCATCTCCAGGAACGCCTGGCCGGCATTGTTAAATCTAAAAAAGGCCAGACGGTCTTGCAGGAACCGCTGATTACCGAGAGAAACGGTAGGTACGTATTGCCCGTGAAAGCGGAGCTGAAAAAGGAACTTAAAGGCATAGTGCACGATATCTCCAATACCGGCGCCACCGTATTCATAGAGCCGCTGGAGACTGTGGAGGTCGGCAATGAGCTGAGGCAGGCTGAGATAGAGGAAAGGCAGGAAATAGAAAGGATACTGGCAGCGCTGAGCGCTTCAATAGGCGCGTCAGGAGCAGATATTTTGCATAACATTAATATCCTTGCCAGGCTTGACCTGGTTCTTGCCAAGGCCTTTTATGCCGAAAAGATAAAGGCCATCGAACCCGAGATCTCGGTGCCAGCGGAGGGGGCAAGGCAATCACTGATACTGGTAAATGCCAGGCATCCCCTGCTCAGAGGCGAGGCTGTGCCGCTGAATGTGGAGATCGGTCATGATTTCTCCATATTGATCATCAGCGGGCCCAACGCCGGCGGCAAGACCGTGGCATTGAAGACCGTGGGGCTGCTGGTTTCGATGGCGCAGTCCGGGCTGCCCATACCGTGTGCCGAGGGCACCTGCATGCCGGTTTTCGATGCCGTGTTCGCCGATATCGGCGATGAGCAGAGCATCGAGCAAACACTGTCTACATTCAGTGCCCACATCAACAACATCTCGCGCATTGTGAAAACCACTTCGCCCCGCAGCCTGGTACTGCTGGATGAGCTCGGAATTAGCACCGATCCTGAGGAGGGGGCGGCGCTGGCCCAGGCTGTGCTGTTGCATTTCCTGGGAAAAGGTACGATGGTAGTGGTTACCACCCATTACAGCCAGTTGAAGGCCTTTGCACATTTGAATCCGGGGTTGCGCAACGCCTCTCTGGATTTCGACCCGGTCACGCTGATGCCCACGTATAAATTGCGTGTAGGCATGCCCGGCGGGAGCAATGCCCTGAATATTGCCACCCGGTTCGGGCTTCCACAGGAAATTGTGACTGACGCCCGCAGCATCATGTCCAAGGGGTCCCAGGAAGTAGAGGCCATGCTCTCGGACCTGACGGCCGAGCAGAAAAGGCTGGAGGACCTGCACGCTTCTTTGAAAGTCGAGGAAACGAGGGCCAGGGAATTGACCGGGAAGCTGGAAGACGAGATAGCAAGGTTAAAGGAGAAGGAAAGGGACCTTCTGCGTGAAATACAGGATAACCTTAACAAAGAGATCGCAGGGCTGTACCGAGCCATACGCGAGGCGGAGGCTGAACTGAAAAAACAGAGGAACCGGGAGAAGATAGAACAATCCAAAAAAGCGCTGGAAAAGATCAGCAGCGAGGCGGACAAACATAATAAAGAGCTGGCGCAGAAACTGGCTGATATAAAAGGCAGCGACGAAGCGGCCGCAGAGATTGCCGCCGGCGACAGCGTACGCATCCGGGACATGGACATCATAGCTGAAGTTATCTCTGTCCACAGCGATGACGGCAGGCTTGAAGTACAGACGGGTGATATTCGCCTCACGCTCAATGCCGGCAGCGTGGAGAAGCTGGAATCGCTGGGACCTGCCGCCGACATTGAAAAGCCGGTGATCAGGCCCAGGACGACAAGGCCTGCTTCACCGGAGCTTGATCTGCGCGGCAAGCGCGCCGATCTTGTCGGCGCTCATCTGGACACTTATCTCAACGATGCTTTCATGTCGCACCTCATGGAGGTGCGTGTCATTCATGGTTACGGCACCGGGGCGGTTCGCAATGCCGTGCGTGAGTTCCTGCAGGGACATGCACTGGTCAAGTCATTCCGGCCCGGCGGGCAGGGTGAGGGTGGAGATGGAGTGACGGTAGTGAGGCTGGCTTAATGTAAAAATTAAAAATGTAGGGGCGGATTTTTAAACCCGCCCGAACACGAGCGCAACTGAAGTTACGCCCCTACAACTCAATAATGAATATAAAGCAATTTACTCTGAATTGTTCCAGGATGTTACTCCGGCTCGAAGAGCTTGGTAGCCACCCGCCCACCTTCTCGGTCTATGCGGGGCCGTCTGCACAGAAGTCCGAACTGGAGAAGACGCTTGAACCTGTTCTGGACAGGGGAACGCTGTTCGATGAGCTCATTGAAAAGGCGGGGAAATCTTCCACGGGGACGGCTATATTTTACAGGATGGGCAGGACTTACATGATACGGCCGCCCTTTCCCGTGAAGGAGGAGGGACTGATACGCGGCTATAATCCCTCGCAGTTGAAAATGCTGTTGGAGCATAACTGGAGGCTCATCCTCATCCTGATACGGTTGGGATACTATGCTATCGGCAGTTTTAAAGGTGAGGAACTTGTGGGGTATAAAGCAGGGACGGGGCTGGTACATGCCAGGCACCATAAGGGAGGTTCATCCTCACAGCGCTTTGCCAGACACCGCGACAAGCAAATGGAATATTTTTTCACGCGGATTGAGGGCCATGCCAGGGAGCTGATTGAGCCGCAGTTGGCCGGAATAGATTACATAATATACGGCGGAGCGCGGGTCACTTTGCAGGTAATGTGGAGGCAGTGCGATTTTTTCAAACGGCTTGAACCGAAAGTAATTCCCCGGCTGCTGACCGTGCGGGAACCGAAGTACTCTTCACTGAAAGAGGCGGTGGGGCAGGCATATACAAGCACTGTGTTCGAGTTTGAGGAAAAATAAGAAAAACCTTTGATTGAGTTCCAAATTCCTAGAACCAAGTTCCAAACCACAAACCACGTCATCACGAGGAGTCCCGATTTATCGGGACGACGTGGTGATCTCACGACACTGCATCAGGCCAGGAGATTGCCGCGCTTCGCTCGCAATGACAGCACACTTAGAGCTTAGGGTTTAGAGTTTACCCTTTATACTTCCCCGTCCAGGCGGTAAATGACCAGTCCGGAGGGAAGCTTGGGATAAAAGAATGTGGATTTACGCGGCATGCGGTCATTGGCATCTGCAATCATCTTGATGGTCTTGACCGGCAGGGGATTAAGCAGGATGGTGAACTGGAACTGACCTTCATCCACCAGCTTGGCCGCAGCTTCCCCGCTGGGTGTATAAGCCAGCTTGTCAGTGTCGCCGGCGGGCAATCCCAGTAGCTTCTCACAGATTACATGCTGAACGATGCTGACGTCCAGTTTGCCATAGGCGTCGGAACGTTTCTCGGTGAGGAAGTCATTGACCTTGATTTTGGGCAGCAGGCTGAGGCCGAGAACCTTCCCTTTTTCCAGGCCGTATAGCTTGATGCTGCCAATCCTGTTGTCGTTAAGTGAAACGATCTCGGGAGGCGCTTCGATAACCGTGAAATAGCCGCTGATTTCCTTCTTAAACCGCTTCATGGTTTCCGCATCGATGCCTTTCACCATGCGGTGTATAGGCAATATCACTATGCCCGGGTCGTTGAAGGAAACGAGCTCCATCATTACATAGTTGTATGCTTCACTGCCGCTCCCGTGGGGATTCAATTGTTTTCTGTAATCACGGTATGCCAGCGCAGTCTCATAACGGTGGTGCCCGTCGGCGATGTAGATAGGCTTGGGGATAAGGAAATAGCTCAATCTCTGGACGAACTCGGGCTCATTGACAGCCCAGAACCTGTGGCTGTCGCCGTTGAAACTGAAGCTGTAAACAGGATTGCCTTTGACACGGGTGAGCACCATCTGGTTGATTTTACCACCCGGGTCTTCGTATAAACCGAAGATGGGGCTGAAACCCGCAGAGCAGGTTTTCATCAGGTTGAGACGGTCGGTTTTGGCGCCGGACATGGTGAACTCATGCGGGAAAACCACCTTGTTCTCCCAGGGTTCCAGCCGCACGCAGGCGAAAATGCCCAGCCGCCTTTTTTTGGATTCACCCATCTCGAAGATATGCTCGTGAACATAATAGTTCGGCACGGTATCCTGAACCAGGATGCCTTCCTTGAGCCACATGTTGAAAGTATCCTTTGACCGTGTGTATTTATTATTTTTAGCGTCATCGCCTTTTTGTTCCAACGCCTGCTCCAGCCGCACCATGTTGTATTTATTCCTGTCGTAGAGCGCCCGCTGTTCCTGCGGTGAAATTACATCGTACGGCGGGCAGATGATTTCCGCCATATACGGTATTTTTTCGGGATTATACCTGATGCCTTTGAACTCTGATACTTCTGCCAATTCTATTACTCCGGGATCCAGTTAATAATTAAGCAGGCCGTTCCACCATGCATAATGGAGCCGGCTGACGGGTAAATCGATATATCCTTTGATGGTGAACTGTGCACCACCGGTTACGCCCATCCTGGCAAGGGGGACATTGTGTTTAAGAGCCAGCGTTTCCAGCCTGTAAGCTGCCTTGGGGCAGGTGGAAACGACGATCCTCGACTGTGCCTCTCCGAAAAGAGCGGCATCCAGCCGGCCTTTAACCTCTATTTTCCCGGTAAATCCGGTGTCGCCCAGTATACAGCTCTCGGCCAGCGCTACGGCCAGGCCGCCGTCCGAGCAATCGTGGGCTGAATTAAGCAAACCGCGTTCAATGGCTTTGATGACACAGGTCTGGACGCGCCTTTCCTTCTCGATGTCGATGTGCTGCGTTCCCTTGATCATGCCGTGGGCCATTTCCAGGTACTCGCTGCTGCCCAGACTTTCGCCATTGGCAGGCTCACCGATGAGAAAGACTATATCTCCTTCCTGCTTGAATCCAGATGAGCAGTGGTGTTTAACATCCTTGATCAACCCCACCATGCCGACAACCGGTGTGGGGAAGACGGCCACATCCCGCGTTTCATTATAAAGGCTGACGTTGCCGCTGATCACGGGTATCTTCAGTTTCTTGCAGGCCTGCGTCATGCCTTTGATACATTCCTGCAACTGGAAATATACATCGTTCTTCTCAGGATTGCCGAAGTTCAGGCAGTTGGTAATGGCCATAGGCCTGGCGCCGCTGCAGGCCGTGTTACGGGCTGCCTCGGCTACGGCGATGACGCCGCCGATGAATGGATTTACATAACAATAACGGCCGTTTCCGTCGGTGACCATGGAGAAAGCTTTGGAAGTTTCCTGAATGCGCAGGACAGCGGCGTCGCTGCCGGGCAGCACCACCGTATTGTCTCCCACCTGGTGGTCATATTGCCTGTAGACTGCATGCTTGCTGCAGATATTTGGCGAGGCCAGCAGCTTGAGCAGCATCTCGCCGGTTTTCTTAGGTGCTATGTCTTTGATCTTATTTAGATCCAGGCGCTGGATTTCATCCAGCCATCCCGGCCGTTGCGGCCTCAACCTGTATACAGGAGGCGTATTCAGTATTTTCACAGGGGCATTGACAACCACTTTCCCTCCGTCTCTGACGATAGCGATGCCGTCCGCTGTCACCCTGCCGATGATATCGGAGTGCAGTTCCCAGCGGTCGAAGAGGGCCTTGACCTTGTTTTCATATCCCTTTTTAGCAATGACGATCATCCTCTCCTGTGATTCGGAGATCATGACCTCGTAAGGCGTCATGCCTTTTTCGCGGCGCGGCACCTTGCTGACATCAATATCAATTCCTGAATTGCCCTTGTCCGCTGCCTCTATGATGGCGCTGGTGAGCCCGGCCGCCCCGCAGTCCTGCATGCCCACTATCCAGTCGGTTCCGGCCAGTTCCAGGCAGGCCTCGATCAGCAGTTTTTCCATGAAGGGGTTGCCGACCTGCACTGCCGAGCGCAGCTCGCGTACCTCTTCGAAGGTGCGTGAAGCCAGACCCGAGGCGCCGTGAAGCCCGTCGCGTCCCGTATCGGCTCCCACGAGCATGATGAGATTTCCCTCACCGGAAGCGCGTGCCTTGATCAGGTTATCAGCCCTGCCAATGCCCAGGCAAAGGGCGTTGACCAGCGGATTGCCCGTGTAGCATTGATCGAAATATATCTCGCCTCCTACATCGGCTATGCCGAGACAGTTTCCGTAGCCGGCAATGCCGCCCACCACGCCGCCGAAAAGGTAGCGGTTGTGGGGTTCTGAGAGCGGTCCGAAGCGCAGTGAGTTCATCAGTGCAATTGGCCTCAGTCCCATGGTGAAGATATCGCGGACTATGCCGCCCACACCCGTAGCAGCGCCCTGGTAAGGTTCGATGTATGAGGGGTGGTTGTGTGATTCCATCTTGAAGCCGATGACCTGGCCGTCGCCGATATCGATGATGCCGGCGTTCTCCTCACCCGGCTTGACCAGCACATGTTTACCCGTAACAGGGAACATCCTGAGCAGCGCCTTGGAGTACTTGTATCCGCAATGCTCGCTCCATAGCGAGCCGAACATGCCGAGCTCCACGGGCGTGGGTTCCCTGCCCAGCTTCTCAACTATAAGGTCGTACTCCCGCTGGCTGAGGGCTATTTCATCGAGCGTTTCTTTAGATACCGGCAATGATAGACTCCCAGATAATATTACCGTCCGCGCTGCCCAGCACGTCCTCACAGGAGCGTTCGGGGTGAGGCATCATACCGAGCACATTGCCCCTCTCATTTATAATGCCCGCGATATTGTTCAACGCACCGTTGGGATTGGCTTCCCGGGTGACCTCACCGCCGGGCGTTGCGTAGCGGAAGGCCACGCGGCCTGTATCTTCCAGCTTTTTGAGCGTGTCGTCATCGGCATAATAGCGCCCTTCGTAGTGGGAGATGGGGATTTTAAGCACCTGCCCCCGGCGGCATTTGCCGGTGAAGATAGTAGAATTGTTTTCGGTTTTAAGGTAAGTCCACTGGCAGCGGTATTCGAGGTGGTCGTTCTGCCTCAGTACACCCGGCAGCAGGTGGGCCTCGCAGAGCACCTGAAAACCGTTGCAAATACCGATAACTGGCTTGCCTTTTTTATCAAATTCCGCCACCGCATCCATGACGGGAGAAAAGCGGGCGATGGCGCCGGTGCGCAGGTAGTCGCCGTAGGAAAATCCGCCGGGAAGGACGATGCAATCATAAGGGGAGAGGTTGGTTTCCTTATGCCAGACATAGGCAGCGTCCTGCCCCAGTATATTATGCAGGGAATAATAGCAGTCGCGGTCGCTCCATGTTCCGGGAAAGACTACTATGCCGAATTTCAATTTGAACTCTCTTTAGATAAAAATCGCGGCTTCTGTGCCGCAAATAAACTGTTAAAACGGTCTGCGCTGGTATCGGGTTATATGCTACGCCTGTGCCTTGAGTAATGCCCCGGAGTATGAAGGAGTTACAGTTTGCTTAAGAGCTCGGTGACGATGTTGTTTACCTCGCCGCCGTCCGCCTTGCCCTTCACCTGCGGCATAAGATTCTGCATTACCTTGCCCTTATCGCCGGGGCCTTTGGCTCCGGTTTCCTGGATAACTTTCTGCACCAGGGCTGTTATTTCGTCACGGCCCATCTGCGCCGGCATGTATGCCTGCAGCATGGCCATCTCCGCCTTTTCTTTATCGGCAAGGTCCTGACGGTTGCCCTTCTCGAAGGCCTCGATGCTCTCCCGCCTCTGCTTGATCTCGCGGGATAACACTGTGATGATACCGGAATCGTCCAGCTTTTTCTGCTGGGCAATCTCGGCGTAATTAATGGCTGAAAGGAGCATGCGCAGCACCGTCATGCGGGTCTGCTCCTTGCCCCTCATTGCGGATTTAAGATCTTCGTTTAATTTATCCAGAAGTGCCATGGCTATGCTGTTCGATTGCTCTTGCGGCGTTTGGTTGCCTCTTTGCGCTTGCGCTTGATGCTGGGCTTTTCATAGAAGCCCCTGCGTCGAACTTCGCTGATTATACCTTCCTGCTGTACTTTCCTGGTGAAACGCCTCAAAAGGCTTTCAAAGCTCTCTCCTTCTCCAAGTCTGACTTCGGGCACTAAAAATCACTTCCTTCTTAATTATTTACGGCCGCCCTTCTGGAAACAAAAAGGCAACTGACGATAGGAAATTCTAAACTCTTTGGCTTGCTATGTCAATGTGAATGCAACTATTTGCCCTTGAACCTGGTCGGGCGTTTTTCCAGGAAGGCCGTTCTGCCTTCTATGGCATCCTCCGACTCTCCGGCGATGCGCTGCATGTAGTCTTCGATCCCCATCTGGGTGACCACTGAATCCACTTTCAAAGATGTCCGTGCCATCTGCTTGACCATGTCTACTGCCAGCGACGGCCCTTCGGCAAGCTGCAGGGCGAAATCCCTCGCCGATTGCATTAATTCATCGTGCGGAACCACGCGGTTCACCAGGCCGATACGCTCCGCCTCACGGGCATCGATAATCTCGCCCGTCCACATCAGCTCCATAGCCTTGCTGATGCCCACCAGCCTGGGAAGGTAGAAGGAGACGCCGGCGTCCGGCACCAGCCCGCGCTTGATGAAAATGGCGGAGAAAGTAGCTTTCTCCGAAGCGATCCTGATATCGGCGGCCAGCGCATAGGAGAGGCCCGCGCCAACTGCAGGGCCGTTGACGGCTGCGATGATGGGCTTGGTGAATCTGCTCATCTGCTGGATGCCCCAGCCGAGGGCGGCGAAGGGGCCGGTGCGTTCGGCACGGCTGGCGCCGGGCTGCTTTCTATCCGTTATGCTGAGATCACCGGATAGGTCGGCGCCCGAGCAAAAACCCCGCCCGGCCCCGGTCATAATCAACACTTTAACGCTTTCATCCTCGTTAAGCAGTTTAATGGCCGCGGCCGTCTCTTTAAGCAGCTGCGGGTTGAGGGCATTGAGCTTGGCAGGCCTGTTCAGTATGAGCGTGGCTACCTCATCCTTGATTTGAACGATAATGGATTTGTATGTCATCTTTGACCTCCGGCGGGTTAATGCAAAATGCGGTATTAATAATAACATTACCGCGGATGCCATAGCGAGGAACGGGGTTGTTGCGAGGCCCGCGGGGTTGCGGTAATCCCTGCGTAAACTGTCATTGCGAGGAGCGTAGCGATATGGCAATCGGTGGGCAAAACTGTCATTGCGAGGAGCGCAGCGACGTGGCAATCTCATGGCTGTAACGAAATCAAAGGATTGCCACGCTTCGCTCGCAATGACGTGAATGCGATCGTTTTGAACTTAGAAATCCGGATTTGGTTAGGACTTAGAGCTTAGAATTTAGAGTTTAAGCTTTGGGATTTTCTTTCTTAAAGGCATCCGGATAAATCTGCGAAAGTATGGGCTCCAGGTCGGCCTGCGCGCCGATGAAGTTGATGGGGTATTTAAAACCTATTTTGGCGAGTCTTTTCATCCCCGATATGGCGCGCTCCACGTATTCGGGA
>JAQUQM010000068.1 GCA_028716085.1 Dehalococcoidia bacterium | reverse complement strand
AAGGAGGTTGCATGAATAGACAGTTTGTTGCGGAGAACGCCAGGGCGCGAGAAAGGCTCCGCAGCCTCGTGGATAAGATTACCGATGCGGAGCTAGCGCTCGCTCTTAATGCTGAAGGGTGGACGGTGGCGGTAGCCCTGGCGCATGTAGCATTCTGGGATGAGCGGCGGCTGGTCCTAGTCCGGAAATGGAAGAAAGACGGCGTCACGCCATCACCCGTTGATACCGATGTTTTCAATGATGCGCTGGTTCCGTTTTTATCAGCAATTCCCCCGCGAAAGGCAGCCAGCATGTCAATACGTATGGCTGAGGCTATCGATCGTGAACTGGAGGAAGCCTCTCCCGATTTAATAGCAGCGATGGAGGCTTCAGGAGATATACACGCCTTGGACAGGTCTGTACACCGTAAGATGCACCTGGATGAAATCGAAGCCGTGATCAGAGCTAAACGCCCAACCTCATAAAAAAGTTGTACAAGTATAAAGTCCTGAGACGAAAAATACGTCGACAGAGTGATATGGATGAGGGACGGCTGCCCGGATCGATAGCTTAAATGGTTGCCCGGCGATACCAACGAACCAGTATTTACGCACTGACCAAACTTATACGTGGACATTTCGAAAATCCTGTTGACGCTCTGGCTACGGCATGATATGTTAGTGCCATGAAAACCGGCTCCGGGGAGGACTGTTGAAGCTCCGCCTCAGACTCAGCATCGGCACCAAGCTCATGGGCTCTTTCCTGTTTGTATTGATAGTATCCCTGGGCGTGCTCGGCTATTTCACCGTTTTCAAAATGAACGAGATAGGGCGCGATGCGGAGGAAAGCAGCATAAGCCTGGGCGCCAGCGCCGCCGCCGACGGTACCAGGATACTGGAAGTGCTTGGCGAATCCAGCATACAGCAGAAGGCGATGGATGTGGCCGGACAGGTTAGCATTTACCTCGCCAGCCACCCTGTAAATGACCCGCAGGATCTCAATAAAGACCCCGAGCTTGTGAAAATTTGCCTGCAGACCGTCGGGGAAACCGGCTACACCAGCCTGTATGAGCAAAAGACAGGCATTATGCGGATACTCCCCAATGCGGAATTGATTAATTACGACCTGCACAACTGGAGCGAAAAACTGCCTGCCTGGTGGAAGATTTACGCGCTTAGCCTCGACGGCTCGATTTCCAGCGGATACTACGACTGGCAGGACGCCGATGGAAAAGTCAGGGAGAAGTTCATGTACATGGTCCCTGTGGAAGGGACACCCTACATAGTGGCTGCGACGACGTATATCGATGAGTTTTCCAAGCCGATAGTTTTAATGGAAAACAGGATTGCCGTAGGTACCGCCGAAAGCACCGACAATATCCAGGAAAAAATCGAAAATACCCGTAATTTTTTCATTATATTTTTTGTGGCGGTACTCGTAGTGGTCTGCGTCATAGTTCTCTGGCTTTCCCAGATGATAACAACGCCCATCAGGGCCCTCACAGCAGGTTCCGAGGCTATAGGAAAAGGAAACCTCGACTACCGGGTGGAGGTGCACTCGGGAGACGAGCTCGAGGGGCTTGCCAATTCGTTCAACCGCATGTCATCGGACTTGAGGAGATATACCACGGAACTGCGCCGCACTACGGCCGAAAAGGAACGCGTGGAAAAGGAGCTGGAGATTGCCAGGGGCATCCAGCAGAGCTTTTTGCCGGAGTCCCCTCCGGTAATAGAGGGTGTCGAGCTGGCAGCTTTGAGCTTGCCTGCCAAAGAGGTGGGCGGAGATTTCTATGACTTCATCCCTGTGGGCTTGAATAAATGGGGTCTGGTGATTGCCGATGTCTCAGGAAAAGGAGTCCCGGCCGCGTTATTTATGGCCCTGTCCAGAACGCTGGTACGCGCCAGCGTTTCCGATACGGTTACGGCTTCCGAAACGATATGCAAGGCCAATGAACAGATTACTGAGAACGACAGGTCGAACATGTTTGTTACCCTGTTCTACGGCGTTCTCGACCCGGTCAAGATGAGCCTGACCTATGTGAGCGCCGGCCATAATCCCCCCATTAAGCTCAGCAGGGGCGCCCAGGACATGATAATGCTCAAAGCCAGGGGCGTTGCCCTGGGCGTTGTCCCGGATATGAGATTGGAAGAGAAGGAAATCGCCCTTGACAGCAATGACGTGGTGGTTCTGTACACCGACGGCGTAACCGAGGCTATCAATGATAAGGAAGAGCAGTTCGGCCAGGAGAGAATGCTGGCGATCGCCGAGGAAACCCGCCATCTACCCGCCGCGGAGATGGTACAGCGGATCAAGGATGCGGTGCTTGAATTCAGCCGCGGGCAGCCGCAATTTGACGATATCACGCTGATGGTATTGAAAATAAAATGAAGCAAATCACCCTACCGGTCTTAGCAATCAGCCTGATATTCGTAACGGGTTGCGCTTTCGGGCCGTCTGCGCCCGCTCCCGTGCTACAGCCGGTTTCCTTGCAGTTACAGTGGATAACCCAGGCGCAGTTTGCCGGCTATTACGTGGCCCTGGATAAGGGCTGGTACCGTGAAGAAGGGCTTGACCTGACCATCAGGCCCGGCGGTCCTGATACGGACCTGGTCGGCGAGGTGGCGTCCGGGAAGAGCGACTTCGGGACGGCTTTCCTGGCCGATCTCAGTGTCGCCATACAGAAAAACCAGCCGGTCGTAAGCATTGCCCAGATACAACAGATGAACGGCCTGCTTCTAATCGCGAAAAAATCTTCGGGCATAAAACGTCCCGTGGACTTTGTTGGCAAACGGATTGGTATCTGGGGTACAAATTGGGAAACGCAGCTTCGTGCGCTCCTGGCGAGGGAGAGGATACAGAGGGAAAAGGTTAAGATAACGCCCCAGGGATTTGACATGCAGCCGTTTCTCAATGGAGACCTGGATGTGGCTTCCGCCATGGTATACAACGAATACCACCAGGTTCTGGAGGCCGGCATGAGTCTCCATGACTTGAACATAATCGATTATGTTTTATATGGCCTGGGCTTCCCCGGTGATACCCTTTTTACCAGCCGATGGCTGGCCGGGCAAAATCCTTCACTGTGCGGGCAGGTGCTGCGCGCCAGCCTGCGCGGCTGGCAGTATGCCATAGACAATCCCAAAGAAGCGGTGGATATTGTGCTCAAGTATGACAAAAGCGGAACGGCAGTGCGGTCGCACCAGCTTTCCATGATGAGAGAGATATCCAGGCTCGTGAAGGTGCCCTGGCGGGAAATGGGTTATACCGACCGCACCACTGTTCAGCAAATGATAAACATCCTTTCGCGCTACAAGGTACTGGAAGGCCCGCTGCTCCCGGAGGCGGTCTATACCAACGAGTTCTGGGAACAGGCGCGGGAAAAATAACCATAGATCAACACCTGTGTGATATTTTTTCTTACGGCTGGTCTCTATCCACAAGTAGACCACTTGCTTGATAGACGATATGTGTAAGCGCAGTAATGCGTTGAGCTGAGCCGTACTAATGGTCGAGGTCTTTGACCTACACCAGTATGAGCACAAGGCTATTAGAAATCAATCACTATTTATCGCGCGGGGTGGAGCAGTGGTAGCTCGTCGGGCTCATAACCCGAAAGTCGTTGGTTCAAATCCACCCCCATCAACCAGTTTAGAAACTATAAGACTGGTCTGATAATTATCCATAAGGCGGACCTTTCCGGTTACCTGTCTGCCGGGTGGTTATCCCTGCAAAAGCCCCGTACATTTACAGAATTGACAAGTTTCCCAATTCGATAATAAACTGCCTTTGAAAAGTATGAAGATCGGGCTGTTCGGACCGTTGTTTTTACTGTTGCCGCTTGCCGTGACTGTAACGGCAATGCTCTCCTGTGCCGAAAATAAGGTTAATATGGATAAGGTCAGCGGCATGCTGCTCCAGCAGGTTGAACTGCGCAGACAGCAGATTGCAGAGCCGGATGACGAGAGGCTCAAGCTGATGAAGGAACTGAAAATGTACGTGCAGGATTTAAAAACCCAGCGAATTTTCATCTATGTTAAAGAGTACTTAACTGCGGAGCAGCAGGAGGACCTGGCCTCGATCGGTATTAATATTCATATGGATTCTTGGATACCTCCCATAGGCAACCACCCCTATGGTTTTCTGATTGCGGATATGCCCGTCGAGCAGCTGGAAATCCTGGCGGCCAGGGATTATATTGTCAGGCTGGATACGGCTGAAAGGGAAATTGTCCCCCAGTGCCAGATCGAATATAAATAGATGGAAGGGCATTTGTGCGCGGCAGTAGTTATCCTGTAATGCGGAAGGTAGCAGTTGCATTACTGCTTCTTGCGCTGTTTCTTGGCACGTTTTCTGCTGTTCCTTCGGCGGTTCACGCCGATGATCCTGATTCCAAGATAAGCGGCAGCCTGGCGCTGACCATAGCCGACAAGCTCAACCAGGCACGACCCCTGCGGGCCGGACCTTTAGCACAGGCTCCTCTGATACAGGGCGAATCTTCTGCAACCGGCAGTGTAAAAGTTTTTATCTACCTTGATGAGAAGCCCGACGCCGCCCGGATCGCCGAGCTGGCTGCCCTGGGTATCACCGCATATCCTCAGTCATGGATTCCACCCGTCGGTTCGCATCCAAAGGGATTTATCACAGCTGATGTACCTGTCAGCGATGTTGAAGCCCTTGCAGAGAGGGATTATGTGGCCAGGATCGACAGCGCCGAGGTCGTCTTTTATCCGCAGAATGATGTAGCGGCGCAAACAGTCAATGCACAGTCATACTGGACCAACGGCTACAACGGCGCCGGTGTTAAAGTGGCGGTGCTGGATTCCGGGCTGGATACCACTCATCCCGATATTCCCGTGCCGGTGGCTAAAAAAGACTATTCGTACTGGCCTGTGCTGGGAGACAATATCACTTCACCCGTATGGGGTGCCGGCGCGCACGGTACGCATGTCACAGGCAGCTTATTGGGGAGAGGAACGCTATCCGGTGGGAGATATAAAGGAATTGCATACGGAGCCGACCTTGTATTTATCAAGATCGGCGATAATACTACGGCAGGCGCGAGCTGGGCTGCCATGACCAACGCACTGCGGGACGCCGCTGACGTTTACGGCGCCAATATTATCAGTATGAGCTATAGCGGCTGGGGAGACCACCACGATGGGTCGTCGGCCACCTGCCAGGCGGCCGATTATGCTGTCAGCAAAGGGTCAACCGTGTTCCTTTCTGCGGGCAATAACGGAAACACGGCTTTACACTATTCCGGTACGGTGGCAGCAGGCGCAACCACAGGCTTTATTCAAATCGATGTGACAGGCTCGAACGGGGCGAACTGCACCCTGATGCACAACCTGGTCTGGTATGATGGCCCGGGAGCTCATGATAATTTAACCATGCAGTATTATGACGCTGCTTTTACCCTTCTGACTAACCAGAGCATTGCCCGCACTGAAAGCTTCAAGGGGACCGAGCAGCAGTACTGGTACTGGGGTCCCAATCCGGGAGTGGTCTTCTGGGTGCCGGCGGGCTCTCCGACCTATTATGTGAAGGTTACCAATACATCGGCCAGCGACAGGCAGTTCCATCTCTATTTTAGGGGTACCGCCAGCGGTGGGGCTAAAGTGCGTTTTAACACCCCGGATCCCTATTATACGCAGGGCGATCCCTCCGAGGCCGACAGCGCCATTTCGGTGGGTTCGTATAACAGCAGGACAACCTGGATCGATTACCAGGGCAACGGCCAGACGACCGGCTATACATTGAATGACCTCTCGCCTTACAGCAGCCGCGGGCCGCGTGTCGATCCTACTGCCCCGTATAAACCGTGGGTGGTGGCGCCGGGCAGCGCCGTAATCTCCTGCCGCGACCGCGTCAATTACCCCCTGGGTACCGACTCTATTTCGAACAATGGAGTAAATAACGGCCTGGGCCCTGCGGACTATATGGCATGGAGCGGCACCAGCATGGCCTGTCCTATAGCCGCAGGCGCGACGGCATTGCTGATGCAGTCCAATCCTGCCCTCAAAGGCAATCCGATGGCAGTGAGGACTGCCCTGGCGCAATATGGCAGCCGTTCCGCCAATCCAGACAATATCTGGGGTTACGGATTGTTGGTTTTGCCTGGCATACAGCAGCAGACACCGATAACTCCGCCTGCCGTAAGGACGCTGAATATGCCCCAATCGTCCGCGGCTTCGGTTCCTGCTCCTGTCATACTGCCGGTAAGCCTGCCCAATGTCCTGGTGCAGAGTGCAAGCATATCGCAGGCGGCAACTGCGCCCGGCGAGCCGGTAATAATTACGGCATATGTAGCGAACCACGGATCGCGCGAGGGATCGGCCCTGATAAAACTGCTCGTGAACGGCAGCGATGAGGAAGTACAGGGCATTACAATCCCGGCGGGCAGGGCTAAAACGGTCCGGTTCGAGCTAAGCAGGAACGTTCCGGGCGTTTACAGCGTTGCTGTCAACAATGTCTCCGCTGGCAGTTTCGTAGTGCAGAACGCCATGAATGAAACGGCGGTTTTTGCGGTAATTGGATTCTTCATTATTGCCATTACTGTAGTTTCCGTGATGCTGTGGCGTCGGCTCATATATTATTGATCTGGTTGCCTTCAAGGCACACCTGAAAAACAATCCGGAAATTTGAAAAACTGCGTCATTTGACTTATCATTTAACTCTGTCACCAACCATTGACCGACCGTTCGTTATGTAACCGCATGAAATATTATTAACACAGGAGGATTAAGATATGTTCGACCTGAACAAGTTTTCTTTGAAAGGCAAAACAGCCATCGTCACCGGCGGGGGCCGTGGTATTGGCAAAGCAGTGGCAGTGGGCTTCGCCAAGGCAGGCGCCAAGGTAGCCATCACCAGCCGCAAGATAGCAGACCTGGAGGCCACGGCAGCCGAGATCAAATCCTTCGGCGGCGAGGCCTTCCCCATCCAGGCGCACCTGGGCAAGATGGAAGAGATTCACAAGATGGTTAACACCGCCATGGAGAAGCTCGGCGGCAAGATCAATATACTGGTAAATAATGCCGGCGCCAGCCCCAATATGGCCAGTGTTCTGGACTCCGATGAGCGCCTCTGGGAAACCATTATGAACCTCAACATGAAAGGCCTTTATTTCACCAGCCAGGCGGTGGCCAATATTATGAAAAAACAGGGTGGAGGTAAGATCATCAATATCGCCTCTATCGACGGATTCAAGCCGGAGCAGGGTGTCAGCGTATATTCCATCTCAAAGGCCGGTGTGCGCATGATTACGCAGGCCTTTGCCAGCGAGCTGACTGGCTGCAATATTCAAGTTAACACCATAGCGCCGGGTCCCTTCGATACCAAGATGATGAATTCCCACTGGGTCCACCTCACACCCGAAGAGGCCAAGAAACAGAGGGCTGTGCTGGAAAAGACCATGCCCATGGGGCGTATGGGCGATCCGGATGAGATCGCTGGCGCGGCCATTTACCTGGCATCCGACGCATCCAGTTATACTACCGGCACCGAGATTGTCATAGACGGCGGCGTACTGCTCAGCGCCATGCATCCGGTACAGGATTAACTGAAAACAGGTTTAACAGCAGTCCCGGAGGAGTGACATTACATAATCCTCCGGGGCTGTTTATTTAGAAGCGTATTGACAGTATTAAGGCTATGTGAAATCATTTAAACAAATTAAGTGAAAGGGAGGTAGTGCATTATGCCTAAACTCCAGTTTGATAAAGCCCGATGTTCCACCTGTAAAGCAGTATCATGCTTAACCAAATGTCAGTATTTAAGCCTCGATGCTGCTAGCGCAAAGAAGGAGTGGCAAAAAATCATCAATGGAGAAGACTCCTTTGTCCTCGAAGCCTGTACCACCTGTTATGCCTGTGAAGAATATTGCCCCCACGGCAACCATCCCTTCTACATGATCGTGGACAGGCAGGAGGAACAAGGTATTTTACCCTCGCCGAGACCCATTATTACCATGTGGGTCAACCAGTGCGAACCTGTGGGTAAGTTTACGGTGGGGCTGATGCAGGAAAAGGCTCTTTCTTATTGCTTCCTTCCGCATTTCAATGCCCTGGCCCATGGCAAGCTCTTTGAGGACATCGAGTATTCCGTTATTTTCGGGCAGGAGTTCTTCTGCAATGCCGTCTACCTGCACTATGCGAAAACTTCCTTGATCAGGGCACGCCTGCCGGGTATTCTGGATAATATACGCAAGCAGGGCATCAAGGAGCTTATCTGCCTGCATGACGAATGCTATGCCACCTATGCCTCGCTTGCCCCCGCATACGGTATTGAGGTCCCCTTTAAACCCGTCCACTATTATGAATATTTAATCGAACGGCTTAAATCTCTTAAGGGTATGGTAAAACCGCTGGGCTTGAAAGTTGCCTTCCAGCGCAATTGCTCCACCCGCTTGATACCACAGATGGATGCTGTGTTGGATGACCTGTTAAAGCTGATAGGAGTGGAAAGAATCGACAGGAAATACGACAGGAAAAACGCGCTGTGCTGCGCCGAGATATTCAGAATGGGAAAGGGCCCCGACCTTGCCGATGACGTCCAGAAAAGGAACCTGGATGATATGCAGGCGTCGAATCCAGACTATGTGGTGTTTAATTGTCCTGCCTGCTGGGATTCGCTGGCCGGCAAGGTTGCCGAACGGGGATTACAACCCATACACATCATCGACCTGTGCAAGCTGGCCATCGGCGAGGAGCAGAGCCTGAAGCTGGCGAAAATGGAAGCCGAGGTGTAATGAAGATGATTGATATTTACAGTGAGCTTACTGCCATCATCGACAAAGACTATGTTTCCAACAGCAAAGAAGAACTATACATGTATGGCCGTGACCCGGGTTTAATGCCGGCGCATGAGCCTGAATACGTAGTGATGCCCACCACGGTTGAGGAGGTTCAGGCAATTATCAGGCTGGCAAACAGGGAAAAGATCGCGGTCGTGCCCAAGGGGGGCGGTCTTTCCCTGACGGGACTGGTAATACCCCAGAAAGGCGGCATCCTGCTCGATATGAAGCGGATGGATAAAATCATCGAGGTTAATGAGAAAGGCGGCTATGCAATCGTCGAAGGGGGAACCACACACGGCGCTTTAAAAAGTCACCTTCTTAAGAATTACCCTCACCTCAGGCATAGTATCCCTGACTCGCCTCCCATAGCTACAGTGGTGGCCAATGCGGTGATTCACGGGCAGGGACGCCTGACCCAGCAGCGCGGCTTCAACTCGGATATGGTCAGCGGGCTGGAGGTTGTTTTGCCTACCAGCGAGATATGCAAAATAGGATCGTGCGCAGTCTCGCAATACTGGTTCTCCAAAGGGCCGCCATTACCTGACCTGAGCAGCCTGTTCTTCGGCTGGTTCGGCACTACCGGCGTGATTACCAAGCTGGGCATCAAGCTGTATCCATGCAAAAAATACCGTGATCCCGTGCTTTTCCTTACTGATAAAGCCGAGCTTGTTCCTGACATAATGAGAAAGCTGGGCCGTACCGAAATGATCGAGGACCTGGTTGTCAACGCTCAGCCGATTCCACTGCGATATAAGGACAACTATTACATACTATTCTATATCACCGGTGACACTGAGGAAGAGATGGAATTCAAGCGGAAAATGTGCTGGAGCGCGCTGTGGGATTATTTTGAGAAAAGGGAAGGCGGCTTTGTCAGCCTTGTCCCTGAGATGAAAGCCCCCATGTTGTCCATGCCTTCCAAGGATACGACACGTTTTGCAGATGTCAGCAAGGGAGGCGGATTTGAATACAGCGGCCCCATCGCGCCCATTGAGAAATACCCGGTTTACGTTAAGAAGCTGATCGACCTGGCTGAAAAATACGGCCTGTTTTATTCCTCTGCAGCCCGTATGATCGACGGCGGTCATAGCATGATGTTCTCCTTCTCATACACTTTTAACCGGGCGGACCCGCAGACGATGAAAAGGGCCAAAGATGCGCTGGATGAAGCGGCGGAGTTTGCCATTGAAAACGGTGGTGTGATGTGGAAACCCAACCTGGACGAACAAAAAATCACCATGGCAAAGATGGACCCCAACACGCTTGACCTCATGATGAGGATCAAGAAGCTGCTGGACCCCAACGGCATAATGAACCCCGGCAACTGGGAGGTGTCGAAATGAAACGATACCAGACCCAGATACACAGGTGTTTCCGCTGCGGCTACTGTAAGTTCCCCACGGATTACTCCGCTTTAAATTGCCCTTCATACAACAGGTTTCGTTTTGATACTTACTCAACCGGCGGACGCCTGTGGTTGACGTACGCCTGGCTGAAAGGAGACATACCCTGGTCGGAGCACCTGGCCGAGATACTTTATGCCTGCACGACCTGCAAAAACTGCGTCGAGCAGTGTCCGATGAAATTCGCGCCTGAGATTGTGGACTGGATCATAGAGGCCAGGAGCGATATGGTCGAGCAGGGCAAGATTCCCCTGAGGGTCAAACGCTTCCTTGAGTCTGTGTACAACTATGGCAACCCCCTGAAAAAAACCAACAAGGAAAGGCTGCCCTGGATCAAATCGCTTAAAAAGTATGAAAAGGGGACCGAATACCTGCTCTATCTGGGCTGCTTGGCTTCATATGATGAGGGCACAAAAGACATGGTGACAAGCTTGGTTAAAATGCTGGATAAAGCCGGTATATCGTACGGCGTGATGGGCGATGACGAGCAATGCTGTGGAAACGAGGTCTATGCCATGGGCGAGATGGACCTGTTCAAAGAGCTTGCAGGCAAGAATATCGATAAATTCAGGCAGCTCGGGGTCAAGAGCGTAATTACAATCTGCCCGCACGGCTATAACATCATGAAAAACCAGTACCAGGGCATGGGCTACAAGTTTGAGGTGCTGCATTATTCACAGGCGCTGGCTAAGATTGCCGATGATATGAAACCGAAAAAGACCGGGAACGGAGTGAAGATAACTTACCATGACCCCTGTTATCTGGGCCGGCATAATAAGCTGTATGAGACGCCGCGCAAAGCTCTGAAAGGGCTGGAACTGGTGGAGATGCCGCGCAACAGGAAGGACGCATTCTGCTGTGGGGGCGGCAGCGGAAACTTCATCACGGATTACCTGGCCGGCGGCAATGACAGCCCTGCGCGAGTCAGGGTCAGGGAGGCTGCAGCTACCGGAGCCGGTGTTCTGGCCGTGGCCTGTCCCGGATGCCTGCTGATGCTCAAAGAAGCTGTTAAGACAGAAGACCTCGATGAAAAATTGCAGGTAATGGACATCGCATCTGTTATGGGCCGGTAATTAGTGAAGCCGATTGTAATAATGTTGCTATGTTTCTAATCCAATAACGCGTATAGAAGAGCGATTTATAATCCACTACATTTGCACGTTCAAAATGTCGCTGCTATAATCATTGAGCTTTGCGCATCCCTGTTTGATATAGACTATTCCTTGAATAGCCTCCGCAGTGAATTGCGAGAGGTTATTATTTCGATTTGAAGGGAGTTGTGAAATGGCAGTAGAAGATAAGGCACAGAAGCTTGAAACTATGAGACATTCGGCCAGCCATGTCATGGCTGAGGCCGTGAAATCCATCTTTCCCGATGCCAAATTCGGCATCGGCCCGGCCATCGAAGACGGGTTTTACTATGATTTCGAACTGCCGCGTCCCCTGGCCGTGGAAGACCTGCCCTCTATTGAAGCGAAGATGGCGGAGATAATAGCAGCCGACCAGCCTTTTAAACGTGAGGAGATCAACTCAAAAGCGGCAATCAAGCTTTTCAACGGCCAGCCCTATAAGATCGAACTGATCAAAGACCTGGGCGAAGAACAAATATCCATTTACACGAACGGCGAGTTTACCGACCTCTGCCGTGGACCGCACGTGAAATCCACTAAAGAGATCAAAGCCTTCAAGCTCACCAGTGTGGCCGGAGCGTACTGGAGGGGCGATGAAAAACGTCCCATGCTGCAGCGTATCTACGGCGTAGCTTTTGACAGCAGGGCCGACCTCGATGCGTATCTAAAAAAGATCGAGGAGGCTGCCAAGCGCGACCATCGGAAGCTGGGCAAGGAGCTGGATTTATTCAGCCTGCACGAGGAGGCGGGTCCCGGGCTGGTTTACTGGCATCCCAAGGGGGCTACCGTGCGCCAGCTTATCGAGGATTTCTGGAAAATCGAGCACCGGCGCCGCGGCTATGACATCGTCTACTCGCCGCATATAGCCAAAGTCCATCTCTGGGAGATCAGCGGGCACTGGAATTTTTACCGTGAAAATATGTATTCCCCCATGGAAATCGATGGGATAGAGTACGTCGTTAAGCCCATGAACTGCCCCTTCCACATCCTTATGTATAAGACGCAGATGCGCAGCTACCGTAACCTGCCCATGCGGTATGCGGAGCTGGGCACAGTCTACCGTTACGAGAGGTCGGGCGTGCTGCATGGCCTGGCCAGGGTGAGGGGCTTCACCCAGGATGACGCGCACATCTTCTGCCGGCCGGACCAGATCGAGTCTGAGGTCAAAGACGTCGTTGAGCTGGCGCAGTTTATGCTCAAATCATTCGGATTCAGCGAATACGAGATGATGCTCTCTACCAGGCCTGAAAAATACGTCGGTGAAGTGAAGGAATGGGACATGGCCACCGACGCATTGAGGAACGTACTGGAGAAGCTGAAGATACAGTACAAAGTCGACCCGGGCGAGGGTGTGTTCTACGGTCCCAAGATCGACATCAAGCTCAAGGATGCGCTGGGACGGCTATGGCAGGGTCCGACCATCCAGGTCGATTTCCAGATGCCTGAGCGTTTCGACGTCAACTATATTGGCGAGGACGGGCAGGAGCACCGGACTGTGATGATACACCGGACTGTGCTGGGAAGCATGGAGCGTTTCTTCGCCTGCCTGGCGGAGCACTATGCAGGGGCCTTTCCCGCCTGGCTGGCGCCCATACAGGTAGTGATCATCCCCATAGCGGACAGGCACGGGGATTACGCTGAGAAGCTGTTTAAAGACCTGCGTTCCAAAGATGTCAGGGTACAGCTTGACGACCGTTCGGAAAGAATGAATTTAAAAATCAGGGAGGCCCAGCTTAATAAAATACCCTACATGCTGATTGTGGGAGACAAGGAAATGGAAAGCGGCGCCGTTTCGGTGCGCCTGCGTACGGGAGAGGACCTCGGGGCACAGAGTTTCGCTGACTTCGAAAAGCGCGTCAAAGCTGTGGTTGAGTCCAGAACACTCGATCAGCTTTGATTTACAAATACAAATATGATATATTCTAAATGAAATTTTTATATAAAAGGAGGGATTAAATAACATCTTTAAAGAACTGAATATCAATCACCACATCAGAGCAAAAGAAGTCAGGCTGATAGGGGAAAACGGCGAACAGGTGGGGGTACTTGCTACAGATAAAGCGTTACAGTCAGCTATTGAACGTGGGCTGGACCTGGTTGAAGTAGCACCCACAGCATCGCCGCCCGTATGCCGGATTTTAGATTACGGAAAATACAGGTACGAACAAACCAAGAAAGAAAAAAAGGTGCGCAGCGGTCAAAGAGCGGGCCTGCTCAAAGAGCTGAGAGTCAGGCCGCAGGTTAAAGACCATGACCTTGATATAAAAATCAATCTGGCTAAAAAGTTTATAGGAGAGGGCGATAAAGTCAAAGTATTAGTTGTCTTCCGCGGCAGGCAGATGACCCATCCCGAGCTGGGCATCAAGGTAATGCAGAAAGTAGCCAACGATTTAAAAGGAGTGGCTCAGCTCGACGGACAGCCGGTACAGGAAGGCAGAGTGATGAGCCTGATGCTCTCGCCCATATCTGCCAAACAGGCTAAAGAAACAAAGGAAACTAAGGAAGCTAAGGAAACCAAGGAAATAAAAGAAAAAAAGGTCAAGGAAACAGTATAAATGCCCAAAATGAAGACTCATAAAGGCGCCCAGAAACGCTTCCATATAACGGGAGGCGGCAAAATCATGCGTGTTAAAGTCGGTAAAAGCCACTTCAGGCGCAGAAAGAAGACCAGCACTAAAGGGCTTTACGACGAAACCATTCCTCTACATCCGGCTGACGCCAAGAGGATTAAAAGGGTATTACCCTACCGTTAACTTTTCAGGAGGACTTAGTTGCCACGAGTCAAAGGTGGAATAGTCTCACACAAACGCCACAAGAAAATGCTTGGATTAACCAAGGGGCACAGGGGAAAGCGGCATTCGCTTTACAAGGCAAGCCACCAATCGATGCTGCACGCCCTGGATTATGCATATTGCCATCGCCGCGAGCGCAAGGGCGATATGCGAAGGTTATGGATTGCCAGGATCAACGCTGCTGTAAGAGCCGGTGGTTTGACCTATGGACAGTTCATCAACGGCTTGAACAAGGCAGATGTAGTCATAAACCGCAAGCTGCTTGCGGATGTAGCCGTCAAAGACCCCGCGAAATTCTCCAGCCTGATCGCACTGGCGGCCGAAAAACTTAAGAGCTGATTCCCTTTCCGATAATATGCGATGTTAAGTCAAGTTGATGAAGTTGCTTC
>JAQUQM010000067.1 GCA_028716085.1 Dehalococcoidia bacterium | reverse complement strand
TAATCCAACAGGGCGTTCCACCCACCGGTTAAAAGCAGTAAAACAAATTCCATTTTAGCCTCTTATATGCGGGATAATCTATACTGAATACTATTAAACCGGCTGCCCACACTGCGGCGATATACGTTCAGCCTTGGCCAGCTTCTTAAGGTCATCCTGAGCCAACAGGTTCCCTGCCAGGCCTTTGTGTGCCGCCTTAACCAGGTCTGCAGCATAATCATCCATTGTTTCCCAATCTATGGAATAGTTTGAAAATAATCCCTGCCGCCTGAGCTTAAGCAGGCCTGCAGCATATAAAATAGAAAGATGATGTGAAGCTCGGGGCTGCGAAATCTCCAGTACCTGAAGCAGTTCACAGACACAGCACTCGCGCTCAAAAAGCATGTTCAGTATCCGCAACCTGGTCTCATCTGATAACGCTTTTAAAATCCTTGTCAGCTTATTCATAATTTCACCTTGACTAATGTATTACTATATAATAATATTTTTATATATTGTTATTAACATATTATCTTAAGGTTTGTTCAGTGTCAATATCCTGATGGAGTACAAATAATGAAAGGGACAGACATCGCTTGCAGTTGCAATACTGCTAAAGGTACGCAGTTGCCAACAAGCAAAAAACCGCTGAGCAGGCCATGGCTTTATTCAATTCTTTGCCTCGGCCTGACTCTCTGGGTATTCATCTATTGCTGGCTTGAACCGGCAGCCAAATTCATCACGTACGACCTGTTTAAGATCCCGGCTTCCAGTCAGCTTGGCAGCAGTATTGAGTTTTTTATTTACGACGCGCCCAAGGTAATCCTGCTGCTGATATTGATAATTTTCGGTGTCGGTATCATCCGATCTTTCTTCTCCCCTGAAAGGACACGCCAGATACTGGCGGGTAAAAAGGAATTCGTAGGGAATGTGCTGGCCGGCGGGCTGGGCATAGTCACACCCTTTTGTTCCTGTTCGGCAGTCCCGCTCTTCATAGGTTTCGTAGAAACGGGGATCCCACTGGGGGTGACACTGTCTTTCCTCATTGCCTCACCCATGATCAACGAAGTTGCCCTCGTCATGCTTTATGGCATGTTCGGCTGGCAGGTCGCTTTACTTTACCTCATCACAGGCCTGGTTATAGCTATAACAGCGGGGTGGGTCATAGGGAAATTAAAAATGGAGCGCCATATTGAAAGCTGGGTATTTGATATAAAGGCGCCGGATGCTCTCACCCCCAGCACGCACATGGCATTTGAAGACCGCATTTACTACGGGCTTAACGCCGTCCGCGATATTGTGGGCAAGGTCTGGCCTTATGTCCTGGCCGGCATTGCAGTTGGCGCTGCGATACACGGCTATGTGCCGGAAGGATTACTGGCATCCTTTATGGGCAAGGATGCCTGGTGGAGCGTGCCCGCGGCAGTACTGATCGGGATTCCCATGTACTCCAATGCCGCCGGAATAATCCCGGTTGTCCAGGCGCTTATGGAGAAGGGCGCGGCGCTGGGAACCGCCCTGGCATTCATGATGGCCGTTGTCGGCCTCTCATTACCTGAAACCATCATCCTGCGCCGCGTGCTGAAGTGGCAGCTTATAGGCGTGTTTATTGGCGTAGTTGCAGTCGGAATCATAATCATCGGTTACCTGTTCAACGCTTTTTTATAATCGATTTGAACAGGATACAGCTGTTTCCATATCTAAAAACATATTATTCCGCCCTATATAAAAACAGCTTGCAGCATCTATATTGACATTACATATAAAAAATAATATATTGTATACAAATATTTTGTGTCAAAGATATTAATGCTATGACTTACGACGCCAGGGAACATATTTGCTTCAATGTAGGCCGGGTGATGCGCAAGGTCTACGACCACTATGAGTCCAGGCTGGCACCCTTCAACCTTACCACACCCCAGTACATGGTTTTCGGCGCCCTCTGGATGGGTGACGGCATCACCATCGGAGAGTTGGGGAGGCGCGTTTCCCTGGACGGTTCAACCATCACAGGCATCCTCGACCGCATGGAAAAGAACGGCTATGTCGAACGCAGGCCTAATGCGGACGACCGCAGGTCGGCACTTGTATATCTCACAGATACGGCTAAAAAAGTCGGTCCGCAGATAGTTAAGTTTGCAGATGAGCTCGATGCCAACCTGCGCAGCAAATTCCAGGCCGGGGATATGGCGGTTTTCGAGCATGTGCTGCGCGAGCTCGCCGAGCCACACAGTTAAACAGCCCCGCTGAAACCTTTTCCGGATACTCACGTTTTTATCAGCGGAGGCACCATCTGATCCAAGAATTGAGGCCAAAACATTTGCCAATCTCCATATCTCTGGGTATACTTTCAACGACAAGTTTCCTATTTGATCGTAATTTTCAAGCAAGGAGATATCATGACCGACCTGATAAAGAAACTTTCTTTTGCTTTATTGATATCGGTGACGGCGTTATCCCTAGTTTCATGCAGCCAAAATGCCGTTAGTTATCAGCCTTCCGGGTTGCCCGGGCTGATCGCATTTTCATCCGACCGCGATAATACGCTTCATATTTACACCGTTAAGCCTGACAGCACAGGCCTTAAAAGCACCTCAACTGACAACCAGACATTCGACGGGCTTCCCATGTGGTCGCCCGACGGCGCCAGGATTGCCTTTGCTACCAGCGGGTCCGGAGATTACGAGATATGCACCATGAAAGAGGACGGATCCGACCGCAAACAGATAACGAGCCGACAGGGTTGGGACGGCTCGCCGCGCTGGTCACCCGATGGTTCAAAGATTGTCTTCGTCGGCCAGATAAAGGACGAAGCCGGCGATCCCAGCTACGAAATATTCATGGTAAATACCGACCGCAGCAATTTAACACAGCTTACCAGGGGCCAGGAAAAGGAAGCGCCTGTGGAAGCCGCAGAGGAAAGCAGCCAGGGTCACTCGCATGGTGGAGGAATCGTCATCTGGAACAGCGTACCCACATGGTCACCCGACGGCTCCAAAATCCTGTTCGCCTCCAACCGTGACGGCAACGGCACGGTACCGGTCCTCTATATCATGAACCCCGACGGCTCCGACCAGAAAAAGCTCGGCTTCCCTTCTGAAATAGACGGGACGGAGCCTGACTGGTCGCCTGCCACCAACAAGATCGTTTTCGTCAGGGGCACGGCAGCCAAGGGGGATATCTGGGTGATGGACGCGGGCAGCCCCTTCCCCAATCTCACCGCTAAAAAGATCACGGACAACAAGGATAATAACCGCAGCCCTGTGTGGTCGCCTGACGGTAAACAGATTGCCTTTGTAGCCGACACCTATGGCGATGACGATATCTTCATTATGAACGCCGACGGCAGCAACATCCGCCGCGTAACCTACGACAAGTCCAACGAACGCCACCCCACGTGGAGATGAAATTTCAAACCCTAAATCCTAAACTCTAAACAAACTCAAAATGCAAATTTAAAATGTTCCCTGTCATTGCGAAGCCCGCAGGGCTGTGGCAATCTCTCCGCCCGATGCAATGCCATAAGATCACCACGTCGTCCCGATTGTATCGGGACTCCTCGTGATGACATACTATTTTTTGTTTTGAACTTGTTTAGAATTTAGTACCTGGAGTTTAGAGTTTACCCGCCTGCCACTCTCCATTTGACAATAGTACATTTGTTCTATTATAATCCTGTTGCACCCTGAGAAGAGGGGGTGGAGATGGTGTCCAGGTATATCGAAGAGCCCATAACCGTTCATGTCAGCCGGGAGCTCAGGCCTACCGCTTTCATCTGGCGCAAGCGCCTTTACCGCATCAGCGAAATACTTTCCTGGTGGCGCGAGCCCTCCGAGTGGTGGAATGGCGAACCCGTGCGGCTCCTCATCCGCATCACCGCGGAGTGCAGAAGGCCCGGCACCTACGAGATCTGCAAGCGTGACTCCGACTGGTTCCTCCACCGCCTGCTCGATTGAATGATGGAAAAGCCGCCATGTCTTTCGTTCACCTGCACGTGCATTCCTATTACAGCTTCCTTGACGGTGCTGCCGGGCCGGCGGCGCTGATCGAGAGGGCAAAGCATTTCGGCATGCCGGCCCTGGCACTCACCGACCACAACCGCCTCACCGGCGCCATCAGGTTCTATGATAAAGCCAGGGAGCTCGGCATCAAGCCCATCATCGGCGCCGAGATTGACTTCGAGGGAGGCTATCACCTCACCCTTCTCTGCAAGGATATGCGGGGCTATTCCAGCCTTTGCCGCCTGCTCACCGCGATGCACTGCAACAGGGACGGTAATGAGCCGGTCGCCACGCGCGATATGCTCGACAGCCACCGGGACGGCCTCATAGCTCTCTCCGGCTGCAGGCTGGGCGAGATACCATCGTTGCTCAGCAAAGGGAGAAAGCACGCGGCGGCCCAGGCCGCCGGTTTCTACCGTGATGTCTTCGGCGATGACTTCTTCATCGAGCTTACCCGTTACCCGTCCAGGGAGGGCACGCCCCTCTGTTCCCTGCTCTTCAGCTTTGCAAGAGAGCAGGGCATACCCGCTGTGGCCACCAACAACGTCCACTACCTCGAGATGCGCGATTACCGGATCAGGGAACTGCTCAACGCCATAGGCCGCATCACGCCGGTCACACAACCGGAGGGGCCGCGCACCGTGGAGCAGTATTTCAAATCCCCGGCTGAGATGAAGCGCCTCTTCAAAGACTTCCCCCAAGCCGTCGCCATGTCACTGGAGATAGCTTCCCTCTGTAACCTCCAGCTTGAGCTGGGCAGGCCGCGCTTTCCGGTCTTCGCTCTTCCCCGCGGTGTAACCGCCGCCGGCCTGCTGCGCAGGCTGGCGTACGAGGGGGCGGAGCGCAGGTACGGCGGGCTGTCCCCTAAGCTCACCTCCCGCCTGGAGATGGAACTTGAGACCATCGAAAAGCTCGGTTTCTGCGGCTATTTCCTGGTGGTCTGGGACATCGTGCGCTGGGCCAGGGCGCGGGGCATACGCTGCCAGGCGCGCGGCAGCGCCGTGGACAGCCTGGTGGTCTATGCCCTGGACATCAGCATCGCCGACCCCATCCATTACAACCTGCTCTTCGAGCGCTTCATGCACCCCCTGCGCCACGAGCCGCCGGACATCGATCTGGATATCGACAGACGACGGCGCGATGAGGTGCGTGACTATATTTACCGCAAATACGGCACGGAAAACGTCTCCTGCGTTGCCACCATCAATACCTACCTGGCGCGCGGCGCCATCCGCGATGCCGGCAAAGCGCTGCAAATACCACCACCCGTCATCGAAGAAGCCTGCAGGGGCATCCACTGGCTCTCCGCCTCCAGGCTCATGGAGAAGGCTCAGACGCTGCCTGAGCTCAAGGGCAGCTCAGTTTATAAAAGGCCGGAGCTCAGGGAGTTCTTCAATCTCTGCGCCGCCATCGACCGTTTCCCCAAGCACCTCTCCGTACACCTCGGGGGACTGCTCATCGGCGAGGGCAGGCTCTCCGACATGGTCCCCCTGGAGCCTTCCAGCGGCGGCGATATCATCAGCCAGTACGACAAGGACGACATCGAGAGGCTGGGGCTGGTAAAGATGGACCTGCTGGCCCTGCCCACCATGACGGTCATCGAGGATGCCGTCCGCAGCATCAGGGAAGGCCGCGGCATTGAGATAGACATAGACAGCATACCGCGCGACGATCCTGCACCCTTTGCCATGCTGCGTGACGGCAGGACCATCGGCGTCTTTCAGCTCGAATCTCCGGCGCAGCGCGAGATGGCCGGCAGGCTGCTGCCGCAGGATTTCGATGACATCATCATATCGCTTTCACTGGTACGGCCGGGCCCGCTCAAGTCCAGCATGGACAAGGTCTACCTGGCGCGCCGCCACGGCAGGGAGCCGGTGAGCTACATGCACCCCGGCCTGGAAGACGCGCTGGGGGAAACGCTGGGCGTTATCCTTTACCAGGAGCAGGTGCTGCGCGTGGCGCACGACCTGGCCGGTATGAGCTACGCCGAAGCCGATGGCTTCCGCCGCGCCATGACCCACGACCGCACCACTGAGGAAATGGAGAAGATGCGCCGGGCATTCATCCGCAGCGCCATGAAGCGAAATGTCGGGCGCAAGGTGGCGGAGGAGGTCTTCGAACAGCTCGCCGCATTCGCCGCCTACGGATTCTGCAAGGCGCACGCCGCCGCCTATGCCGTGCTCTCCTACCAGACGCTATGGTTGAAATGCCACTACCCAGCCGAGTTCTTCGCCGCCGTGCTCTCCAACCAGCCCATGGGATACTACCCGCCGCGCGTGCTCGTGGCCGAGGCCCGCCGCAGCGGCGTGACGGTGCTGCCGCCCGATGTGAATAAATCCTGCCAGCGCTACACGGTGGAGGACGGCGCCATACGCGTCAGCCTGGGACAGGTGAAGGGCATCACAGGGGAAGCCATGGCATCCGTCATCAGCCGGAGGAAGAAGCGCCCCTTCACTTCATTACGTGACTTCGTCCTGCGCGTGGAGGCCGGCCGGCCCATCATGGAAAACCTCGTTAAGGTGGGCGCGCTCGACGCCTTTGGCAGCCGCGGCGCGATGCTGGCGGAGATCCCCACCCTGCTGCAGCTCAAGCACCGGACCGATAAAAATCATGTCACGGCAAATCCCTGTTTTAATCATATCATTGTGAGCCCCATTTCTAATCATGTCATTGCGAGCCCTATTTCTAACCATGTCATTGCGAGCTCCGATGCAATCGGGGCGTGGCAATCTCCTGGCCCTGCGGCTCCTCGCGATGACATCAGCGTAGGGACGGGCCTTCAGGCCTGTCCGGATAAAAAACAGCGCCTCCTCGCCGAGCGCGAGCTGCTCTCGCTTGACCTCTCGGCGCACCCGCTGGACTTCATCAGGCTGGACAGCAGCTTCACGCGCATCCAAGACCTGCCGGCTGTGCCCACAGGGCACACGGTTAAAATCGCAGGCTCTGTTATCCGCTACCAGACGCCTCCCACACGCACCGGCAAAAGGGTGGTCTACATCATTCTCGAGGACGGCACGGGCGTGGCCGACGTCACCGTCTTCAGCGACGTGCAGGAAAAATGCGGCCGGGTGCTCTTCCGCGCCGGCTGGATGGAGGTGCGCGGCAAAATCCAGCGCCGCGGCCCACGGGCGCTATCTATCATTGCGGACGAGGTTAAAGCACTGAGGGGAAATCGTGGGCCTTTTGCAGTGTGATATAATCAAACAACAGGGACAAATCATGTCGATACAATTTATTCTTACTGACTACGTTAACAGTGCGCTCAAGGGTGCTGTCTATGACAAATTGAAGGACGGCACATTTTCCGGGCGTATTCCCCTGTGCACCGGCGTAATCGCGTTTGGCGCAACCCTCCCGCAGTGCCAGGCTGAGCTGCGGTCTGTTCTTGAGGACTGGATACTGGTTGGATTAAAGCTCGGCCACCACCTGCCTGTAATTGAGGGCATAGACCTTAATAAGGAACCCAAACGTGAGCCGGTGGAAGCGGTGTAAACGCCGAGACTTCATCAACAGGCTTCATAAATTGGGCTTTAGCGGCCCTTTTTCCGGCACAAAACATCAGTTCATGATTTTTCAGCAATATCGCCTGGCGATTCCCCCCAATGCTGAATTTTCCGTTCCCCAGCTTCATATGCTGCTTGGTGAAGCGGAGATAATAACCAGGCAGAAGATTACTCTCGAAAAATGGGACAATCTCATCTAGCCAAGGCGGCCGATTGAACAGGTATCCTACCCCTTCGGCCAGCCCGCCACCGTCATATAGATCACGCTTTCCTCTTCCCCGTCCACATCTATGATCTCGTTCACTTCATCATCGTAGAGCGCGGCTATGGGGCAGCTTCCCAGTCCCAGGCTGACTGCCGACAGGATAAGGTTCTGGGCGATGTGCCCGGCATCCAGGTAAACATACCTGAAGGCACGCTGGCCGTATTTGCTTTTACAGCGTTCGAAGACGGCCGTCCAGATGAATACCACGGGAGCCTGCGCGCACGCCTGTTGCCCCAGGGCGGCATCGGCAATGCTGCAGCTGTGGTCGCCCAACCTTATCTCCTCCAGCACATGCTCCCTGATTCCGTAGTGATAAACGCCCTTCTCCAGGCCTTCTACATTATGGGCCACAACATAAGTTTCAACGGGGTAAAGCGCCCCTGCCGAAGGCACCGTACGGAAGTGAAATTTACCCTCCACCCTCTGGATACCCGCGGAGGCCCAGAGCAGATAGGAGAGCATGTTGAGCTTGAGCGGTGTCCCGGTAAATTCCCGCATGCTGCGTCGCTTCTTCAGCACATGGTCCAGGAAGATTTCCTGCCCCGGCCGGGGCACGGGCAACCGGATCCTGTTACTGTCCGGATAGACTTTATAAAGGTCGGGAGAGCTCCCCGTGCCGGCCATTCCTTCATCCATTTTGAATGGATAGTACTTCGTCCCCTGTTGAAACCTGTCTCCTATGCCTTCCGCCATCGCAAATTCCTCCCTGCTAAATAAATTTTACCTGAATCTTGCGCCATATGAACAGGGAAACACTAAACTCCAAACCCTAAATCCCAAACAAGTTCAAAACACGAAGCTCAAAATGCATGGCGGCATGTCATTGCAAGCCCTGATGCAATCGGGCCGTGGCAATCCCTTGGCCTGCTACAATACCCAGCAGCAGATTGCTTCGCTACCACCCGCAATGACGTTAATATGTTGTTTTGGATTTTGGAATTTGGGTTTGTTTAGAGTTTAATGTTTAGGATTTAGAGTTTTTAAAATTGTTTGTAATTTGGTTCTTGAAATTTAGAATTTATATCTCCCTCGTGTCATATATGCTAAACTTTTATCCATGCACAAATGGGACGCGCGTGACTACCGGCAGAGCTCCGGAGCACAGCTTAAATGGGGCCGTGAGCTTATCGCCAAACTCGGGCTGCAAGGCGTCGAGCATGTGCTTGACATTGGCTGCGGCGACGGCAAGGTGACGGCTGAGATTGCTGCCAGCGTGCCCGGCGGATATGTCACGGGCATCGACAGCTCAACTGAAATGATAGCTACAGCCAGGGAAACTTTCCCGCCGGACAAATACCGGAACCTGCGGTTTATGGTCATGGATGCGCTGGAGCTGAATTTTGAGGCAAAGTTCGATGTTGCTTTCTCCAACGCCGTGCTTCATTGGGTGGAAGACCACCGGCCTGTATTAAGTGGAGTTCACCGGTGCCTGCGGTCGCCGGGGAAAATACTTTTCCAGATGGGCGGGAAGGGAAACGCTACTGCCATAATGAATATTATATTGGCGCTGCTGGTACAGCCCGGCTGGCGGGACTACTTCATCGATTTCGAGTCTCCCTACCATTTTTATGGGATAGAGGAGTATGGGAAATGGTTGAAGGAGACGGGATTTATCACTCACAGGATCGAGCTTGTTCCTAAAGACATGACCCAGCCGGGCAGGGAGGGGCTGGCTTCCTGGTTGCGCACGACCTGGCACCCGTTTTTCAACCGTATTGAGCCCGCAAGGCAACAAGAGTTTATGGATCAGGTACTGGATGCCTATTTAAAGGAGTATCCTGCCGATGCGGCTGGACTCGTTCATATGGATATGGTCAGGCTGGAAGTGGAGGCGGAAAAGACGTGAAATTCAATCTCCCCTAAAATAACAACGGGCGCCCGGTGCCGGCGCCCGATGCCATGAGAGGAATAATGATTAACTTTCAGAGTAAATTACTCACTACGAACATCATGAATGCCAGTAAAAATGTGCAGCCTATAATTGACCAGAACAGCAACATTACTTTCCAATCGCTTTTCATTACGCCTACTATTGTTCTTATCGTAACCATCTCAGTCCTCCTGGTTTATTTTCTTATGAAGCTATTCTAAATCCGGCCACGTTCAAATACAATAGCTCATCGGTACTGGAATGACCGGTATTTTAGTACCATCACCAGCATGTTACCCTCCCCAGTTATTGCCCGGTTTATTACTCAAAATAGAAAGAGGCGGTCTCAAAACCGCCTCTTTGATGGTTCAAGTTGCTCAGCAGATCTTATAAGGCGAACATAGCGCCGATGAGAGTTACCAGGATGGCCAGTACCAGTCCATCAGCCACCATACTGCCCAGAAGGAACCTGACTTTCTTATCCTCTTTGAATATCTGTGTGAAATTTTTCCTGGCGTTCATTTCTTTCCTCCTTTATGGGACCTGTAAATCATTTATGGTCATATTATGCCCCACTCCCCATCACAAGTTAACGCCAATTAGTACGGTTTTACGGCCTCGCGGGGTATGATTCATTGTAAACAAAGGTAGTAATACCGTGGTATGACTCCCCTGATACTATCGTTTGACCGGCGGCTTTGATTCAGCGCCAATAATGACAGGCGGCTGCTTTGCTACTGCAATTGCCATTTATATAGCAGATTAACTTCCTGGCGTTCAAAGCAGGGAATGAACTTATTATAGATGACGGTCTCACCGGGAGGGATGACAGAGGCTATATCAACGGATGATCCCGATTTTGCTACTATTTTCACGTCTCGCATAAACCAGAGCTTATCGGTGTTGGTTATGCTTCCGCTTTCGATGCAGGCATTGGTAGTGGCATAATTCATTAATTCATTATGGTTTTTCCAGACCACTGCACTGCTGCCGGGTTGTACTGTCCCGGGCAAACTGGTAGCTGGTTGTGGAGTTACAACAGGTGCCTGGACCGTTGCCGGCAGTACACTCAGATTAACCGGCACGTAAACGGGGCTGTTGGCAGCTCCTTCAGCCGCAATGGTAATAATACCCGTATAATCGCCTGCCGCCATGCCGGCTGTATCGACTCTGACCTTAATTATGTTATTGGTAACAGGCGCGCCTTCAGGTTGCTGCAAATATATCCAGTGCGTATTGTCGGCCATCGACCAGGTCAGGACTCCACTCCCGGCATTTGTCACCGAGATGTTCTGGTCGGCCGTTGTTGACTGAGCCGGGTTGACGACGAAGGTTAATTTATCCGGCCTGGCAACAATAACAGCAGTTACTTCACCGGTTTCAGGTTGTGGAGTTGCCGTAGAGCAGGCAAATCCAAAAATTGTGAGCGCTCCAAGCAAAATGCTGATTGCCAGTATTTGGATAATCCTGTTCTCTGTCATTGCTCACCTCTACTATTTAAATAAACAGATGCATTTCCCTGCATTATATACCCTGAAAACTATTTTTGCCTGTTCGATGAGAAATGCCAGGTATTAGGCCTGACTTTATTCTTGAAAAATTCTTGATTATCTCGCTTATCTTAACAATGTTGTTGACAAGGGTGATAAGCGCCCATATTCTATTAATATAATAATTAGCATGCATGTATAGCGAATATATGAAATACAACATTTTTTATCTGTCTCTCATACTCACTTTTTACATGGGCATCAATACCGCATGTGTTAACAGGGAATACACGATCACAGAAAATTATACAGATACTGAGTACCGTACGGAATTTACAACCGAGAAATATAGCGAAAATGTAACTATTGAAGTTGATGATACAGCTTTTGAATATGAGCTTAAACCTCTTTTTAGCTGGTCCTCAACTCTGCTCAGTTTTAAAGATATTGCCTATATCCGTTATTGTGCTTACGATATTCCGGATTTACAGCAATATGAAGGAGCCCGGTTAAAAGTTGCGGTCTGGGAGCAGTTACAATACGAAAAAATGATCATCCGCGTGTTTGATATGACCTCAACCGGTCATATTTACGCTCCGGATGCATATAATGCTGAGGCTGGAGCAATTGAAGGATCCAGCGACCGGCCATGGATAACGGGAAAATCCTCTGCTACCTGGCTTGATTCCGCCAACAGCATAATCAACGGGGCTAAATTCCTGGGTGGCAGAACCAATATCTGGTCCAACTCGGACAATCCCCACATTTTAGAATATGAGATAGGCAAAGCCAGAAATATTGCATTTATTATCAGCGGGCCGCTGAATCCGTGGAACGCCAATGTCACTGCCAGCCTGCTGTTAAATCGCACACAAATAAAAAATCAGGTGGTTACCAGAGAAAGAAATGCGTCGATAGAGGTTCCTTATGAAGTGCAAAAACAGAGGAACTTATCTGTTGTTAAGCAGGTCCCTATCTGGGATCTGTTGTTTTCCAGGTAGAATTAAATGTTAGGCAGCGATCTTTTTAACGCATTTATTGACCGGCTCGGCACGTATATTTCGTATTTACACCCGCCGCGGAAGCTGTCCCCGGATTTGCTCATCATCGCTGTACTGACATTACCGTGCTGGTTCTCCTTATCCTGCGTAAATATCCAGGTTCCGGTGACGGAAACCTATTCTGAAACCAGCTATGTAACCGACAATATCACTGAAAAATACAACGAAAGCATACTTGTTAATACACAAACATCCGGTCAATATGCGCTTACTCCCTATATAATGTGGAGCAATGCCGACCTGGATTTTCAAGGAGGTTTCAGGAACATCTGGTACTACGGATACAATTTCTCTGAATTTGCCAGGCACGACATGGAAAAGATGAGAATCACTATACTGGAACAAAAATATTATGAAAATTCGGTTTTCAGGGTTTTCGATATGACACAGCGCGGTCAAATCCTGGCGCCGCCGCTGATAGCAGCAGCAGACACAGCACCTTCACAGCAGGTTGGCTGGTCATGGATTTCAACCAGAGGAAGCATTGAAGCCATCTATGACTGGTTAAACCTTGCGAATATAAAGTTGAATTATGCGAAGTTTCTCGGCGGCCGCCAGAACATCTGGTCGAAAAATCAGGATTCTTACAACCTTGAGTTCGACTTAAAAGACGCCCGGGAAATTGCAGTTATAATCAGCGGCCCTATAAACGCCCAGAATGTCAAATTCACAGCATCCATAGCCTGGGCCGATAACCATACTGAATACCGTACGGTAACAGCAGAACATCAGGTGCCCTTTCAACAGGAATTGCGGGTGGAGAAACAGCGCACTGTTTTACAGACCCGGCAGGTCCCTTTCTGGGACATCCTGTTCAATAAATAAACTCCTCTTTGTGCTGCCAATTTTACTACTCGTGCGGTGCTTTGCTTGATTCCTGTGCTGATCCATGTGGCTCATTTCCGCGAGCCAACCGGATTGCCTTTTTGACCCAAATCGCTCATAATTAACTCATTACCGCAGAATTTATTGTGAGCTATCAGGCACTGCAAAGGAATATTCACATGAAAACCGGAGTGTTACGTCGTTTTACCGATGGCCGTATGATATTTATGCTCATACTTATGGCGCAATTTCAGCTCTGGGATGGTGTTATAACTCAATTCTTTGTTGGCAGTGGCCTGGCCCGTGAAAGCAATATCCTGATGGCATCGATGGTATACTCGGGGACTTTCATTGCTGTAAAACTGTTAGGCTTGATGCTGTTGGTTCCTGCGCTCTGGGTAATTTACAAGAAATTCCCCGAATTGGCTCTGACCGCAACTTCGTCCGTCACAGTTTTTTATTGTGCTGTTATTACATGGAACTTCCTGACTCTGTTCAGCAGCGCGCTTTGATTACCCGCGATATCCTCCTGCCTTCACTCGCAAAATCGACAGTTCAAGATCAACCCATGGCAGTCAATTTTTGAGGCTGGCTGAGCTCAAAATCAAACTCGTTTTTATCAACCATATCTATCAGCATGTCGGCTATTTTGGGATCGTATTGTTGTTCTCTTCCCCGTTTTAGCTCATCGATAATATCGTTTTTACTTCTGGCCGGGCGATAGGGCCTGTGAGAGCTCATCGCCTCTACCACATCGCAAATCCCCAGGATCCTGGCTTCAAGGCTGAGTTTATCCCCGCGCAAGCCGTTCGGATATCCCGTTCCGTCCAGTCTTTCATGATGCGTGAGCACCATATCCATGACGTGATCAGGCAGGTTCATACCCTGAAGCATCTCATGGCCTCGTTTGACATGGGATCGGATCAACACCCATTCTTCATCTGTCAATTTTCCCGGCTTGGACAGTATAGTATTGGGTACTGCTGCCTTTCCTATGTCATGTAAAAGGGCGCCGACCTGCAGCCATTCCAGCTGATCGTCTGTCAAACCCAGCCGTTCACCAACGTAATTGGCAAGTGTGGCCAGCCTCTCCTGGTGGCTGACCGTATAAGGATCGACTGCAAATAAAGCTTGTGAGACTATCCTGGTCAATTGAACGAAGTGCTGCTTTATTTGAACACCTGCCTTCTGCCTCTCGATTGCCTGCGATAACATGGTTGCAGACGTTGCCAGCAGGTTAATTTCCACGGGTTTCCAACCTTTAGATTCAACAGGTTTGTCAAAGCCGACCACTCCGGCAAATTCAGAATTGACCATAAGAGGCAAAATAAGTGTGGAAAAATGGCCGTTGTTTGAACTCACTATGGCGCCTTCTTTCTTGGACAATTCCATAATGCCATTCTCCGAAAGCAACATATCTATTGTCCTGCTGTCAGCGCCATATCCCTTCCCTTTATTCGCGCAGTTAATATATTTTCTCGGCTTTTGAACCGCTTCCGAATTCTTATTGTTCGACGGTCCCGATTTGG
>JAQUQM010000066.1 GCA_028716085.1 Dehalococcoidia bacterium | reverse complement strand
GATACAATTTAAGCCGGCTGGTTGACCCGGGGTGTGGGCCAGATCGGGAAGAAGTCCGGGAGCAACTGGGTGGCTTTTTAATTTGCCGAAAATTAGATAAAGGACAGGTATAAAGAATAGTATGCCGACGGTTAATCAACTGGTCCGCAAAGGTCGCCGCAAGGTAACCAAAAAGACCAAGTCACCGGCTTTGCAGGTGATATATAACACCTTGAAAAATAAATCAAGGAAAGGAGTATGTTCACCTCAAAAACGCGGTGTATGTGTACAGGTTAAGACGATGACGCCTAAAAAGCCGAATTCCGCTCTGCGCAAGATCGCGCGCGTCAGATTGACCACTCACATTGAAGTCACGGCATATATCCCGGGCGAAGGCCATAACCTTCAAGAGCACTCCGTTGTCCTCATTCGCGGCGGCAGGGTCAAGGATTTGCCCGGTGTCCGTTACCATATTATCCGCGGGACACTGGATGCTGCGGGAGTTGAAAAACGCAGACAGGGTCGTAGCAAATACGGTGCCAAACGTGCTAAGGCGCCCGCAGCCGCTAGCTAAAATTAATCGGGAGTAATTATGCCAAGGCGAGCCAAATTCGTTAATAGAGTAGTAAGCCCTGATCCTAAATACGGGAGCCCGGTGGTTGCCCGTCTTATCAATAAAATCATGCTGGACGGCAAGAAATCCACGGCCCAGAACATTGTGTATACTGCTATGGAGCGGATCAATAAGCAAATGAAGACAGAGCCGTTACCTGTATTTGAACAGGCACTGAAAAATGCCACACCGATGCTGCAGGTTAAATCCCGGCGAGTCGGTGGCGCCACCTACCAGGTGCCTGTTGAAGTCAGTCCTGAACGTGGAGAATTCTTAGCTATGCGCTGGATCATATCGTATGCCAGGGAACGCGGCGGAAGGTCGATGGCAGAGAAACTAGCTGCGGAATTAATGGATGCTGCTCAGGGGCAGGGAAACACTGTCAAAAAGAGACAAGATACGCACAAGATGGCCGAAGCCAACAAGGCGTTTGCACACTACAAATGGTAACAGCAGGAATCAGAGAATCCCGGCCGAAACACCAGGCTGGCCAGGGGAACAAATCAGTGACAAGATCTTTTCCACTGGATAAAGTTCGTAACATAGGCATCATAGCCCACATCGATGCCGGTAAAACTACGACCACTGAACGAATATTATTCTATACCGGACGGACCTATAAAATCGGAGAGGTTCATGACGGCACGGCTGTTATGGACTGGATGGTTCAGGAAAGGGAGCGCGGTATTACCATTACGTCCGCCGCTACTACATGCCATTGGAACGAACACCGCATTAACATCATCGATACGCCCGGGCATGTAGATTTTACTGCTGAAGTTGAGCGGAGCTTGCGTGTGCTCGACGGGGGAGTGGTGGTGCTGGATGCGGTAGCGGGGGTTGAAGCCCAGTCGGAGACCGTGTGGAGACAGGCGGACAGATATGGCGTGCCGAGGATATGTTTTATTAACAAGATGGACCGGATAGGCGCGGATTTGCAGCGTACGATTGAGATGATTGAAGACAGGCTGAAAGCCAAAACCGTAACCATCCAGTTGCCTATCGGCAGGGAAAATTCATTCAGAGGTGTAGTTGATCTCGTAGAAAAGAAAGCCTGGGTATTCCCTGATGAGGCAACGGAGAAGCCTGAAGAAATTGAGATACCCGACGAATTGAAGGAAGAGGTGCTGGCAAACAGGCAGAGAATGATCGAAAAGCTGGCAGAAAACGATGACCAGCTGATGTTAAGATATGTTGACGACCACGATATAAGTGTAACAGACATCAAAGCAGCTATCAGGCGGCTTACTGTTGTCAACCGCATTGTACCGATAGTATGCGGGACAGCCCTTAGAAATAAAGGTATACAACTTGTTCTTGATGCCGTAGTAGACTATCTACCTTCTCCTCTGGATAAACCAGCCCTGCGTGTCATCGAAACAGCAACCGGTGAAGAAATCACGCGGCCAGCCAGCGACGAAGCGCCTTTTTCCGCGCTTGCCTTTAAAGTGGTTTCAGACCCCTTCGTAGGACGATTGGTATATTTCCGTGTTTATTCCGGTAAGGTTAAAGTAGGTGCTCAAATTTACAATTCGAGCAGGGGTACGAAGGAGCGGCTGGGAAGATTGTTGTTGATGCATGCCAACAGACGTGAGGAACTGGAGGAAATTGATACCGGCTGCATAGCAGCTACCCTGGGACTTAAAAATACTTTTACCGGGGACACTTTATGTGATGGTACTCAGCAAATACTGCTGGAGACTATCAAATTCCCTGAGCCGGTTATCTCCATGGCAATTGAGCCCAAAAGCAAGGCTGACCAGGATAAATTGGGCGATGCCTTATCCAAGCTTATGGAGGAAGATCCGACTTTCAGGCTGCGCAGTAACGAGGAGACGGGACAAACTCTGATATCAGGGATGGGGGAATTGCACCTCGAGGTTCTTATCGACCGTATGCTGAGAGAATTCGGCGTACAGGTCAGAGTAGGGAATCCGCAGGTTGCTTATAAAGAAACGGTTACTGTTTCTGTAGAAGCAGAGGGCAGATTCATCCGTCAGACCGGCGGTCGTGGCCAGTACGGGCATTGCTGGCTGCGTATTGAACCCGGTGAACGTAATAGTGGATTTAAATTTGTTAATGAAGTACGCGGTGGAACCATTTCGAAGGAGTATATATCTCCCATTGAGGCCGGTGTACGCGAAGCTCTGGATTCGGGAGGAGTGAGCGGCTATCCTCTGGTGGATATAAAGGTAACGGTTTTCGACGGCAGCGAACACGAGGTGGATTCATCCGAAATGGCGTTTAAGATGGCGGGCTCGATAGCCCTGAAGGAAGGCGTAGAGAAAGCCAAGCCGGTTGTGCTGGAGCCCATTATGAAACTTGAGTCCGTTACTCCGGCGTCATTTATGGGCGAGGTCATCGGCGATTTAAATGCAAGGCGAGGGCATATCGAAGGTATTGAAACACATGGAGAAACATGTGTGATTCATTCGTTTGTGCCTCTGGCTGAATCATTTGGATACGCGACGGCGCTACGGTCGCTTACTCAGGGCAGGGCAACATACTCAATGGAATTCCATCAATACCGGGAGGTTCCTAATAATATTATGGAGCAAATACTGTCCAGGACAAAAGGGAAATAGATGACGAAGCAGAAAATCAGGATTAAATTGAGGGGATATGACCACAGGCTCGTGGATCAATCGGCAGGTCAAATTGTCGAGACGGCTATAAAATCGGGAGCCGAGGTCATCGGGCCTGTGCCGTTGCCAACCAAGCTTGAGAAATTCTGCGTCATACGCAGTCCGCATATCGATAAGGATTCACGTGAGCAGTTCGAAATACGGACACATAAAAGGCTGATAGATATCGTAGGGCCAACAACCAAGACAATAGACGCTTTAACGCAGCTTCAGCTGCCCTCCGGCGTGGAAATTGATATCAGGTTATAGGAATAGGAAAATGGCGGGCATACTGGGTAAAAAAATCGGCATGACACAGCTTTACAGGGAAAACCGTGAAATAACTGTTACCGCAGTTGAAGCCGGCCCTTGCTGCGTAATCCAGGTTAAAACGGCAGACAAGGATAGTTACAATGCAGTTCAACTGGGTTTTGGTATGGCAAAGCGTCTTAACAAACCCGAGAAGGGCCATCTGAAAGACAATGGTGAATATAAATACCTGCGCGAACTGAGGATCGACGATGTGAAAGGATTCGAAGTCGGTCAAAAGATAGATGTAGGCATGTTTAAGCCCGGCGACATTGTAAATATAGAAGGTGTTTCCAAGGGTAAAGGCTTCGCGGGCGGCGTCAAGAGGTACCATTTCCGCGGCGGACCGAAAACCCACGGCCAATCGGACAGGCACCGCGCACCGGGATCAATAGGCTCTACCACCACACCCGGTCGGGTATTCAAGGGGCTGCGCATGGCCGGACATCTTGGTGCCAGAAAAGTGACGGTACGTAACCTGGAAATAGTAGATGTTGATCCGGCCAAACACTTGTTGCTTTTAAAAGGGGCTGTCCCTGGAGCCCGGGGCGGGCTGTTGATAATCGAGAAAGCTTCGTAAAAGGAACGTAAATAGACGTGGAATTAGAAGTATTTAACTTACAGGGCGAGAAGACCGGCAAGGTTAAAGTCAGCGATTATATCTTCGCTGCGCCGGTTAATGAAGCGGTGGTGCACCAGGCGCTTGTCAGGCAACTCGCCAACCGGCGTCAGGGTACTGCCGATACTCAAACCAGGTCTGATGTAAAGAGAAGTACACGTAAGATGTACCAGCAGAAACATACCGGCAGGGCAAGGCGCGGAAGCGCCACTTCTCCTTTGCTAAAAGGCGGCTCTGTTGTCTTCGGCCCTCACCCCCGTGACTACCGTCAGGCAATGCCTAAAAAAATGCGTCGTCTGGCGCTACGTAGTGTGCTTTCGGGAAAGGTCAAGGACGGTGAGATCAAGATCGTTGAAAAATGGGAACTGGCTGAGCCGAAAACCGGATTACTCAGCGATATACTTGGCATACTGGATGTATACAACACTGCTATTATCGGAGTCGCCCTGAGCAATGACTATTTAACCCTGGCGGCCTCTAATATACCGGGAATTAAGACGACCATGGTTTCCATGCTTAATGTTGCCGACTTACTGGCGCACAAGATGCTGGTGCTTGACCTTGATGCCGTTAAAAAAATCGAAGAGCTCTGGGATCAGAAAGAAACCGGAAAAGCTAAAGCAAATTGAGGCTATGTATTAAGGATAATAGTTGACATGAATGTATATGAAATACTGCGCAGGCCTCTGGTGACCGAAAAGGTCAGCCGCCTTGGGGAACAAAATAAATATGCCTTTGAAGTAAATAAGAAAGCCTCCAAAGAGCAGATAAAGCAGGCGGTTGAGAAATCATTTAAAGTCGGCGTTATTAGAGTGAATATTATTAACGTACCCGGCGAGACCAGGAGACTGGGAAGACGGGCAGTGACCAGGGCATCATGGAAGAAGGCAGTTGTGACACTCAAAGAAGGAGATAAAATCCAGTACTTTGAGGGAGTCTGAGATAGCAGGAGTATAAATTGGGTTCTGTTATAAAGAAACGAAAAAAGAAGATGGCGAAACATAAGCATCGGAAGCTTCTGAAGAAGAACCGCTGGCAAAGACGTCATCCTTAATCAGGTAGGAGTTATTAGATTTGGCTTTAAAGACATATCGTCCTACATCGCCCGGAATTCGGGGTATGGTAAAGCTCACTTTTGATGAGATTACTAAGACACAGCCTGAAAAATCCCTGGTACTGCCGCTGAAAAGAAAGGCGGGTAGAAACAGCAGGGGTGTGATCACTTCACGACACAGGGGTGGTGGCGCTAAACGGAAGCTGCGTATTATTGATTTTAAGAGGGATAAGCTGGGAGTGCCCGGAAAGGTAGCTGCTATCGAATATGATCCCGGGCGGTCAGCCAGGATAGCCCTGATCTTCTATGCCGACGGCGAGAAGCGATACATACTGTCGCCTCTGGGATTGGGTGTTGGTGATGCCATACAGGCCGGTTCGGGCGCGGAAATCAAACCCGGCAATAATCTGCCGCTTGGAGAGATTCCCGCCGGCACACTGGTGCACAATCTCGAATTCGAACCGAATAAAGGCGGGCAGATAGTACGAAGCGCCGGCACGGCCGCGCAACTTCTTGGTAGAGAAGATAAATACTCGCTGGTGCGCTTGCCCTCGGGTGAAGTGCGCCGCTTCCTTAATGCCTGCCGGGCAACTATAGGCCAAGTGGGTAACGTGGACCATCAGAATGTAAAATCAGGCAAGGCAGGCCGTACCCGCTGGCTGGGCAGGCGTCCCAAGGTCAGAGGTTCGGCTATGACACCGAGGGATCATCCCCACGGTGGTGGCGAGGGCAGGGCGCCGCGCGGCATGGCACCAAAAACACCACGCGGCAAACCGGCACTTGGCCATAGAACCCGTGTCGGTAAACCCTCGGACAGATTAATCGTAAGGCGCCGTTTTGCGGAGAAATAAAGAGGTAAGGTAAATATGTCACGTTCAGCGAAAAAGGGCCCATACTGTCATCCCAAGTTGCTGAAAAAAATAGAAGCGCTTAATAAAAAAGGCGAAAAACAGGTTATCAAGACTTGGGCGCGATCGTCAACGATTATGCCTGAAATGATAGGGCACACTATCGGCGTTCATGACGGTAGAAGGCATGTGCCCATATTTATAACGGAGAACATGGTCGGTCATAAGCTTGGTGAATTTGCTATCACCAGGACTTTCCGCGGTCACGTCACTAAGGCTGCGATAACTCCGACCAAAAAGAAATAAGCGGGTTGAGCTATGAAAGTCGGATCAATTGCTAAAGATATAGGAATTCCTCCTCGCAAGGTAAAGCTTGTGGTTGATATGGTGCGGGGTATGAAAGTCGAAGATGCCCTGAACGTTTTAAAGTTTACGCCTACACCGGCGGCTAAGGCAGTGGCCAGGGCAATCAAATCTGCATCATCAAATGCAGAAAATAATTATCACATGGATCCCGGCGAATTAAAGGTGGTCCACATAACAGCCGATGAAGGGCGAACGCTGAAAAGATATAGGCCGCAGGCAAGGGGACGCTTCAGCCCGATATTAAAGCGTTCAACACATATAAAGGTTTTCGTTTCCGAGGAGGAAAAATAAGTGGGACATAAAGTTCATCCCTATGGTTTCAGGATAGGTGTCATACGCGGCTGGAAAGCTAAGTGGTATGACGAGAAACACTACCTGGAAGCTTTACACGATGATTTAAAATTACGCAAGGTTGTTAAAATCAAGCTTAAAGAAGGCGCTGTAGCCAGAGTTGAGATAGACAGACAGGGTAACGACATACTTGTCACTATTTTCACGGCGCGTCCCGGCATCGTGATAGGCAGGGGTGGACAGAGGGCTGAGGAGTTGAGGTCCGAATTGGAGAAACAATGCGGTAAGAAAGTTAAGCTTTCTATTAAAGAAGTAGAACAGCCTGAGCTTGAAGCCATGCTGGTAGCGCGGAATGTAGCAGACCAGCTGGAAAGGCGTGTTACTTTCAGGCGCGCAATGAAGCAGGCTGCTTTTAAAACCCGCCAGGCGGGCGCCAAGGGAATCAAAATCAGCTGTGCCGGAAGACTGGGCGGGGCGGAGATAGCCAGGAGAGAGACCATCCACGAAGGCCGCTTGCCGCTGCATACGTTGAGTGCGGATATAGATTATGGTTTGGCCGAAGCTGCAACTACGATGGGCAATATCGGCGTCAAAGTATGGATTTACAAAGGCAACATTATACCCGAGGTAAGGAGAGAAAGTGCTACAACCGAAACGAGTGAAGTATCGTAAGTGCCAGAGAGGACATCTTCGCGGTAAGGCACAATCCGGCAATACCATTGTCTTCGGTGACTATGGCATGCAGGCCGAGGAAGCTTACTGGATTACGGCACGGCAAATTGAAGCAGCGCGCCGCGTTATTGTGAGATATCTGCGCCGTGGCGGTCAGGTATGGATACGTATCTATCCTGATAAATCGGTTACCAAGAAACCGGCGGAAACCCGACAGGGCAGCGGTAAAGGCAATGTCGATCACTGGGTAGCTGTTGTTAAACCCGGAAGGGTACTTTTTGAAATAGGTGGAATCAAGGAAAATATGGCCAAGGAAGCCATCCACCTGGCTTCTTATAAATTGCCGATCAAAACAAAATATATAGTACGTGAAACCCTTAAAGAAGAGGTAAAAGGTGAAACTCACTGAAATACGGGCATTAGGTGATGCTGAACTGAAAAAAAAGCTTGAGGAAGCTCATCAGGAGCTGCTCAACTTACGATTTAAACTTGCTACACGCCAACTGGTGAATCATAGAGAGTTGCCCAAAGTTAAAAAGCGGATAGCCAGGATTAACACCATAATTAGAGAGAGGGAGCTTGGTAAGAAATAAAAAATGGAAAAGAACCGTAAGATAAGAGTCGGCAGAATAGTCAGTAATAAAATGGATAAAACTGTGGTTGTCCAGGTGGAGAGCCTGCGCAGGCATCCGCTCTACCACAAGGTTATCAGGCACGTCTCTAAATTCAAGGCGCACGATGAGGATAACTCCTGTAACGTGGGCGATATGGTGAGAATTGTTGAAACACGGCCTCTGTCCAAAGATAAGAGATGGAAGGTTGTGGAAATAATTCAGAAGAAAGAAACCGTCGAGGCTGTAAAAGACGAGTTGGAGCCGGTAAATCAGGAGAAATAAGAAGTGATTCAGACCTTTACCAGACTCAAAGTAGCAGATAACACGGGTGCCCGTCAGGTGATGTGCATTGGAATACCTGGTGGCACGCGGAGGCACTACGCAGGTGTGGGTGACGTGATCACCTGCAGCGTAAAGCGGGCGATTCCCGGTGGTGTTGTTAAAAAAGGCGATGTAGTCAAAGCTGTGATAGTTCGTGTGGCTAACCATCATCATCGGCCGGATGGCTCTTATGTACGGTTCGATGATAATGCAGCCGTTATACTTGATGATAAGGGCAATCCCAAGGGGACCAGAATTTTCGGCCCTGTAGCAAGGGAGTTAAGGGATAAGAACTTCATGAAGATTATTTCCCTGGCGCCGGAGGTACTCTAAATGAAGATTCAGAAGAACGATAATGTAATTATCATAGCAGGTAAGGACAGGGGGAAGAAAGGTAAAGTACGCAAGGCGTTACCGGATAAGGAATGCGTGATCATAGAGGGTTTGAATTTAATCAAGCGACACTCTAAGACAAAAGGTAAGACCCGTCAGGCGGGCATTATCGAGCTTGAAGGGCCTGTTCACACCTCTAATGTGATGATTATCTGCAATAAATGCAATAAGCCGGCGCGCATCGGATACCGGGAGCTCGAAGATGGTAAACGAGCCAGATACTGCCATAACTGTTCGGAGATCATTGATTAAATCGGGGTAATAAGCAATGACAAGGCTTAAAGATAGATATAATAAAGAAATAGTCACCCAGCTTATGAAGAAGCATAAGTACTCCAATATTATGGAAGTGCCCAGGCTGACCAAAATTGTACTTAATATAGGTTTGGGTGAATCGCTTTCTAATCCTAAAGCTATGGAAGCAGCTGAGAAAGATCTTACTGCCATTGCGGGTCAGCATGCGGTTGTGACGAAAGCCAAAAAATCCATAGCATCGTTTAAATTGCGTGCCGGAGTACCTATCGGGCTTATGGTTACACTTCGGGATAAACGGATGTATGAATTTTTTGATAAGCTCGTCAGTGTTGTACTCCCCAGAATACGTGATTTCCAGGGAATATCCAGGGATGCCTTTGACGGACAGGGTAATTATACTCTGGGATTGAAAGAGCAAATCGTGTTCCCTGAGATTGAATATGATAAAGTCGATAAAATCAGGGGGCTGGAGATAACGATCGTGACCACAGCCAAGACGGATGAAGATGGCAGGCGATTGCTTGAGGCAATGGGCATGCCTTTCAAAAAAAATTAACAAGGTAGCATTATGGCAAAAACTTGCAAGATAAATAAATCGAACCGACCGCCTAAATACAGGGTGCAGCAGCACAACCGCTGCCGCCTGTGCGGGAGGCCAAGGGCATATATCAGGAAGTTTGGTATATGCCGTATATGTTTCCGCACACTAGCCTTGAATGGAGAGCTTCCGGGGGTCAGGAAATCGAGCTGGTAATAATAGTAGCGGAGTATTTTATCGATGGTTACTGATCCAATAGCTGATATGTTAACACGGTTACGCAACGGTGCTATGGCACGCCATGACAGCGTCATGATTCCTGCCTCTAAAATGAAACTGGCAGTTGCCAAGATTCTTAGAGAAGAAGGTTTTATTACAGATTACACGCTGGTTAAGAGCGAGCCGCAGCGCATGATAAAAGTTACGCTGAAGTATATTGATAAACAGCCAGCCTTTTTAGGCCTGGAAAAGGTCAGCAAACCCGGCCTGCGTGTATATGCCGGTAAAAGGGAAATCCCCAGAGTATACGGCGGCCTGGGAATTGCAATACTGTCTACATCCAAAGGCGTTATGACCGGTCAGGATGCCTGGAAAAAGAACCTTGGTGGCGAAATATTATGTTATGTATGGTAATCCAAATTTGTGAGGTGAACCTGTGTCCCGCATAGGAAAAATGCCGGTAGCTATTCCCGCCGGAGTTAAAGTCAAAATCAATGGCAGGGAAATTACTGTTGAAGGAAGTAAAGGGAAAATATCCCGGGTATTCCATCCTGATATCAAGATTACCCAGGAAGCCGGCAACCTTGTTGTTTCAAGGCCCACTGATAATCGTAATCACAGGGCTTTGCATGGATTAAGCCGCTCTGTTCTGGCAAATATGGTTGAAGGCGTTACCAAGGGTTTTGAAAAGAGCCTCGAATTATCCGGAGTTGGATATCGGGCACAAAAAGCAGGCAGCAAGTTAACCCTGCAGGTAGGTTATAGCCACCCTGTGGAATTTGAACCACCGAAGGGGATCGAGATTGCGGTTGACGGAACAAATAAAATCCGTATTTCCGGCATTGACAAGGAGCTTGTGGGAGAGACTGCTGCAGAAATCAGGCGGGTTCGCATCCCTGATTCTTACAAGGGTAAAGGCATTAAATATTTGGGCGAAAGACTGCGTTTGAAGGCTGGTAAAGCCGGCAAAACGGCTACAAAGGGGAAATAGCGAATGTCTAAGGTTAGTGCTAATTTAGCAAGAAAAAGAAGGCATGCCCGTGTAAGGGAGCGGGTGTCAGGCACGGCTGGCAAGCCGAGGCTGTGTGTTTTTCGAAGCCTGAGTAATATTCATGCTCAAATAATCGATGATGTAGACGGCAAGACAATTGTCTCGGCCGGCAGTCTTGCACCTGAGATAAAAGGGCAAAAGAGCGGAAAAAATAAGACCCAGATTGCCGAGCTGGTAGGCGCTCAATTAGCCAAGGCTGCCAAGGACAAGGGGGTTGCCCACGTTGTGTTCGACAGGGGTGGCTATAAATACCATGGTCGCATTAAAGCGTTGGCTGAATCAGCCCGGAAAGCAGGATTAGAATTTTAAGGATTAAGGTATGAAAGCAGCAACTAGAATATACACTGAGGTAAAAAGAGTTGATGCCAGCGATCTGGAGTTGAGCGAAAAGCTGGTGTCCTTGAATCGTGTTACCAAGGTTGTCAAGGGCGGCAAGAATATGCACTTTAGAGCCCTTGTGGTGGTTGGTGATGGTAAAGGACACGTGGGAGCCGGTCTGGGTAAGGCAAGGGAAGTACCGGAAGCTATTAGGAAAGCAGGAGTGGCTGCCAAAAAGAACTTGATCAGCATGACCTTTAAGGAGAGCACAATCCCACACGAGATCCTTGCTAAATATGGTTCTGCCAAAGTATTGCTTAAACCGGCGCCTCCCGGAACGGGCGTGATAGCTGGCGGCGGAGTGCGTGCTGTGATCGAGGCTGTCGGAGTGAAGGACATATTAACGAAATCTCTGGGTTCTGCCAATCCGATTAATGTTGCTCGGGCAACAATTATGGCCCTGGCTAACCTCAGAGACCCCCAGGAAACTATTGAAAGAAGGAAAGCACTGAATACCGAGGGGAGCTAAGCAATTGGCTAAATTGATTATTAAGTGGATAAAAAGCGATATCGGTTACCCGAGCGATCAGCGGGGAACATTGAGAGCATTGGGTTTTCATAGATTGAACGAAGTAGTCGAAAAAGAAGATACACCCGTCATTCGGGGTATGGTTAATAAGGTAAACCATCTGGTTGCCGTAGAAGAGAAAGAAAATGGACCAAAGTAATTTAAAGCCACCCACAGGAGCCAAGCACAAGAAAAAGCGTGTTGGCTGCGGTGACGGCAGCGGACACGGAACATTCTCTACACGGGGATGTAAAGGGCAGAAATCCCGAGCAGGCCGTGATCTGCGTCCCGGCTTCGAAGGCGGACAGCTGCCGTTAATCAAACGCCTTCCCTGGAAGCGTGGTTTTACCAAAGTCGTCAGGATAGAATTCAGCATTGTTAATGTCGGTGATCTCAGGTTGTTTGACGCCGATTCTGAAGTTAACGTTGAGTCTTTGCTTGAAAAAGGCCTGATTAAAGGTACAGGCAAACCCATTAAAATTCTGGGCAACGGTGAACTGGACCGACCATTGTCGGTAAAGGCGGATAAATTCTCTACGTCTGCAAAAGCAAAAATTGAGTCAGCCGGTGGCAAGGTAGAGGAGATATAGTATGCCCCAGACTCAATCAAGGCCGCGCCTTATACAGGCATTAATCGACGCCTTTTCTCTGCCTGATCTGAGGCAGAAACTTTTATTCACCCTGGGAATTCTGGTCGTATTCCGTTTTATAGCGCACGTGCCTATACCTGGAGTTGACCTCTCGGCACTGCAGCAGATCTTTGATCGGAACCAGCTTCTTGGTATGCTGGATTTATTCAGCGGCGGCGCAATGAGAAATTTCAGTGTTGCCGCTATGGGTGTCTATCCCTATATTACATCATCGATTATCATGCAATTGCTGGTGCCGGTGATCCCCGCTTTGAGGAGGCTTTCCGAGGAGGGTGAGTCTGGAAGGAACAGGATCAACCAGATTACACACTGGCTTACCATACCTCTGGCGGCATTACAGGGATTTGCGCAATTGCAGTTGTTACGCAGCCAGGGTGCAGTGACAAGTACGACAGGATTTGAAACCGTCGGCATCGTTGTTTCAATGACAGCGGGCACGATGTTATGTGTCTGGCTGGGTGAACTGATCACTGAACGCGGCATCGGCAACGGCGTATCAATCATTATTTTCGGTGGTATAGTCGCCGGTTTGCCGGAACAGATAGGTCGGGGATTTGTTGCCAAGGATAACTGGATGGGCGTGGCTATTTTCACGCTTCTGGCGCTGGCTACCGTGGTATTGATTGTAATATTTACAGAAGGCCATCGGCGCATACCGGTTCAATATGCGCGCACCGCTTTCAAGGGCGGTAAAATGTATCGCCAGGCAGGATCAACATATATACCTCTGCGTGTTAACATGGCTGGCATGATACCGCTTATATTTGCCATGTCTCTAATGATTTTCCCCGGAACGATTGCGAGCTACTTTGCTGCACCACAGGGGCAGGAAGCTAACTTTGCCAATATTATCATGGACTGGTTCAATCCGAGTGCCTCGTTGCCCTTGGGACTTTTCTATTGGGTGGCGTATTTCTTGCTGGTGGTCGGTTTTACGTTCTTTTATACCATGGTTATCTTCGAACAGATGGACCTGGCACGAACGTTGCAGAGGCAGGGTGGTTTTATCCCTGGCGTTCGCCCGGGTAAACCAACAACCGATTATTTAAATGGTGTAATAGGTCGTTTAACGTGGGGAGGTGCGATATTCCTCGCGCTTGTGGCAATAATGCCTTTTATTGCACAGCAATTAACCAATACAGCGATTTTAACCCTGTCGAGTACGGGCATACTCATTGTCGTCGGCGTTGCGCTTGATACTATGAAGCAGATTGAAGCACAACTTACCATGCGGCGCTATGAAGGTTTCTTAAAGTAAGGAGGATTTACTATGTTTTTCGTATTGCTTGGTGCACCCGGGGCGGGGAAGGGTACCCAGGCAGATATTATAGTTAAAGAAATGTCTTTGCCCCATGTGGCTTCAGGCGACCTGTTCAGGCAGGCTTTAAAGAATGGGACCGAGCTGGGTAAACAGGCGGAGTCTTATATGAAAGCAGGTAAGCTTGTCCCGGATGAAATAACTATTAAGATGATAACCGAGCGCATTGCCCAGCCGGATTGCAGAGACGGCTGCGTTTTCGATGGATTTCCCAGGACCCTGGACCAGGCAAAGGCACTGGATGCTGCCCTTGAAAAGCAGGGAAAATCGATTGAAAAAGCCATTTATATAGAGGTTCCTGAATCTGCGTTGCTTGATCGGCTGACCGGGCGCTTTGTTTGCCGCACCTGCCAGTCCCCCTATCATAAAAAGAACTCACCGCCGAAGCAGGAAGGTGTATGTGATAAATGCAGCGGCGAACTTTATCAGAGAGCTGATGATCAGGAAGAGACTATCAAGGAACGGCTCAAGGTCTATTTTGCGCAGACTATGCCCTTGCTTGATTACTATGAGAAGAAAGGCAGGCTGTTCAGGGTCAACGGTAATCAGCATATAAGTGAAGTCGGTAAAGATATAGTTAAATTCCTGACAGGATTAAAACAGAAAAAATAAATGACGATTATCAAATCGGCCGAAGAAGTGGCGATAATGAGAGAAGCAGGAAGGATTGTAGCCATAATCCTCCAAAAGCTGAGCGAGGCAGTCAAGCCTGGTATAAAAACACGTGCGCTCGATGAGCTTGCGGAAAATGAAGTTGGCAAGTGGAATTCAGCTCGTGCTTCATTTAAGGGTTATCACAATTTCCCGGCCAGTATTTGTGTATCGGTCAATGATGAGGTTGTGCATGGCATTCCCGGTAACAAGGTTTTGAAAGAAGGAGATATCGTCTCTTTGGATTTTGGTGTTATTTACAAGGGTTTTCAGGGTGATGCTGCAGTTACGGTCGGTGTCGGCAACGTGAGTCCCGCTGCCCGTAAGTTAATGGATACTACCAGATCTGCGCTGACTGAGGGTATCAATGCCGCACGCCATGGGGGCTACCTCGGTGATATTGGAGAGGCGATACAGGCTTATGTCGAATCCAGGGGGTATAACGTAGTACGTGAATATTCCGGACACGGCATCGGCAGGGACATGCATGAAGATCCGCTTGTGCCTAATTTCGGCAGGAAGGATGATGGTATTAAATTGCGGGAAGGCCTGACCCTGGCTCTTGAACCTATGG
>JAQUQM010000065.1 GCA_028716085.1 Dehalococcoidia bacterium | reverse complement strand
AGCTCGAACCGTTCTTTGGCCGGGTAAAAGGAATCCAGGTCGATGACTCCGATCCTGGTTACCGGCGGAGACTGCACCTGTTGGATGAGGTCTGCGAGGTCAAGGTCTCTTCCCTGCCTCCAGGCATTATCGAGTATGGTGGAAATTAAAATATGTTCCTTGCTTTTAATGGGATCGGCATCCCTGCCGACGAGCCCCAGCAGGCTGGTGGCGGTGGACATAATCCTGTCCCTGAGCAGCTCGTCGTCTTCGGCTATGGCTGCCGGCGGTGCGGCAAATGATTTCAATATGGAAATGGGTATACCCGCCGTACTGCCGGGCGTGTAGATAACGAAGTCTGCTGCCTGTTTGAGGCGTGCTATGCGGTCACCGCTCTGTCCCCATAAGGCCAGGCCGTTTTTCCACAGCTCGGCCTGTTTGGCGGCGAAATCCTGCGGGGTAAGCCCTTTCCTGCGGGCGTCATCCTCGTTTATCCACGGCGCGAAGTCCTCCGGCCGCAGCTGGGGGAAGGTCAGCAGCATGTTGGGCAGGTCGCCCTTGGGATCGATGATGATGGCCGGTACGCCGTCCATGGCAGCCTCTTCCAGGATACCGATGCACAGGCCGGTCTTGCCGCTGCCCGTCATGCCTACACAGATACCATGTGTCACCAGGTCCCTGGAATCATACAGTATCAGGCCTTCTTCAGATTTTTTGGATGCCAGGTCGTACTTCCTGCCGATGTAGAAAACGCCGAGTTTTTCGTAGTCTTCCATGACTTCACCCCCACTTTCGAATTCGATTATTTACTATTCCTTCATATTGGAAACGTCTTCCGTTTCCTTGCGGGCATCCTGCTGTTTTTTCTGCTCCTGCGCCAGGTATTCCATGGCGAATTCACTGAACTTGATCACCCTGCCTTTTCTAACGCGCGCTTCGGGATTGTCGATATAAATATTGAACATCTCATCGAGGTCTACGTCGACGCAGAGGTCGAGGATGACCTTTTTACCCCATTCGAATCCCTCACGGAAAGGGTTCTTGTCGTGATATTCCGGTTGATGGATATCGGTGAAAAGTATTTTAACTTTTTTCATAGCTCCTGCTTCAGTCGGTTTAATAATAAAAAATTCAAGCTCAAAGATACAAATTTACCTTTAAACAAGGCTATTTCACCAGTGGAATGGTGGTGCCGCTTGCGCGCGCCACAAGCTTGTCATGCTGGTTTTTCACCTCCATCTCGGAGATGCAAACGCGCTTGCCGCTTTTTATCACCCGGCATTCTGCGGTCAGCTCATCATCGGCCGCGACCGCGGTAATAAAATGGATATTGAACTGTGTGGCCACGTTGGGAGTGATTACCGAATTGGTGGCATAGGCAAAGGCCTGGTCGGCCACACAGGTGATGATACCTCCGAACACCATGCCGTTGAAGTTGATATATTGCGGCTTCATCTTCATGGAAACCCTGGCGTACCCGGGGGAAATTTCCACTAATTTGAGATCGAGAAATGAAGCGACCGGCTCGGTGACGGATAGCTCTTTGAGCTTTTGTATTTCCCCTGTCATATACTGCTGCCTCCGTGAATCGGGATGTATCAATTATACAATAGTATTGCCCGCGACATGCCAAATAATACGTGCAGGCATTGCCGCGCTTCTTCCGGATCGAGTGTACGGGTAGCTGTCATCCCATGCACAAAATTGACGCATATGCTATTATATAGCGCGATTCTGGTCGTTGAGACGGTTGTAGACTGATCGAAGAAATGACTATTAAACACCTGCAGATTCCTGCTCTTATCTTTACCCTGGCAACGCTGTTTACATCCTTATTGCCGTCCGGCCCGACCAATCCGTCGCCTGTGAGCGCAGGGCCGGGAGTGATGAAGTGGGACACCGTCAACACCCCGAACTCCGATGCCCAGAGGAACGACGTCCTCAACCCGTTTTTCGGCGGCAATTTCACAGGCAGTGAAGTGCGCGACCTCGCCGTAGGCGGCGACGGCAATACTCTGCTGGCTGCTGTAACGGTGAACGGCCCCGCTTCAGGTCTGGGCGCCCTGCCGCAGCAGGGGGTCCTCTTTAACTCGGGCAACGGGGGTATCACCTGGAGCACAGCCGCACACAGAAATCTTCTAGCCTCGGGCATGGCTGCGGCCAATCACGTGTACAACGTTTTTATTGCACCTGACGATCCCAAGATGTGGATGGTAACGGTGGGTGGCGCCGCTCCTGGAGCCGGGCCTACTCAGCTCTGGGTGACCAGCGACGGCGGAACTACCTGGGCCAACGCCGGAGTGCCGGGATTGGCTGCAGGCGAGGCTATTGTAACGGCAGATATATCCGTCAGCTATGGCAGCGGGCATGATATCCTGGCAGCAACGCGGAGTAGGACCGGGGCGGGCAGGCTTTTCGTTGCCAAGCCAAGCAACTTCAGCAACTGGGCGCAACAGGCGCAACCGGTTGCGACACCTATCGACTATTTCGCAGCCCGGTTCTCGCCTACCTATGCAGGCGATTCCTCGGTAATAGTGGTTTATGCGGATGACAACCGTACCTGCTACAACATAGGCTTGCGTGATATCAATAGTAACTCCATCGCCTCCTGGGTCTTTACAGGAAACGGCATCGAAGTGAAATCAAGCTCTGCAGCGGATAATGTATCTCCTTCATTCGTTGATCTCGTCAGGGCCAATATATCATTGCCATCCGATTTCTCGGGGCAATCATCGAGCCTGCGCAGGGCTTTCGTCAGCCTTTGTGCGTTCAATCCGGGAACTGCTGATAACCAGACCGGCATATTCCGCATAGATGATAATGTGCCGGCATCGCTCTACAGTACGTCCAGTTCGGCGATTATGCAAATTTACAGTATTGCCTATTTCGGGACTTATTCGGCAGGCAAATTGCTGGCCGGGCAACTTTACGGCAGCCCGTGCATCGCTGCGGTTCCCACGTTATTTACGGATTCACCCTGCACATGTTCAGGGTCGTGTTTCGGGCGGTCGCTGAAGCCGCCAACCGGTGCGGGCAACCAGTCCGGTTGCGGTGACAACGTTACCGGAATTGGCGCAGCCGTGGTGGCATGGAATCCAAACGGATCACTGGCATATGCCGTAACCGGCTCAGGTGTGACATCTGATAATTTTACATGGTGGAATGACGGATTGAGTCCCTGGATTAGCACCCTGATACCCAACGATGAGTCGGCCTTTTCCATCAGCCGCAATAACGGCGAAACATGGAACCAGTTGGCCTTGATCGATACAACCATTGACTGGTTTAACGACGTGGCAATAACTCCGGACTGCACGACGGCTTACCTGGCCTCCGTGCATCGTAATATTGGAACCGGATGCAATGAATTCGACAGCGTCTGGAGGAGCACGATCAATCCCTCCGTGTCGGCGCCCCTGCCGGCGGCAGCGCCCATAGGCCTGTACTGGGAACGTGTTTTGTGCCACACCACCTCGGGTTCCTGCGCAGTTCCGCAAAGCGACCTGCCGCTGGTGAGGACCGTAACGGACTGCAATGATAAATCTTCAGGGGCGGTGGTTGCCTGGGCTGCGCAGTACGGCCCTGCCACAGCCTCGGCAGGCGGGGCCATGGCCTGGTCCCCGGACTACGGCGATTTCTGGCAGCCCATAACCACGCGCAACCTGGTGCAGGATTTTACCTTCGATTCGAGCTATACGATGTATGTATTAAGCCCAGCGGGAATGGTTCAGAAGCTGGCATATACAGGGACAGGCTGGTCCCTCACGCTGCCCAGCACCGACACCACGCTTTTCTCCGGGCACACCATAGCCGCGTATAGCAGCAGGGTGCTGGTGGGCGCGGGGGTACTTTCCAATGCTGCCGGCCTGGCGGCGGCTTACTCAGCGGACAGCGGCCAGCACTGGTTTGCCTTCAAGGACAGGATGCCCGCCGAAGGCAATGTGCACGTAATTTTCGATGTCGATTACGTGAAAAATTCGTTTGTCTATGCCGCTACCGATAATGCCAGCGGCACGGTTTACCGCAATACAGCGCCCAGCTTCACACGGTGGGACGGCAACGACATGATGGAAATTTCCGATGGCGCTGCAGGGCCCGACTGGTGGAACAACGGCTACAGCCAGGCAACGGGCGATCCTCCGCACAGGGTAGGCCACTACGGAATTGTTATGGCGTATACCGGGAATCCCCAGCCCGCCCTCTATTCAGCGCACGAAAATATAACCACATCACTGGCGGCGGCACCCGGAGCTGCAGCCCCTTCCGACAGCGCCGTTTGCAGGACGCTCGAGCCCAGGAACGGCATGCCCAAACCCGGCGTCTACTGGGATTGCCTGGATATATTCTCGCCCGCCAGCCAGACGGGTGTGCACTTTACTCTGGAGCCGTGTTCATTGAAATCCTGCGGATGCTGTACGGCGGATACAAATACGGCCTTATGGGCTATCGATAATGAATCCAGGGGCCCTGCCGAGAATATGTTAGCCCGCAGCGGAAGATATTTGATGGACCCCGGCTACAACCCGGCAGCGCGCCAGGGGATGCTGTGGGCCTATACGGATTGCCTGGCCAAGAAGGGCCCCGCATTGAAGGCGCCGCTTGAAGGCGCGCTGGTAGGTGCGGACCCGGTGACCGGCAGGAGCCAGCAGATAGACCTGTCATGGGAACAGCTCTGCCTGAGCACGGTCTACCAGCTGGATATTGCCAAGGACAGTGCATTCACTCTCAGGGTTGTCGTCAGCCGCGGGGCTCTGGGCAACCAGGTGCCTTCATACACCGCTCCCGCCGGTGTCACCAATATTCCCGGTGTTATAAATGCCCCGTATCAACACATACTGGTATCTCCGGCGGATGTGACCAGGCCTGCTACATGGCTGGCGCCGGGTGCGCTGCCCGAAGCCGGGGCCATGTATTACTGGAGAATCAGGTCCTACCAGTCGGCAACGGGACAGATCGCCGTCAGCCCGTTCTCCGAAGTACGCAGCTTTGCAGTCAAACCGGGATTTATAGTAAACACGCCGTATTATGGAGTTCAATTGCTGGCGCCGGATAACGGCTGCCAGGGCTGCAAGGTGAAGCCCGCCAGCTTCTCATGGTCGCCCTGGAAGGAAGCCACGCTCTATGAGTTTATACTGGCCCAGGACCCGGAGTTTACCAGCGTGATTACAAAAGCCCAGACCCCCGTTACCGCCTATGAGTACGACGGAACGCTTGATTACAGCACCAACTATTTCTGGCGTGTGCGCGCCACGGAGATTAACGGCCAGAAAATACCCAGCGACTGGAGCGCGACTTTCAGCTTCAGCACTGAACCGGCGCCGCCGCCCGGGGCATTGCCTTCCGGCGAGCCTGTAACTCCCATATGGGTGTGGGCGGTAATCGGTGTGGGCGCAGTGCTGATAATAATAATGCTTGTATTGATAATCAGGACGCGCAGGAATTTGTAGGGCCGGGCTGCCGCCGATTCTTTCTTTTTGCTGCATAACACCGGAAATCAACTGTTTGTTTTGATCTGAGATGAGAGTTACCCATCACTGCAATAATTGCCTCAGCAAGCTGGTAGTGCAGGCGGTTGAACTGGCGACCGACCATCCGGAGGTTCGTGAGCTTGCCTGCAGACGGGCCGGGCTGGTCCTCAGTGAGAAATTTCAACCCGGCAGCATTTCGATTGTAATTGCTGCGGAGCTGCATGAAGCGGTAAAAAAAGCCACGGGGAATCCCGATCCGTACCGCAAAATGAAAGACGGTGAGATAGTGATGGCGCGCAAGCTATACAATGCAATGAAAGGCTTGTACAGGGAGAACTTCGAGGATTACCTGAAGCTTGCGGCGCTGGGCAACGCCATCGATTTCTTCAGGCCTGTCGAAGAGGTCAAAAGGGAAATGTCGGCGGGCAAGATAGAATTTACCATCGATGATTCGGCGCTGCTGGAGGACAAAGTCAGGGAAGCGCGCCGGATACTCTTCCTGGCCGATAACACCGGAGAGATAGTTTTTGATTTGCCACTGCTGCAACTGATGAGGAAACATGCTGCGGTCACCTTTGTGGTCAAGGCGGCGCCGGTGCAGAACGATATTACGCTCGATGAGATCAAAAGGGCCGGCCTGCAGGATAGCATAGGCGATGTAATTACTACCGGGACGGCTACGGCGGGAATAGACTTCTCGGTTGCATCGCAGGAATTCATCGAGGCTTTTGAAACGGCGGATTTGGTCTTCGCCAAGGGTATGGGTTATTATGAAACACTGGAGGAGTTGCCGCAGCGCAAGAGGATTTTCTACTGTCTGAAAGCCAAATGCCAGCCTGTGGCCGATTCACTGAACGTGCCTCTGCACAGCTATAGTGCTATGCTGCGGTGAATGGATTATACGGAAGGACTGCTTAGATGACGTTTATTAGACCGGAGATCATCCGTCCCCCCAGCGAGCATGCCAGCTACTATTTGCCGTTGACATCGGGGTGCTCCAACAACTCCTGTACATTCTGTAACTACAGCATGAGCCGCCTGGGCATACGCGACCTGGATGAAGTCAAGCGTGAGATAGACGCAGTATCGCTTTACATGAACCACCATGTTAGGGTGTCCGAACAGCCCGAAATCGTGTATATGATATTGAGGCGCTGGAACGGTGAAAAAATCTTCCTGCAGGATGGGGATGCGCTGATTTACCCCTATGCAAAGCTGGTTGAGGCACTGGAGTATCTGAATGAAAAACTTCCCGGCGTGGAACGTATTGCCAGCTACGCTACGCCGCAGGACATCCTCAGGCGTTCCGTGGATGAACTCAGGGCTCTAAAAGATTTGAAGCTGGGGATACTCTACATGGGTGTGGAAAGCGGGGATGATGGGGTACTGAAGAGGATATGCAAAGGAGTTACCCACGACCAGATAGTGGAGGCCGCGGGAAAGGTGAAGGCATCCGGGATACTGCTTTCCGTCACCGTGATACTGGGATTGGGCGGTCTCAAAGGCAGCCAGCGTCATGCGCTGGAAACAGCCAGGATATTAACGGAGATGGACCCCGATTACGCCGGGGCGCTTACCCTGACCCTGATACCGGGAACGCCTTTGTGGGATGAATTCGAGCGGGGGGAATTCGACCTGATATCTCCCTTCGATTCGCTGCGCGAGCTCCGCACCATCGTGGAAAAGTCGGATTTCACCGATTGTTTTTTCAGCTCCATGCACGCGTCCAATTACTTCGCCATACGCGGCCGCATGCCGGCCGATAAGGAACGCGTGATCAAGCAGCTTGACACTATACTGGCAAAACGTGACCCTGCGCTGCTGCGGCCTGAGTTCCTGCGGGGGCTTTAGTTCAACTCACCGCGGCCTGACATCCGCTCAGATGTAATCGATGATGCGTGTCAGGTTGTGGATCACGGGGCAATCGTAGGGCTTGCCCCTGTTGCGGCGGTCGATGAGGACGGCCTTCATGCCCACCCCCCTGGCGCCCAGGACATCCTGCTCGTACTGGTCGCCCACAAAGATAGCCTCTCCCGCCTTTACACCGGCGCGTTCCAGTGCCGCATGGAAAATCTCGGGCCGTGGCTTATCGTAGCCAATCTCCCATGAAGTGACCTTGAAATCCAGGAAGGGCGCAAAGCCGAGGTCGCGGCAGTAGTCCTCGATCTCCTGACCGATATTGGAAATCAGCCCGATGACCAGCGATTTCTCCCTGACTGCTTTCAATGTGGGCAGTGCATCGTCATAGGATTTGAACACAAAGCCGATGGCGAAGGCCTTGGCCAGCATCTGCAGGCCCTGCTCCGGAGTAGCCTTCACGCCTGCCCCCTGCAGGATCCTCTGCCCGTAAGCGGAATAGACGGCAAACTTATCCTGCTGCTCCCTCTCCTTGATAGGAGATTTTAAATTTTCGTTGCGCCAGAAGGCGTCGGCCTGGGGCAGCGAATCGGCGATGGCTTCCGGCGTTACCCGGATGCCGAGCTCAGCAGCGATTTCGGAATAGGTCACCTCGCGCAGCGGGTAGAAATAGGCTAGCGTATTAAAGAAGTCGAAACAGACGGCTTTAATCATACCGGATTAAAATTATGATTCGAATGCTTGCTGTATGTCAATTTTAAGATCGGGTATGACGCCGGGGATCGAGGCCAGGCCTCATGCCCCATTTAAGCTTGGCGTACATCATCAGGGCTGCAAGAACAAGAGTTATACTGTTCCAGAGCATAAGCGAAAACAGGCCGAACACTATGCCGTAAGTCAGCCAACAGATGAGGCTGAGCAGCCACAGCGAGATGAACAGCAGGCTCAGCTCGTAGGCACTCCTGAGCCTGAACAGCCGCCATACCTGCGGTATGATGCCGATGTTGCCCAGCGCGCCGCCCACAATGCCTATTGCTTCCTGCCAGTTCATAGTGACAGCCTCCGTAAGTTAGATTCAAAAAACATGCACGGTCGGATTCAACCCGATATGCTCAGGCGAAGGCTTCCACGGTCACGGTGCTGCCTTTGCCCGGCTCCGAGGCCAGTTTCAGGCTGCCGCCCAGCAATTGGGCGCGCTCCTGGAGCCCTGCCAGCCCCAGCTTTCCCAGCCGGGGCAGATCGTCGGGTTTTTCGGGCACGATAAAGCCTTTCCCATTGTCGATCACGTCCACTCTTACCCTGTTTTCCGCAAACTGAATCTTTACCAGTGCCGTGGTGGCCTGCGCGTGTTTGGCTACGTTGTTCAGCGCCTCCTGGGCGATGCGGAAAAGCAGCAGTTCTGCCTCGGGCAGGAGCCTGCGCTGCTCGCCCGATATCTCCAGGGAAGACTCGATGGCGTAGTTGTTTTTCAGCTCCTGGGTCAGCCATTCCAGGGCCGGCAGCAGTCCGAGGTCATCGAGTATGGAGGGCCGCAGGTCGCGGCTGAAGCGCCGCACCTCATGCACAACTTCCCGCAGTTGCTCGTGGAATTCCCAGAGCGCCTTGGCATCCTTGATGGGCAGGTTGGTTTTATTGAGCTGGAACTCAAGCTGGTGCAGCAATGCGATCAATGTCTGCAGCGTGCTGTCGTGCAGCTCGCGCGCGATGCGTTTGCGTTCCTCCTCCTGCGCACGGGTTATCTGCTCCAGGTAGTAACGCATGTTATCGTAAAGGCGTTTTTCCTCGGTGACGTCCCTGGCAATATTCTGGAAAGCCGCCGGACCGTCGTTACCCATGATCAGGTTGGTTGTGATCATGCAGATGGCAATAGTCCTGTCCTTTTTGAGCATCTTCTGCTCATACGGCATGGCCATGGGCTTATGCTGTGTCAGGTTGATCTTAACTTCACGCGCCAGCTTGAGATTGTCCTCGGTAAGGAAGGTCTTGACGTTGAATCCCAGCAGCTCCTCCCTGGAGTAGCCGGTCAACCTGGCCGTGGCCTCGTTAACGGCGATGATATTGCCTCTTATATCGTGAACCCAGATGGCGTCCAAAGCGCTTTCAAAGAGGTCCCTGTAGCTTTTTTCGGATGCCTGCAGGGCCTTCTCGGCGTTCTTCCTGTCGGTAATATCCGAAAGCGTTTCCACGGCGCCGACTATATCGTGGTGGAAACCGATGATGGGACTGGCGGTGAAATACAGCCACTTCCCGTCCGGCTTGAGGGCGGGGAAGAAGTTCTCTGCCTCATAAGCCCCCTTGATCAGGGGCGATTTCCGGCATATGCCGGGATAATTGGATTCTATATCCTTATCAGATGCGCCGTCAGTGATGAGGTCGGCCATCACGGAACGCTTTTCGGCATAAAATGCCTTCCAGTAGTCTTCGGTGCCCAGCATATCCTCTCTCCGCGTGCCGGTCAGCTCCTCGATGGCCGTGTTCCACTGGGTAATTTTGTGCGACCGGTTGATAGCGAAAATGGGAACGGGCAGGGCGTCGATCAGCTTGCTCAGCATGTCGCGGGCGTAGCCCCACTGGGAGATGTTCCTGTAATAAAGGTAGAACGCCACCGTGATTACACTGCCCGTTACGATTACGCCAACCCCCACCAGGAGGGCCGAAGTGATGTCGGGTGACTGGAACAGGGTTTTAGGCAGCATGGCAATGCTGCTCAAAACAAGCGTTACTATGCCGCCCCTCAGCCGGAAGATATAGTTGGCATAGATAATAGGTATTAAGAAAAGTATCTGTTCTACGGTATAGCTGGCAAATCCTTTGCCCCAGTACCACTGCGGAATATCCAGGAATGACAGCAGGTGGGTGTATTGAAGCACGCTGACGGCGCAGAAAATTATCGTTATATACCAGAAATGCTGGTTTTTCAATACCCTGAGCAACGACATAATCAAATTATATTAGGAATGCCGCTGTTCCCCCAACTTTCAGAGTAAAAGCCGATTAAGGCAGCTCTTCCAGTGTCAGCCAGCCCCTTTTAATAGCCTGAATGACCGCCTCGGTGCGTGAACCTACTCCCAGTTTATTGAAAATCGCGCCCAGGTGGCTTTCAATGGTATGGATGCTGAGGTGCATCTCCTCCGCGATGACGCTGTTGCCTTTCCCCTTGGCCGCCATTTTGAGCACCTCCATCTCCCGGTCGGTGAGGATGTCGCCGCCCTGCTCACCGCCGTTCTCTCCCTTAGCCGTCCTGAAGCGTTCCAGCACCTTGCGCGCCACCAGGGGATGGAGCACGGACTCCCCCCTGCTTACGGTACGGATGGCCTCAATCAGCTCGCGGCTGCTGATGTCCTTGAGCAGGTAGCCCGCCGCGCCTGCCGAGAGCAGGGAGAAAATATACTGCTCGTAATCATAGGCTGTGAGGATGAGGATGGCTATCGACGGTTGAACCGCCTTGATCTGCTTGGTGGCCTCTATCCCGTTGAGCCGGGGCATGGAGATATCCATGATGATGACATCCGGCTGGAGCCTGGCGGCGAGCCGGACTGCGTCTTCCCCGTCGCTGGCTTCTCCAACCACGTTGAAATTTGCCTCCGCCTCCAGCGATTTGCGCAGGCTCTCCCGGACGACGACGTGGTCTTCCGCCAGCAGTATATTGATCTTCTTCATGGCAGTCCCATGATATGTTGGATAATCATATCCTATCATACCTGCCCGAATAAATCTTGAGCTTAACGGCCTAATTTTCTCCCGGAAAACCCTGAGATTGGCCTAAGTGATAATGCTGGTTTCAAAACAGGGTCTTCAGTGAGAAAAATGCATTAATCCAATCGATTCGCGGGTCCCCGCCGCGGGATTAAGATATTGGCGTGAAAAAAATTAAGAGGAGGTACCCCAAATGGGTCTTAGAGCATATCTTTTAGTAACAGCATGTGATGAAGTAGAACAGGGAGAGTTCGTAAAAATTCTCAGGGATCTCGAGGAGATGCCCGGCATTGACTTCGTGGATCCGGTGATCGGCAATACCGACATGGTCATCATGGTAGACGCGCCGGTAACCGTGCAGGACATTGCCAATAAAATCGCCGGTAAAAAATGGTGCAAGGAAATCGAGGTGCTGAAGATCGTCAGCATGTTCGAGCGGCACCATGCCTCAAAGAAAGAATTGCTGGCCTCGATGGTGCACAGCGGCGTATAGCATACACCGGACATATCCCGAGGTTATTAAGCTATCGAATTGAGGTGCAGACAGATGCATACCGAATCTATTAACGATAAGAAGCTGAGCTTAACCCTGGTCGATGCCATCGTCTTCAAGCACAACGTGCAGCCCGGCGCGGTGATACCCGTGCTGCAGGAGATCCAGGAGGAATACGGCTATATCCCCCCGGCCGCCATACAGCGCATCGCGAACCACCTGGGCGTATTTTCCAGCGATATCTACGGAATGGTTACCTTTTATGCACAGTTCCGCCTGCAGCCGCCCGGCAAGAATGTGATCAAGGTCTGCCACGGCACGGCCTGCCACCTGGGCGGGGCGGAGCGCCTGACCGAAGCCATCTCACAGCACATCGGCACTACGGAAGGCAGGACCAGCAAGGACGGGCAATTCACGCTGGAACGCGTGGCCTGCCTGGGTTGCTGCAGCCTGGCGCCCTGCGTGACCGTGAACGGCGAAATTCACGGACGGCTCAACCCGGAATCAGTCGGCAAGGTCGTCAACAAGCTCAAGGAAGAAAAAACAGCAAACGTGGAGTAAAGCGTCATGAAACGCGTCGATGATAAATCATGGGTCATCAAAGTAGGACTGGCCTCCTGCGGCATAGCCGCCGGGGGCAGCCGCGTCTTCGGCGTTTTCAAGTCGAAACTCGAGGGCAAAGACCTGGATGTCGAATTGAAGCCCGTCGGCTGCATCGGCATGTGCTACCGTGAGGTCCTTGTCGAAGTCTCCTCGCTGAAGGGCAGGGTGTTTTACGGCCAGGTCACTCCCGAGCGCGTGGAGCGCATCATCGACCAGCATATCATCGGCGGGCAGCCCGTAGCTGAGTGGACCGTGCCGCAGGAAGAGATCGACAGCTTCATGTCACGGCAGAAGCGCATCGTGCTACGCAACTGCGGAATCATAAATCCGGAATCCATCGAGGACTACCTCGATTCGGGCGGCTACATGGCTTTACATAAAGCCCTAACGAAAACTCCGCTAGATGTGATAGATGAAATCACGCGGTCGGGCCTGCGCGGGCGCGGCGGCGCCGGCTTTGCCACGGGTGTAAAGTGGCTGATGACGAGGAAGGCCGCCGGCAGTCCCAAGTACGTGATCTGCAATGCGGATGAGGGCGACCCGGGCGCCTTTATGGACAGGAGCGTGCTGGAAAGCGATCCGCACAGCGTCCTCGAAGGCATGCTGATTGCCGGGCATGCCATAGGGGCTACCGAGGGCATTTTATACGTGAGGGCCGAGTACCCGCTGGCCATCCAGCGGCTGGAAAAGGCACTGGAGCAGGCACGCGAAAAGGGATTTATCGGCAATGAAATACTGGGCTGCGATTTTGATTTTAATATCTCCATACGCCAGGGCGCCGGCGCCTTTGTCTGCGGTGAGGAGACGGCCCTCATCATGTCCATCGAAGGCAAGCGCGGCATGCCCAGGCTGCGTCCCCCCTTCCCCTCCGTGTCGGGACTGTGGGGCCGGCCCACCAATATTAATAATGTTGAGACCTTTGCCAATGTCCCCTGGATTATTGCGAACGGCGCCGGAGCCTATGCGGCCTACGGTACCGATAAAAGCAAGGGTACCAAGGTATTTGCCCTGGCTGGGAGCATCGCCCGCGGCGGACTGATCGAGGTGCCGATGGGCATCTCCATCCGCGAGATCGTTAATGAGATCGGCGGCGGCACCGCAAGCGGCACTGCTTTCAAGGCCGTGCAGCTCGGCGGGCCGTCGGGAGGCGTGATACCTGCATCCATGTCGGATATCCCGGTGGACTATGAATCCATAAATAAGACGGGCGCCATCGTCGGCTCCGGCGGAATGATCGTGATGGACGAAAAAGCCTGCATGGTGGACGTGGCCAAGTTTTTCCTCAATTTCACGCAGGACGAGTCCTGCGGCAAATGCACGTTCTGCAGGCTGGGCACCAGGCGCATGCTGGAGATACTGGAGAAGATAACCGGCGGCGAGGGCAGCGAAGCCGATATCGCCACGCTGGAAGAGCTTGCCGCGGAGATAAGAAAATCGTCGCTCTGCGGGCTCGGCCAGAATGCCCCCAATCCGATACTCACCACGCTTAAATATTTTCGTGACGAATACATGGAGCACATTACGGCCAGGAAGTGCCCGGCCAAGAAGTGCCAGGCGCTGATAACCTACATCATCGAAGCGGAGAAATGCCCGGGCTGCGGGCTCTGCATCAGGTACTGCCCGGTGAACGCCATCTCGGGAAATAAAAAGGAACCGCACACTATAGATCCCGATATCTGCATTCGCTGCGGCCTTTGCAACAGCATCTGCCGCAAGGGCGCGGTAATAGCCGTATGAGGTTAAAGATGAGCAAACTGAATTTCATCTTGAACGGCCAACCTGTTCAGGCGGAAGCAGGATCAACCATCCTGGAAGCCGCCCGTTACAACGGTGTGGAAGTGCCCACGCTGTGCCATGACCCGCGCCTGAAGCCGACGGCCGCCTGCCGCATCTGCCTGGTAAGGGTGGAAGGCGCCCGCGGGCCGCTCCCCGCATGCGCTACACCCCTGGCCGGGGGCATGGTTGTAAATACCGAGACAGAGGAGCTTATCAATACGCGCCGGATGGCGCTGGAGCTGATGCTCTCCGACCATTACGGCGACTGCGTCGCCCCCTGCAAGCTGGCCTGCCCCGCCGGCATCGACATTCAGGGATATATAGGGCTGATCGCCAACGGCATGTACGCCGAGGCTCTTAAACTGATCAAGGAGTCCAACCCGCTGCCCTCCATCTGCGGCAGAGTCTGCCCCCGTTTCTGCGAACAGCAGTGCCGCAGGAACCTGGTTGACGGCCCCGTGGCCATCAATGCCCTGAAGAGGTTTGCCGCCGATTACGCCGCGAACAACGGCATCGCCTGCCAGCCCCGCATAAAGCCGCCGACAGGCAAAAAAGTTGCGGTCGTGGGCGGAGGCCCCGCCGGCCTTTCAGCCGCCTATTTCCTGGCCCGGCAAGGGCACAGTGTTTCGATCTTCGATGCAAATCCTGAACTGGGCGGCATGATGCGCTACGGCATCCCGGCCTACCGCCTGCCCAGGGAAGTACTGGACCGGGAGATCGCCGATATAACGGCGTTGTGCAAAGAGGTCCGCTGCAATACCGCACTGGGGAAAGATTTTAACCTGGAAAGCCTGAAGAAAGACGGCTTCGACGCTGTTTTCGTTGCCGTGGGCGCGCAGGCCGACCAGAAAATGCACGTCGAAGGTGAGACGCTGAACGGCGTGTATTCCGGCATCGGCTTTCTGCGCGACGTTGCGCTGGGCAAGAAGGTTGCGCTGGGGCAGAAGGTGGCCGTCATCGGCGGAGGCAATACTGCCATCGACGCCGCCCAGACCGCCGTCGGGATGGGCAGCAGCGACGTCACCATCGTCTACCGCAGGTCCAGGGACGAGATGCCTGCATCTCCCGCCGAGATCAAGCAGGCCGAGGAGAAAGGCGTCAAGATTTGTGTT
>JAQUQM010000064.1 GCA_028716085.1 Dehalococcoidia bacterium | reverse complement strand
TCCTTCCTTCATATCACTTACCTTCCCGCTTAGAATTTTGCATTTTTAAAATTACCTGTATCCTGTCCCAGCCAATGTTCGTACTTACCCGTCAATCTTTATATGCTGCTAACAGCCAATTATAGCAATTTTTTAGTATCTGCAAGTAATATAAGTCACATTTTAAAAAATGAACCTGCTTCATAGCTTGCGACGGGCAAAGAAAAAGGGCTGGCTAACAGGGCCAGCCCTTTGATTCACGCTGGGTATGCTTATTTGGTTACTTTTTCCAGCTCTCTGAGCTGGGTGTCCATGCCCTTACCGAAGAGCTTGATCCTGATGGGCTCGCCGTTGCCATATTTCTTGTAGACCCTGCACACTTCGCAGATGCTGGTGTCTTTGCCCGTGGCGCCCTTGTCATCAAGTTTGCAGTAAGTCCCCTCAATCTCCCAGCAGGCGACGAACTGATATTTGGTTGCTGGGCATTCCGCCTTGATCATTTCGGGACAATGGCATTTTTCCCAGCATGCCTGCTTGTCTGTCCAGAAGTTTACCCCGGTGACCTCTTCTACGGTGGTTCCCTTTTTAGTCTTTTCAATTACTTCAGCCATTGTCTTTACCTCCTTCAGATATTTCTGGCCTTGTTTTCTTTTCTGTCTAAAATTTAACATGCCGCAACCTCAGCGCCATCCGCCCCAACGCTTAATCTGCATTTGCGCAAAAGCGCATAAACACTTCAAAATAGTTAGGTAAAAATGCGTAGCCGGTATTTGAAACCTCTTTGCCGCACGCCCGTTTTACTGTTAAAGTTAAAAAGAGTTTGGAATGACAGAAAAGAGAAGGCCGCAGTATCAAATATCCGTGCGGAAAATATACCTGTTCCTGTTAACACTGTTGATATTAGCCGGCTGCGTTCAGCCCGATACCGGAACCGCCAGCCGTGCTCCGCTCAATTACGGGCAGGAGATCCGCAGCACAGCCGTTCCCTATCTGTTGAACCTGACGGAATGGGAGATGAACAACCTGCTGCGCCCCGACCTCCCTGGTGAGTCGAGCCCTGTCATGCCGGGTTTACAAAGCCGGATTACCCGGGCTTTGCGGGAGAATGGTATAGCGACCTTCCCGCCTGTGCGCTTCAGGCTGGAAAATCCTCCCTGCCTGCTGGTGGTTTCGCCACGGGACAGGATTGCGTACTTCGACCGTGTCATGCTTAGAAACGGCATGACCCCCGCTGACATAGAGCACGTGGAGCAGCGCGTGGATGCGCTCGGCTTCTCATCGCTGGTGGTTGAGCTGGGCGGTTTCGGCGGCGCTTACCCGGCAATAGTATCGCCGGATATGTCGGAGAAACATGTTATCAATGCCGCGGTGGAGGAATGGGCCCATCAATACCTGGCCCTCAGGCCGCTGGGGTTGCTATACCTGTTGGATTCTATTGGAATAAGGCAAAATCCCACCGTCATCGAAATGAATGAAACACTGGCGGGTATAATAGCCGATGAGATCGGGACACAGGTCTACGAAACATATTGCAAAATCGACGCTGTTAACGAGGGCCTACCAGCGGGTATCGACTTCGCAGCCGAGATGCGCCTGACCAGGAAAACGGCGGATGCTTATCTCGCCGAAGGGCGAATTGCTGAAGCAGAGCAGTATATGCAGGGCAGGCGTGACTTCTTTAATCAAAACGGGTATGACATCAGGAAGCTCAACCAGGCTTATTTCGCCTTCCACGGAATTTACGGGCAGGACCCCGGCTCCGTCAGCCCGGTATATGAAGATATGAAAACCCTGCGCAGAGGTTACCACAGCCTGGCGGGATTTATGGCAGATGTCTCGGCCATGACAGGATATGAGAATTTGCAGAGGGCGTTGAGCGGGGGATTACGCCAGTAATAATTCACATGACGTCGTGACGTTTTTTCTTCCAGCGGTAGCGGGTCGCCTTGATGGCAGCCAGCAGCTCGGGGTTCTCGTGGTTCTCCAGCCACTCCAGCACGGCTTCGGAGATGATGTTGCTGGCCGGCCTGCGCCGTTTTACGGCTTCCGTTTTAAGCCAGTGATACAGCTCTTCATCCTGCAGGTGTACCGTTATCTTCTTGCCCATAAAAGCCGTCCATAGCCGGGATTCTAAAAGGATGGTTAATCAATTTTACGCATAATTTATCCATTTGGCCAAATCAGCTTCACTGCTGGGACACCGGAAAGGCGTTTTGCTATACTTTAGCGGTTATGAACCTTTTCGATATCCTGTCCGTCGTTGCCATAGCCTTCGGGCTTTCCGCAGATTGCTTTGCAGTGGCGCTCGGCATCGGCGCATCCGGCAGGGAATTTTCCTGGCGGCACATGCTACGCGTGGCGCTGGCTTTCGGCCTTTTTCAGATGGGAATGCCGATTATCGGCTGGCTGGCGGGTCAGACGGTGGTGCAGTTCGTCTCGAGCTACGACCACTGGATAGCCTTCGCCCTGCTGCTGTTCGTGGGCGGCAGGATGATCTGGGAATTCATTCGCGGGGAACAGAATCCCGAAAGCACCGATATAAGTAAGTGGGGTACGCTGCTCACGCTCGCTTTGGCCACCAGCATTGACGCCCTGGCCGTGGGCGTATCCTTTGCCTTCCTGAACATGAATATCATCCTTGCCTGCAGCATCATCGGCGTTGTCGCCTTCTCCGTGACGGCATTCAGCTACTGGCTGGGACGCAGGGTCAGCGCGCTGATGGGGAGATGGGCGCAGCTTGCTGGCGGCATTATCCTTATCCTGATCGGCCTGCGCATACTTCTCACTCATATGGCAGTATAAATGATCAAAGTTGACCTCAACTGGGATGACCGCGAGGTCCTGCCCGATAAAATCAGGCCCGATGTAGCCTTCCTCCTGCAAAGGATGAACCTTGCCACTCTGGAAATGGTGGCGGCTGTGGATGGGGAGTTGATCATGGACGTCGGCTGCGGCCGTGCCATCGATGCACTCGGTATGTCGGCATTCGGCGCCAGGGTTATCGGCATCGAGCCCTCCCGCGTCATGACGGCCCATGCCGTCGATATGATCAAGCTCGACGGACACCGCATCTCGCTGGTGAGGGGCATCGGTGAGCTGGTGCCCGTGGCTGCAGGTTCCGTCGACAAGGTAATCTGCAAGGGGGCGCTGGACCATTTCGCCGATCCCGAGAAGGCCGTTCAGCAGATGGCCGCGGCAGTCAAACCCAACGGACAGGTCATCATCGCCGTTGCCAACTTTTCCAGCCTTGGTTTCAAGATAGGTGAGTTCATCTTCTGGCTGCGCAAAGTCCTCGGTATTAAAAACCCGTATAAACGCCTGCCCTGGCAGCTTCCACCCGACCACACGTTAAGATTCGACTACAGGATGGTTACCAGAATGGCAGGCAAGTATTTAAAGCTGGAAAAGGTCGAGGGGGTGTCGCTGCTCTGCGCCGCGCCCGGCTGGGGAGATTTTCTGGGCAAACTGCCCGTTAAAACGCAGGATTCGGTATTGCACGCCCTGGATCGTTTTGCCTCGCGCTTTCCCGCCCTCAGCGACGTCGTCATACTGCGCGGCCGAAGCTGCCGTAGCTGATCCAGCTTGACAATTCGAAGCCAAAGGCTCATAATCGATTATACTAACACACGATGCGGCAGGAACGGGATTAGATTTAGAAAGTTTTAGAACAGGCGATTTTACAGCAGTCATCTGCAGGTTCAGCCATGAAGCACGTAATCATTATAAGCGTAGAAATCATCTTACTTTTTTGTATTGTCATCGGCTTCATCCTGGCTTACCCTTCCATCGCCAAATCCCAGAACAGCGGCCAGCCGCTGACGATCAACAGCATAGCCGATATTTACCGGGAAGCGCTGCTTTCACCGTTCAACAAGGCCTCGGGCGAGCTTAAAGACGGCAATCTCTCCGGCTTTTACAATAAATTCGTGGCGGCTATGGAGCTGGATAAGCCCACCAATGCCGGCGAAGGCGAGCAGTTCAGCCTGGCCAACCTGTTGCCCGACCTGGTCAAGATACAGAGAAATGCGCTCACCAAGCCGCTGCTGGAAGCAGGCACAGGCATCCAGGACCCGGAACTTAAGACGTTTTACTATAACTTCCTGCAAAGATGCGGCGTCAGCCAATAAACACCGCATTCCACTACCGATGCATCTGAATCCGCGGTTTTTATATTAATCTTTACCTTATTTTCAGGTTATCTGTACCCATAACTCATTAGTTAACTGATGAGTTGACAATCCTGGCGCAGAGTGGTAATTTTTTTTGACCGACTGACCGATAGCTGATCTATTTCATTTCCGTAAAAATAATCATCGTAAATAAGGAGGTACGCCATGGGACTAATGACACCGGAAGAGTACAGGAAGAGCCTGCGCGACAACAGGGTTGTCTATTATGAAGGTGAGAAGGTGAAGGATGTCACCACGCATCCGGCGCTCAAGGTCTGCGTGGATACCGCCGCTATCGATTACGAGATGGCCGAGATGCCCGAACACAGGGACCTGGCGGTTGTCAAGCATCCCAAGACGGGCGAGCCGATCAGCAGGTACTATTACACGCCCACCAACGCGGAGGACCTGCTCAAAAGGCACGAGCTGATGGTCACCGCCACCAGGCTGGGCGGCGGGGTGATACCTTTTTCGCACGATATCGGGGCGGACGCCATGAACGCGGTGAACATCACCGCCAACATGATGGGAAACAAGGAATATATCGAGCGCGCGGAGAAATACCGCTACCACCTGCAGAAAAACGACCTCAGCGTGGCCTGCGCCATGTCGGACGTCAAGGGCGACCGGGTGGAGCGGCCCTCCTCACCCAAACAGGGGCATCCCGACTATTACGTGCACGTGGTGGATAAGAATGAAAAGGGCATCGTCGTCAGGGGCGCCAAGGCGCACATCACGGCTGCCGCCTACTGCAACGAGATACTTGCCGTGCCCTGCCGCGCCATGGAGGAGGCCGATAAGGACTACGCCGTGGCCTTTGCTGTACCGGTTGATACAAAGGGCGTGATCCAGGTTCTGCATCCCGTGCAGCATAAGCGCAGCAAGCTGGAGTTCCCCATCGACCTGCCCATCAGAAACCATACCGACTCGCTGATTATTTTCGACGACGTTTTCGTCCCCTGGGAGAGAGTTTTCCTCTGCGGAGAATGGAAGTTCGCCATGCACCTCGTCTACAACTTCGCCTACCTGCACAGGCACACCGCGGCCAGCTACAGGGTTCCCTCCGCCGAAGGCTTCCTGGGCGCAGCCGTGGCCATGGCGGAATACAACGGTATCAGCAATGTGCCCCATATCAAGGAAGAGCTCACCGACCTCGTGATCTACGTTAACACGCTCAAATCGCTGGCGCGCGCTTCCTGCATCGATTTCGCCACGCACGGCGGAATTCCCATACCCAACCCGGTGCTGACCAATATGGCCAAGTACCATTTCGCCACCAATTTCCACCAGTGCATCAAGCTTGTACAGGACATCGCGGGCGGCCTGCTGGTGACTGCGCCAACCTACCAGGACTTTTTGAACCCGGACATCGGCGACTTCATAAAGAAGTACCTGGGCGGCAAGTCGGGCGTCACCGCCGAGGCACGGCTGAGGATGTTCCAGCTATTGCGCCGCATGATGACGGTAGAGAACGAGACGGTCGCCGTACATGCAGAAGGCTCATTCCAGTCGCAGCGGCTGATGATCTACGTTGAGGCCCTCAGGGAGATGGCGCAGTATAAAAAGCAGGTTGAGTACGCCGCGGGGATCATAGATAAGCTGTAAACCGTCCCCATAACTGTTCCGGAAGGTTTTTTCAGGGAAAGAGGAAGTCGGCTATTATTCCCGGTTCCGCCAGGGAAAGGCCGGACAGCGCATGACCTTGCAGGCAGCGCTCGAAAATATCGGCATTGTATTCGATAGCACCGATAACGCTCAGACCGCGGCTGCCCAATTTGTCCGCTAATTCGGATGCCAGTCCCGGCGTGTGAATCTTGTTCAGCACCGCCCAGACATCGCCGATATGTATCTGCTCCGACATCTGCTTTATCTTGACGGCGATTTCAATCGAGTCCAGTGATGGCTCGACCACGACCAGGACGCAGTCGACGCCCGTCTCAACGCCGCGTCCGAAGTGCTCCACTCCGGCCTCCATGTCCACCAGGACAACTTCAGCGGGAGCAAGCTGAAGGCCGTTGAGGAAGGAGCGGCTGACAATGCCAAGCGGGCAGGCGCAGCCCTCCAGCGCCATGAAAATCTTGCCCACCGTGATGAAGCTGATCCTGTCCCTGTGCATGATATATTGGTCGGGGATATCTTTGACCGAGATATTGTTCATCAGCAGGTTGACCAGCGGCTCGGGCACGCCCGACCTGATGCGGGCCTCGATGTCCTTTTCCACCTTGCCCTTGCCGCCCATGAACTCAATCAGGGGTGACGGCACATCTGGAAACCCGAGCATGCGGTGCAGGCCCGGGTTGGAATCGTCGGAGTCCACCACCAGCACACGCATGTCCCCGTCCTTCAAAGCGAAGGCCAGCAGGGCTGTGACCACGCTTTTGCCGCTGCCCCCCTTGCCGCAGACTGCGATCTTCTTCATAATGCATACTTTACCATGTTTTCAGCCGGCGGGGGTTGCGGCGCATAGGCGGCAGGGGATGGCCGTGAATAAATGCAGTGTAAATCCTTTCCAGCGTGTCGTCCACGCCGTTTGCCGTGCAGACAACGATGATATCCGCCACCGCATCTATAAAATCGGCATGGTTCACATAATCTCTGAGATAGCCGTCTTTATAGGCGTATCTGAAGCCGTCGTCGGCAGAGTAGTCCTTAACAACGGCCAGCTGAATTTTACGTTGCAGTGACGCGGACATGACGTCGGGCCAGGGATGCAGGGCATAGCGGTACAGGCAGGGCAGGCGTGTTTCAGCCAGGAAGGCGGAGTAAACAGCCTCGAATCCCCGGTCGGCGCCGTTCTCCGCGCCGATGATAGTGGAATTGAGCACGGTTTCAGCGAAGGCATCGACATCAGGATATGAGCCGGAGAAGTGACGCTGATAAATCCTGCGCAGGTTCTGTGGGGTAAGGGTGATTGACAGCGCGCGGCTTAATCCGTTGCGGATGACACCTTTGAAGCCGTCGGGCCAGTACCTTTCGGCAATGGCGTCCTGGTCGTCCGTATCCGGCAGGTAGTGCATAAGATTACATAAAGTGAGATGGAATTAAGGTCCGCCCCTGACGCCTATGACCTGGCCGGTGATAAAGCCCGCCTCATCCGAGGCAAGGAACAGCGCCAGGTTTGCTACGTCTTCGGGTGTCCCCAGCCGTTTCAGGGGGACTGCGGCGGAAACGAAGCGTTTGAGGTCGTCGAGGTACAGGCCTTCACGGCGCGCTGCGCCCCGCGTCATTTCTGTATCTATAAAGTCGGGCGCAATGCAGTTAATGTTGATATTATAAGGGCCCAGCTCGACTGCCAGCGACCTCGTCAGGCCCTCGAGCCCGGCATTGGCGGCTGCGTAGTTGGCCTGCCCTTTCGCTGCAATGCCCGCGGGGACGGGCGAGGCGATATTGATGATCATGCCGCCGCCCTGCTTCATCATGTAACCCTGCGCGCAGCGGATGCAGTTGAAGCACCCTTTCAGCAGCGTATCCAGCACATCGGCCCACTGCTTTTCCGTCATGCTGTTGAAGGGGGCGTCCTTCCTGACGCCGGCGTTGTTCACCAGTATGTCTATCCGGCTGAATTTCTTTAGGGCTGCTTTGAAAAGCGCGGCGACCTCGTCTGCATCGCGCACATCGGCTTTGACGGCCAGCGCCCTGCCGCCTGCTTTGATGATCCTTGCGGCAACGCCCTCAGCGTAGCCTTTTTCCAGGTCGCTGGCCACGACAGCGGCGCCTTCAGCGGCAAATTTAAGGGCTATGGCGCGGCCGATGCCGCGTCCGGCACCTGTAACAACAGCTACACGTCCGTCTAACCTCAAATCCCTGTCCTCTCTGATAACAATACGGACGGTTTAAATCCGGTTGAGTGCGAACTGGCAGGCGCCGTCCTTTACCATGGTGGCTTCCATCTCCACCGCGGCGTCAAGCCCCAGCCCGTCCAGCGCGGTCTTGCAGGCCGCCAGGCAGGCGTAGCGGCAGGGCAGCGAGCCCGCCACCTCCTGTCCGCACTTCTCCACCTCCAGCTTGTATATGTAACAGTCCTTAACGCGGTAGACCAGCCTTTTTGCCCAGTTCTCCACAATGGGCAGGATGCGGAATTGCTGCGTGCCCAGGTAGGCGATCTCGATAAACCGCTGCAGGACGAGGGGGAACTTCATCTCACCCGTTTTGTCCACTGCTTCCTTGAGTATCTCGTACGTCCTGTCGGGGTATTCCTCCCCTAGTTTCAGCGTGCGGCGCATCCAGTCCTCGCCGTATTTGCCGAAGACCTTTTTAGCTATAGTATCTACATCATCCTGCTTTTTCCCGCTTATCTCAGCGGCGAATTTCTCCACGATGAGCGGCGGGTCGCAGTCTTTGCGCAGCAGGACCAGCATCTCGGAGTCGAGCTCGAACGAGAAGGGGCGCGGCGCTATATATAGCTCGTAGGGTGTCTTTTTGGCTTCTTCTTCAGACCTGGTTGACATGCTTACGCCTCCTCGAGAGTGATGGTGATCGCGTTTTCGGGGCACATTTCCACGCACTTGTTGCAGACGTGGCACTTGTCCCTCCTCACGGCGATAACCTCGTAGATGCCGGGCTGCCGCGGGTCGGACTCCCTCAGCTTCTCCAGGTGCTTGCAGTAGCACTGGAAGACGAGCTGGGGGCAGGCCTGCAGGCATTTCTTGCACCAGAAGGGGACGGTGCATTTGTTATGGTCTATCGTGATTTTAGGCATTTTGATGGGCAGGCGCGTCAGGTCCTGCGGCGTTGCCTTGGGGACTTTTATCTTGCTTTTATCAACCATCACCATACCTCCTGCAGCGACGGTATTTTAATCCTTTCCTTGAGGGAGATCGCCTTGCGGGGGCAGGCGGTCTCGCAGAGGCCGCAGCCGAAGCACCTCATCTGGTCGATGTTGGCCTTGTCCAGCGTGACGTTCATCTTGAGCGCGCCGAACTGGCAGCGCTGCACGCAGATGCCGCAGCCGTTGCAGAGGTCGTAGTCCACCATGGCCACGTGGTGTCCCTTGAGCATGTTGAAGCCGTGGTCCAGCCGCATGGTGAGTGCGTCGCAGGCGGGGTAATCGCAGTTGCAGATGCCGCCGATAAAGCGCGGGCCGAACATCATCAGGCTGTGCACGAAGCCCTTGGTATCCAGGTCGCGCAGCCACTGCTTGGTCTCCTCGATGGTCAGCCAGTGCACTCCGCCCTTGTACCGCTCCGGCCAGCGTTCCCATTTCAGCATGCCCACGCCCAGTCCCATGCAGGTCATGTTCTCGGGGCAGCGCTCCTCGATGCCCAGCATGGCCTTGCGGCAGATGCAGGCTATCAGACCCAGCGGGTTGGAGATCTCGGCCATCCTCTCGGCGTCGCGTAGCGGCACCACCTGTCCCATCCATCCGCCCACGGAGCCCTGCGTCATATCCACCATGTCACGGGCGAATTTCATGGCCTTTTCATATTCCTCGGGGCCTCGCTCCAGCGCGTCCACCATGGCCCTTTCCAGGTTGATATAGCCCGCCGGGTCGGCCTCGCCGACGGCCTTGGTCGCGCCCGGCTTGGCCTCTTTGGGCAGCGTGTACATATGGCGCGCGTAGTTCCTCGGGTTGAGGTACCAGATGGTACCGTCGCCCCACATTTCACAGTAATGACACATGGAAACCTCCTTGAGTTATTTCAACAGGCGCATGGCGGTCTCGTAGCAGATCTGGCCCCTGCCGTAGATGCAGTTGGCGCACATGCGGCAGTTGAGGCACCGCCTGGCCTCCTCGATGGCCTCCTCGCGGGTGAATCCCAGGTAAGCTTCGCTGAACGTCCTCACGGCGTCCTTTGGCGATAGCGAAGGCATGCCCCAGCGCGCCTTCCTCGCCAGCCAGGGCGAGGTAAGCTTGGGGTCGATGACGATGACTTCCTTTTCTTTCTGTTTGTTCTTTGCTTTGGGAGCGGTGCCTTTCAAAAATATCTCTATGGCTGCGGCCGCTTTATGCCCCATGGCGATGGACTCTGTCACCGTGCCGCGGATATTTACGGAGTCTCCTGCGGCGAAGATGCCGGGCACGTTGGTCTCCAGCGTATCGGGATCGACGTCGAAGGCGCCGCGCTTATTAATGAGAAGCGGGCTGCCTTCGGCGTACGCGGTATCCGCGGCCTGGCCGATGGCGATAATGACATAATCCGCTTCCAGGCTGAGATCGCTGCCCGGCCCCTCTGCCAGCTTCCAGGAGACGCGGCCTTCGGCATCGGTTTTAGTGGATGCCACGCGTTTGAAATCGATCAGTATGCCGCGTGCGCCGCCGGCGTTGTGCAGGCCGCTGAACTTCTGTGGGGCAAGGGAAGTGAGCACCTTCACGCCCTCTTTCTCCGCCGCTTCGATCTCCCAGGGCCAGGCGGGCATCTTCCTCCTCGATTCCAGGCAGGCTGTCGTTACTTCCTGCGCGCCGAGCCTGAGCGCGGTGCGCGCTGCGTCCATGGCCACGGCGCCGCCTCCGATGACGAGCACCCTGCCGTGCAAAAGGACCTCGCCCTTCATCCTGGCTTTTTTAAGTATGTCGAGCGCGGATAATATATTCTTCAAATTGGAGCCGGTAAGATTCAGGGAAGTGCTTTTCTGCGCCCCTGTGGCCAGCAGGATGGCTGTATAGCCGCGGTCTTTCAAAGAAAATAATGATAAATCCTTGCCGATTTTAACGCCTGTCCTGACGTCCACGCCGGAGTCGATGATGTTCTGTATGTCGGCGCGGGCGACCCCGGCGGGCAGTATGAAATCGGGTATGCCGTTGGTGAGCCAGCCTCCCGGCGTATCGGCGGACTCGAAGACGGTTACACCGTAGCCCTTTTTAACCAGGTCGTAGGCGGCGGTCAGTCCGGCGGGTCCTGACCCTACGACGGCCACCCTGCCCTTTTTAGACAGCTTTACTTTGGCCGTGCGCTTCTTTTTGGAGTCGGAGTAGTCGACGGCGGCGCGCTTCAGCCAGCGGATGGCAATGGGGTCGTCGATGAGGGCGCGGTTACACTCGATTTCGCAGGGCTGGTGGCAGACGCGTCCGCAGACGGAAGGGAAGGGGTTGGTCTGGCGTATAGCCGCCAGTGCTTCATCGAATTTACCCAGCGCTATAGCCATGATATAGGAAGGTACATCCGTGCCCAGCGGGCAGGCCTTTTCGCAGGGTGAGAGCTTATCGACCATGGGCCAGCATTTCTCCCCGTGTATCTGGGAGGCAGGCCTGACATCCGTTTTACTGATCGTAGCCATATCTCCGGACCTCCGTTCAGCCGATTATATTGTGCGTGGTAATATTGTTAATGTGTTCTGCAGGAAACCTGTACTGTCCAACGGCCGGGTAAAAATTACTTTGTGTGCAATAATTATACTATAATAAAAAGCCCGTTGAGTTCAGCATAATACGATTTTCAGGAGGTGCGACCGTGGATTTCAGGTTCAGTGAAGACGAGGAGATGCTGAGGCAGAAGGTGAGGGCCTTTGCAGAGGAGATGCTTGCGCCGCTCGCGCCTGAGGTGGACGAGAAGGATGAGGTATCCTGGGAGCTGGTGAAGCTGATGGCCGGGCAGGACTTATTCCGCCTGGTGGCGCCCGAGGAGTACGGAGGGCTGGGCATGAAGGCGGTCAACAACTGCATCGTACGTGACGAGCTGTGCCGGATCTGCGTCCACGCCGACCTGTATTATGCCGAGCAGCTTCTCACTGCCTATCCCATCAGCGTCTACGGTACGGAGGAGCAGAAGCGTAAATACCTCCCACCGCTGGCCTGTGGGGAGAAGGTGGGCAGCTTCGCGCTGACCGAGCCGGACGCGGGGTCGGACGTCGCCGGTATGAAGTCCACCGCCGTCCTTGAAGGCGACCATTACGTGCTTAACGGCAACAAGTGCTTTGCCTCGATGGGGCCTTTCGCCCAGACGTATGTAACCTTTGCCAGGACCGACCCGTCGAAGGGCAGCAAGGGCATCTCGGCTTTCATTGTGGAGCAGGGCACGCCGGGGTTCGAGGGCAGGCCGATGAGGCTGATGGGTCCGCATCCCATGGGCGAGCTTACCTTCACGGATTGCAGGGTACCCCGGGGCAACCTGCTGGGACAGCCGGGCAAGGGCATGGAGGTGGCTTTGAGCACGCTGGACTGTGTCCGCATGAGCGTGGGCGCGTCGGCCATAGGTATTGCGCGCCGGGCGCTGGAGGAGGCTGTATCCTACTCAAAACAGAGGGTGGCCTTCGGGAAGCCCATTGCAGAGTTCCAGTCGACGCAGTTCAAGCTGGCGGAGATGGCCCTCGATATAGATGCGGCGGAGCTGCTGGTATTCCGCGCGGCCTGGCTCAAGGACGAGACGGGCGGGCGCGTGACCAGGGAAACGGCCATGGCCAAGCTCTTCGCCACCGAGATGGCCTGCCGGGTGGTGGACCAGGCGCTGCAACTGCACGGCGGCTACGGCGTGGTCAAAGGCATGACGGTGGAGCGGTTGTATAGAGCAGTGCGGCAGCCCAGGTTATATGAGGGCACGACGGAGATACAGAAGATAGTCATTGCAAGGCAGATATTGAGCGGATGAGAATGAGGTACTAGAACTAAGACATAAGAAATTGGGTAACTGAGGATGGCGGAAAAATATAGAAATATTTAGGGGCATTAACTTTCTAGGCCGGTATAAAGTTTAATAGATCGCCTTCCAACTCAGATCACAGATAATGAAATCCATATTTTAAGCATTAATCATTTGACTATGGCATAGATATCTCCGATAATCGTCGAAGCGAAATTAGTGATGTGTGGAGGTTATTATGACGGATTATATGGCACAGTTCACAGCAGTAGTGGGTCTTGCGGTATTGAAAACCGCTCAAAGAATCAGAAAATGGCGTAAGTATAACACTATTATAATCTCTCTGAATGTATTGCTAATTATTAGTTCGATCGTAGTCACCTACTTTTTAACAGATAAGAATTGGATACTAGTTTGCAATATTGCCACGGCTCTTTTTTCAACTTGGCTAGGATTCTATTCATGCGTCAATTTTATAGAGATAACCAATTATGATACAGAACAAACTGCAGCAGCTATGGAGAACAAATTATCAAAGACAGAAAAATTATGTACCGTACTTAAGTCAATACTGAATGTACTAGTATTTTATGTGGTATATCCTATTAGTTTTTTGACTCTCTGTATGGCAGTGCTTATATATTTTGTAAATTATATGGCTGCAACTGGTAATGGCAAGCCAGAAGTCGCGGTATCTCCTCTTACATTGGCAGCTTTTATAATAACCTTGGGTGGTTTTATTGTACTTGTTTATGCAAATGGGAGACACATTGACAACAAAGATGTTCGCGATGTGCTTAAACCTTTGCTATTAGCTGTAATCTCTTTCTTAGCCCTGTTTATAATTTTGCAAATGGTTCAGTCACCCTTTTATGAGACATATCAACAATCGATAGCAACCCTTTCGGGACCAGATAAAATTGTAAATGAGCTATTTATTGCCATTGTTCCACCAGTTGCAGCCGCATTTATTGTCTTTGGTTCAATTGCGTTAGCGGACGGCTTAATAATGTCTATTAATCTAATAAAGAAGATGTAAGGTGCGAGCGTATGAAATGATATTTCTTTTTATATTTAATATGGCCACACAAGAAGTTGATAAATTTATTGACGGCTACTAGTTCTGGATTTTCTATCTTGTTGGTATAGCAGTATTTCTTAAAGTAGTACTATATCCATTAATAAATTGGCATTAGAAATATTAAATTACGTGCCTTGTATGATAATAACTTCGACAACACCAACTAAAATCACTCCCGAAATAAAAGCATTCTGCATGGAAATCGATTCCACTCAAACACCGATATATATACCTGTTAGACCAGTCCCGAAGGCAAAAATGAATGAATGCTTTGGTTCAGTTCTGAATCATATCTCCCTGCATGGTGGTCGCATTCAATACGGATGGATTATATGGGAGGAACTACAAAAGAGATTTTTAGAAGCGGAGTTCCACGCCGTCTGGGTCTCACCATCTGGTGAATTTGTAGACATTATGCCAAAGATTGACAAGGAGAATACAATCCTGTTCATGCCTGATTCAAAAAGAATTTATAAAGGTCAACTTATAGAAAACCGACGGAAGCTTCTCGTGATCAGCGATCTCATACTAGAATGGCTATGGTTTGGGCATAATTGTCATTCTATAAAAGAGAAACACTTTGAGAACGGCAAATTAAACGAAATTGCTGCCAATGCAGAACTAGTACAGTGGATGAATTTTGTCAAAAAGAATGGCGTGCCAATATTTAGTCGATCTGGATCCTGCCCTTGCGGAAGTGGTAAAAAATTGAAACTGTGTCATGGTAGATAAGTAAATGTGTATCCAGACTGAGGAACAGATTACTGTTCGCATGCAGTGTTTTCCATATTAGCGTGAAATGACTGATCATGCCTAAATAAATAGCTATAATTCTATTTATATTGACGCGTTTATCAATGCTGCAATCGGGTGCGCAATTAAAAGCTTAATAAAAATGGCTTTCTGCTTATTGGAAATGTGGAACCTTATTCCATCTTCGTAAATATCCATGGATAGTAGTTTATTATATGGGATCTCCACGGTTTTGAGCGATCCTAGGAAAACACAACGTTGCGAGGTACAGATAATTGTACCTGTATCATCTACCCTGATCTCTGTACCGACGTTAACTCTGTTACCTCGGAAGCCTCCCGTGCGGTAGCTCACCCCTTTGGCGATGCGGAAACTGACCCCGGAATAGCCGCCCTGGTATTGATATTTTGCCGTTTCCTTCAGAAGGGCAGCAGCCATTTCCACGCGAGCTATCTCGCCTGGCTTCAATATCAGTTTGGTTTCAGTGATCACGGGCAAACGGCCATCGTTAATTGCGGCTACCATCAGGCGTGCTGCCAGGGATTGGAAGTCTTTTGCCAGGTC
>JAQUQM010000063.1 GCA_028716085.1 Dehalococcoidia bacterium | reverse complement strand
GGAATAATACTTGCTCGTCAGTCAGATTGTCGGGAACGAGGCGCCACGACGCGATCGCCTGGCTTTAACTGAGTGATGGAAGCACCGACTTCTTCCACAATACCCATGAACTCATGGCCGAGCACCATGGGCCGCGGTTGCGGCAGTCCTCCGGAGTAGATAGGTAAATCCGAGCCGCAAATGGCGGTGGCGGTCACCTTTAGAATGATATCTCTATCATGACTGATAACAGGATCTGGCACGGTGTCATAGGTGACTTCGTGAGCTCCATGAATTCTGGCTGCTTTTATCAGGCTTCTCCTCCTGGGAAAAAAGGGCCCCGTCGGGGCTAAATGCAGAGCTTATAGGCCCGCTCCAGTTGCACTACCTCATCTTGATGAGCGCTCGTTGCGATCGCTTGCAGTTTCTCGGCGATTTCAAAAGGCGATAATAAAAAGTCGACGCAGCCGGTATTGACGGGATTAAAACGGCATGTCCGGCTGCTGTCTCTTCTGTTCACGAAAGTAGGGAAGGCTATGCCTCAGCTTTTACCACCTTTTTGGCCGGCTTTCCGCGCTTCCTCGGGAGTAAACTCATGCGCTGTGCCTTTCTCATGAGCGGCTTTACCGCCTTTTTGACCGGCTTCCCGCGCTTCTTCGGAGTCAAACTCGTGAGCCGTGCCCTTTTCATGAGCCGCTTTACCGCCTTGACTGGCGATTTCCCGTTGCTGGTCTTCGTCCATGGAGGCAAAGCCACGGTTTGCGGTAGAACTTTCTTTATTTGACGAGGATTGTTTTTGTTGAGTCATGAGGGTCTCCTTAACTCTATATTGAAAATCAGCCTTAATTATTAATTTAAGGCCCTTTTCCTACCTTATCGGAGGAAGATTCAGATTACGCCTCCTTTATCCTCTTCTCTGTACGTTGACTCACAGAGGTTCTCTGGTTTCAGGGAAGCGTTAAGAGGGATTGTGTCGCAAAATTTTTCGTAATCCGAGGCAAGATGGATTTTGCAGAAACTGAAAAGCCGCCGATTAATTTTAAAGAAGCGCATTATTTTGTACGCCGTATGTTTCTATATTCGCTTTGGTATCTCTTATGATGATCGGGAAGACATCATAGACCAGGCTATCGTTGCTAACGGGTTTCCTAGCAAAGTTGTCATGGATAATAGCGGCGCCCACTAGGCCGGGTTGGAGAACATTAATAGGTTGCTGATGCTGGCTGGTTTGCTGAGTTTTATTGAAATAGGCCAAATCAAATAATTAAATAATGGGGTGGAACAGAATCACCAATTCATCAAGAAATCACGAATCCCATGAGTGGTTTCAGAACTTCTCATTGAGCGCAGGCAATTATCGATGGCATTGAAACCGCTCAGATGATTCGGAAGGGACAGCTATCCGATAAAAATAATTCTGCTTAGGAACGTGCACGAAATAAATTAAGTAACCTGAAACTCAGATGCCGTTCGTGCTGAGCTTGTCGAAGCATAAACTTGATCAAGTTAAATCGTGCATGTTCCTTACCAACTCAAATAGCTACTTAAAAAAGCTTATCCCACTTGGTTGTTCCCTAAATCCCATATACAGATTGGCTGACAGGGATCAGAGTTAGCCCCGCATATGTACGCTATCGTACGGACATGAAGTCTCAGGCGGGATAATTTTAAATAAAAAACGGATGGTTAGTAGGAGAATTGTAATGTTTTAGTAATTCTCTTACTTTTTTAACACTCTTCTTTAATTATGCTCGCAGGGGATTAAATGTTACTACGTGCGCTACGTTACATTGCCGTCCTGATGTTACTTGCAACTTATCTAAGAGCAGATGCTGAACCGCCATCTTCCGACATTACAGATAGCCAATGGATAATGCCGGCAAAAAATTACGCCTCAGCGCGCTTCAGTGAAGAATCACAAATCAACGTTACTAATGTCAAGCAATTGCAGGCGGCATGGACGTTCTCCACCGGCGTGCTTCATGGCCACGAAGCGGCCCCGTTAGTGGTCAATGGCACGCTGTATATAATCACGCCTTATCCAAATATCCTGTATGCGCTGGATTTAAGGGAGCCTGGCGGCCCATCAAATGGGTGGATAAATCGCATCCACAGCGGGCCTCTCAAGGGGTGGCCTGTTGCGATGTCGTTAACCGGGGAGCCGCTTTTGTAGATGGCAAGGTGGTTTTCAACACGCTGGACAATCATACAGTAGCCGTTGATGCCGACACCGGCAAAGAGATCTGGAACATTCAACTAGGCGATATCAATCTCGGTGAAACCATGACGATGGTGCCATTGATTGTGAAAGACAAGGTATTGGTCGGCAATAGTGGCGGCGAAATGAGCGTACGAGGCTGGCTGACGGCGCTTGACCTGAAAACCGGCAACATGGCTTGGCGCGCTTATAGTACTGGCCCGGACAAGGATGTGTTAATTGGCGAGGATTTCAAGGCCTTTTACCCAGCCGATAGCGGCCCTGATCTGGGCGTTAAAACATGGCCGGCCGATGCCTGGAAAACGGGCGGCGGTACGGTATGGGGGTGGTTGTCGTCTGATCCCGAACTCAATCTTATTTATTACGGCACCAGCAACCCAGGCACTTGGAACGCTGACCAGCCCCCTGGCGACAATAAGTGGGCCTCGAGCATTTTCGCCCGCGATCCCGATACAGGTTATGCGAAATGGGCTTATCAATACAATCCGCACGATTTTCATGATTATGATGGCGTCAATGAGAATGTGCTGCTTGACTTGAGCATAGACGGCAAAGCGCGCAAGATCATGATTCATCCTGACCGCAACGGCTATATGTATGTCATGGATCGCATCAACGGCCAGGTTATTTCAGCCGAGCCGTTCACCAGCACTAACAGCGTGGAAAAAATCGATCTCAAAACCGGCCGTCCGGTTATGGCCAAGAACAAGGAAACGCATCAGGACCAACAGGTCAAAGATATCTGCCCCGCACCCCGCGGCGGCAAGGACTGGCAGCCCTCGGCCTATTCGCCGCGAACCCAACTGTTGTATGTCCCGCATAACAATATCTGCATGGATATGAAAGGCACGGAGGTCGGTTATATTGCCGGCACGCCCTATGTCGGCGCTGAAGTAGTGATCAAGGCCGGCCCGGGCGGCAACCGCGGCGCATTCACCGCCTGGAACCCGATTACTGCCAAGCCCGCATGGTCGATCAAGGAAAAGTTTCCGGTATGGAGCGGCACCCTCGTAATAGCAGGCGATGTCGTGTTCTACGGCACCATGGATCGCTGGTTCAAGGCGGTCGATGCCAAGACCGGCAAAGAGTTATGGAAATTTCGCACCGGTTCCGGCGTAATAGGCCAACCTATTATCTATAGGGCGCCGGATGGCAAGCAGTATGTTGCCGTGCTATCCGGCGTCGGCGGCTGGGCAGGGGCGGGCGTTGCCGGCGAGCTTGATACACGGATTTCTTTCGGCGGTCTAGGCATCAGCGGCATCTCCGCCGATTTGCCGATGGCTACCAGTGCGGGCGGCACATTATATGTGTTCGCACTGCCGGAGGCTGTCAAATGACTTGCCTCTTCATGAAATTCTTGCGGTGCTATCTGACGTTCATGCTGATACTGCTGCAAGCGTCAGGCTGTGTCGATAATCCTGTGGCCGATGAGGCAAATTGTGTGCTGCGCGTTTGTGCCGACCCCAACAACCTGCCATTTTCCAATCAGGCCGGTCAGGGTTTTGAAAATCGTCTAGCCGAACTGTTAGGGCAGACGCTAGGCGAAAAAGTTGAATATACTTGGTGGGCGCAGCGCCGGGGTTTCCTGCGCGAATCACTTAATGCAGGGCGCTGTGATGTGGTCATGGGGTTGCCTAGCAAGGATGACAAGGCGCTCACTACCCATCCTTATTACGGGTCAAGCTATGTGCTGGTGTATCGAACTGATCGTGATTACGGCATCCATTCCATTGATGATGCTAAACTCAAGCATCTTCGCATAGGCGTACACCTGATCGGCAACAACAATCCGCCGCCTGCCATCGCGCTAGCCCGCCGCGGCATGACCGATAATGTGGGGCCCGATGGCTGGCTATTTTGCCAAAAATGAACAGGTTGCCTTGACCATTGTGCCGTTAGAGGAAAGTGAACAGGATAAGTTACCGTTCGCCTTTTCAATTTCATTGGCGGTACGTAAGAGTGACGAACTCCTGAGGCAGCGGCTCAATGCAGCCCTCGTCCGCAAGCGCGATACCATCCGGATTTTGCTGGATGAGTATCAAGTGCCGCTAACGGATAGCCTCCAAAAATCCTTACCCTTCACCGTAGAAAATTGACCGGGGCAGTTATTGTATGCGTACACTTATCTTCATTAGCTTGATCTCAACCGGCTTTTTCATTGCAGGCTCAGCCGCTTTTTCTCAGGATTAAAAGCCCCTAAATTCGCCTCAACCAACGCCCAATCAGCTTTTACATAGCGAATTCGGCCAAACGCATATCCCCGTGCAGGCCAAGCCCCCTATTTATATCAACCCCTATGCCAACGATAGCCAGGCTATCGTGGAAGGCCGCAAGCTATTCAACAGCATGGATTGCGCAGGCTGCCATGCGCCTTTAGGCGGCGGCATGGGGCCGCCGCTGTCCGATGAAGAATGGATTTATGGCGGCAGGCCGGAACAAATCTATTTGACCAATCTGCAAGGGCGGCCTAACGGCATGCCTGCGTTCGGCAGCATTTTACCGGATGACCCAATCCGGAAACTGATGACCTATATCCACACCCTGAACGCCGCGGCAATGCAATTTAACTCATCGTCCCACCTCAAGGTATTAAACTGATCATGGCGATGGCTGCCCCCCTTACTTATCTGCGTAGTTTCGGCCCCTGCGGTTGATCCCATCACCCAACTTGGCTGGGGTCTGATAACCCTGTCGCTGATAGTCACCACCCTTATAGCCGCCCTGCTGCTGATGGCCATTTTCAGGCATCGTAACAAAGCCGGCGTCGATGCTTACGGTCGGTTTCCGGTGATGTATGACGCTGGCGGTCTGCGCTGGATATACATAGGCGTTGGCTTATCGACCGTAGTGCTGTTGGCCAGCGCCGTATGGACAGTTTTAACCCTAGGCGCCTCGCTTTGCCTTCCCATACGCCGGCGCTGACGCTCGATGTGAGAGCCCACCAATGGTGGTGGGAAGTCCGCTACCGTAATGATGAGCCGTCGCGCATCTTTACTACCGCCAATGAAATCCATATTCCTACCGAAAAGCCCGTACGGATCAATTTGCCGACCGCCGATGTTATCCATTCATTTTGGGTGCCGCAACTGGCTGGTAAAATGGATGTCATCCCCGGCCAAGCTAACAGCACCTGGATACAAGCTGACAAAGCCGGCGATTATTCCGGCCCATGCACCGAATATTGCGGTGCTCAGCACGCGCATATGGCATTGCATGTGATTGCGCAGGCGCCTGATGATTTTGCCGCCTGGCGGGAAGGTCAGGTATCGGCAGCCCCCACCCCCCAAAGCGAGAGGCTGCAGCAAGGGCAAAAGGTATTTCTAACCCGTTGCAGTGTTTGCCATGCCGTGCGGGGTACCGGGGCCGGCGGCAATCTCGGCCCGGACCTCACGCATGTGGCGAGCCGCGGTACTATTGCTGCGGGATGGCTGGTCAATAATGCGGCTAACAATGCCGCCTGGATAAATAATGCACAAGCCTTAAAACCGGGCAGCAGTATGCCGTCCTTGCACCTGCCGCCGGAAGAATTGACCAAAGTGGTTGCCTATCTCGGCAGTTTGAAATAATGGAGCCTCATGTGACGGATATTAATTTATACCGAACACCGGTTATTTCCCAAGCCTCTGATGCCGTGAATGCCGCGCGTTTACAGAGAATATGGGAAAAGCCTGCGGGATGGCGTGGTCAGCTTAACACCGTCGATCACAAGATTATCGGCATTCGTTATTTGGTGACTGCCTTTGGTTTCCTGCTGTTGGGCAGGCTTGAGGCGTTGATGATGCGCTTGCAGCTTGCACACGCCAATTAGCATGTGCTGACGCCAGAGCAGTATAATCAGCTGTTTACGATGCATGGCATTACCATGATTTTCTTATATGCCTTGCCTGTGCTGTCTGGCTTCAGCAATTACTTGTGGCCGCTGATGCTGGGATCGCGCGATATGGCCTTTCCGCGTCTAAACGCTTTTTCCTACTGGGCATTCCTGTTTTCGGGGCTGTTCATTTATGCAAGTTTCCTAGCGGGAAATGGACCCAACAGCGGCTGGTTCAATTACGTGCCTTACGCCTCAATGAGTTACAACCCCGGGCAGGGTATCGATTTTTACGCGTTGGGCAGGGTGCTGCTGGGCATTTCCACTACAGTAGGATCCATAAATTTTATTGTAACGTTATTTCGTATGCGAGCGGCCGGCATGTCCCTTAACCGCGTGCCTATCCTGGTATGGGGTACGCTGACAGCGTCGGTCGGCAACCTGCTGGCGGTACCGGCCGTGAGCCTGGCTTTTTTCATGTTGTGGATGGACAGGCAAGTGGGCACGCATTTTTTCAATGACAACGGCGGCAGTCCATTGCTGTGGCAGCACCTGTTCTGGATATTCGGACATCCCTGGGTTTATGCCATCGTTCTGCCGGCCATGGGTATTATTTCCGACGGCTTGCCGACCTTCTGCCGCCGCCCGCGGGTGGGCTATACGCTGGTGGCAGTATCTACTATCGCCACTATGTTCATCGGTTTCGGCGTGTGGATGCATCATTGTTCGCCACAGGATTGCCGGTTTTATCTTTGTCATTCTTCAGCGCCGCAAGTTTCGTCATAGCAATTCCAAGCGCGGTGGCTGTGTTCGCCTGGATTGCCACCATCTGGATGGGTAGGCCGGTATTCAAAACACCGTTCCTGTTTTTCGCCGCGTTCGTACTATTATTTGTAATAGGCGGGTTGGCCGGCTTTATGACAGCAGCGGTGCCGCTGGACTGGCAATTAACCGATACTTACTTTATCGTCGCGCATTTGCACTATGTATTGCTCGGTATTAATGTATTCCCGGCGATCGGCGGGATTTACTACTGGTTTCCTAAGATAACCGGCAAACTTATGGATGAACGCCTGGGCCGTTGGAATTTCTGGGTCATGTTCATCAGCTTCAATCTGGCCTTCTTTCCTATGCATATAAGCGGCCTGCTGGGCATGCCGCGGCGGGTATACACTTACTCTGGCGGCTATATGGGTGGGAGACCCTTAATTTTGTCACTACCCTGGGCGCCTTCCTGTTTGCTATAGGCGTGCTGCTGTTCCTGGTCAATATTTGGCGTAGCCTGCGCGAGGGTGAAAAAGCCGGGGCCAATCCCTGGGATGCGCCCACTCTTGAATGGGCCGTCACTTCACCGCCACCACCTTATAACTTTGCAGTGATCCCTGAAGTGGCGAGTCGCCATCCGTTGTGGGAGAGTTATCTTGACGACGAAGGCTCGGGCGGCTCCATATTGAATCACGGGCCGTTGCTGGACCAGGGCCGCGAAACGCTGGGCGCTACAGCATTAGACGGCGAGCCCGAGGTCATCCTCAAGATGCCTGATGATTCCTTTGCGCCGCTCGTACTGGCACTCCTGTTGACGGGACTGTGCTATTGCGCACTCAAACATAGCTGGGGACTGGATGCGGTGAGCCTCTTCGCGAGGGGGGCTGCCTGTTGACTTGGTTGTGGCCGCAATCCAAGCTAGCGCAAACTGTCAAATATCAACCCATGAAAGTGCGTCATGAGTGAAGCCTCCCTGTTCCGGAAACAACTGCCGGTAGGTTCCATAGGCCATTGCGCTTCGGGCTGGTGGGGAATGCTGGCGCTGATCGCTACCGAATCCGCATTATTTGCCTACCTGCTGTTTAGTTATTTCTATCTGGCTACGCAGCCGAAAACTATCTGGCTGCCGGAGGCCATGCCGTCGCTGAGCCTGGCGCTGCCCAATACCTTTATCCTTATCGCCAGCAGTTTAATTCTCTGGCGAGGCGAGCGCGCTATGCGCCGGGGGCAGGAGTGGCGCTTGCTCCTGGCAATTGGCCTGGCAGTGATTCTGGGTATAATTTTCCTATTTATACAAGTGCAGGAATGGCATGCCAAAACCTTTTCGATCACGGATCATGCCTATGGGTCGTTATACTTCACTATTACCGGCTTTCACATGCTGCGTGTGCTAGGCGGCATACTGATGCTGGCAGTGCTGTTCATCTGGACGGCACTGGGCTATTTCAATGCCGCGCGCCATGCCCCGATTGCGATAGGCGCCATCTACTGGCACTTTGTCGACATAGCCTGGCTGGCGGTATTCAGTGCCTTTTATCTCTACCCCTATCTCCGGTAACGTTATGGTACGCAATACAGAAATGGGTTCCGGAAATAGTCACCCCTTACCACAACGCGATGCAATAAGCCTTAGTTCTCTTTGGTTCGGCATCCTGGGCGCGCCGATAGCGTGGATTGGCCTGGAGCTGGTATCCTATATAACGAGCACAGCATTATGCCCGGTAGACAACCCTGCAATTGCCGCAGCGCCTATCGCTACGATTGGACGCGCCTTGCTGACGATAAACGTGCTGGCCGGCCTATTGGCGCTGGTTGCCGCTGGCGTAGCGGTATCTAACTGGCGAAAAACACGCCATGAGATGAGTGGATCTGCGCACCGCTTGCTGGAAGCAGGCGAAGGCCGCACGCGTTTTCTCGCTATGTTCGGCCTGCTCACCAGTATTGGTTTTCTTATAGCATAGCTGTTCAGCGCAACCATACTATTGCTGATTCCACTGTGCAGATAATACCTTAAGCTTATGCGAGAATAACTCTTTTTCGTAGATAAGAACGCTAAAAATGGCCGCTTTATGGGCGGCAACACCGCCGGCTTGGGGCCATGCGCAGGGTGAAACGGCTGACGGCGCGTGGCACTTCGAGCCTTGGGTGGCTGTGTCGTTGCTATTGCTGGCTACAGCATAGGGCGCCGGTATCTGGAGGTTGCAGCAACAGGGCATATTCCGCCGGGTTTTGAGCCGCGGCCGCTGCGCAGCTTTCGGGCTGGGTATCCTCGCCCTCGTGGCGGCGCTTCTATCACCGTTGGAGCTGGTTGCCAAATTTCTGTTTTCAGCACACATGACTCAGCATCTACTGCTGAGGCTGGCGCGCCGCCGTTGCTGATACTGGGACGCATGGACATAGTGCTGTTCTGGGCGTATCCCAGGCCTATACGTCGTCTGATCGGCCAACTATTGCGCAAGGCAGTCTGGTTGCGGTCGGCTATTGACGTGCTGAGCCGGCCTCTCACCGTATGGCTCCTGGCAAGCGCCGCCCTGTGGTTCTGGCATAGCGCAGGCCCTTATGCCTGGGCATTTTATAATCCCGGCATTCATATTTTTGAACACCTGAGTTTTTTCCTGACTTCTCTGGCCTTCTGGGCGCGGGTCATGCAGCCTTTCAACCCGGGAAAAACGGCCACGGCACGGCTCTGGCGCTGCTTACAACTTTTGCCTTGGAAAGCGCTTTGCTGGGCGCATTGCTCACCTTTGCCGCCTATCCGTTTTATGTGGCGCAAACGAAACCTCTAGCGCAATATCTGCCTTATTTTCCCGCTGGCCTGTCGACATTACAGGATCAGCAACTGGCCGTGCTCCTTATGTGGATACCCGCCGGCTTAGTGCAATTGGCCGTGCTGGCAACTCTATTCACCGATTGGCTATCAGTCTCCCCCGCGCCGGCGCAGATACCCCGACGTTCGGCCGCTCCCTAAGTCCGCCACGGATGCTTAGGCAAATCGGTAATACCGATGACCTTGACACCCGCCTGCGCTACCTCATGATCGTTGTCAACCGTACCCCCGCTAACGCCGATTGCGCCGATCAGCATACCCTGCTTATCGACGACAGGCAGCCCGCCAGGAAAGGTGATCAGACCTTCATTTGAGTGCTCGATACTATAAAGCGGGCGGTTTGGCTGTGACAGTTTACCTAAATCGCCTGATGGCATAGCAAATAAGCAGGCAGTTTTGGCTTTTTTGATGGCCACATCGATGCTGCCCACCCAGGCATCGTCCATGCGCCGGAAGGCTTTCAGGTTGGCACCTGAATCCACCACAGCGATACAGCTGGGTACTTTTGTTTCCTCGGCTTTATTGATTGCTGCATTAATCATTTGTTCTGCTTGCTCGTAGGTTACGTGCATTTTACTTCTCCTTATAGGGGATTAAACTATCTTTTAATACTGAACCGTATCCAGTCAGAATCAGCCCTATCGCTGCGTTAAGCCGGGTTCATCAAAAGTGATATTCGAAGCGCCCGTGATTTGATGCCTGGACTAATAACTTGTTAGCTCGGTTATTGGCTTTTACTGGCAGCGCTGCCGGGGATCGCGTTTCTCATCATATTGTGACCGCCGGGGTCAGGGATCCCTGGTTGGAGAGTATCCGGATCTTGATTCGGGGTACCCGGGCTAGGGGGGCGCTGTTATTCATATTGCTATCGGGCGGGAAACTTTTATTCAGGTTATTGCTACCGGGGTTATTCATTTGAGTATCTGTACCGGTGCCTTGCCCGGGAAGCTCCCCGGAAGGGATAGGTTGATTAGGGTGAGTAACTGACTTATCATAGTCGCCGGCATAGACCATATGATTGCCCAAAATAGGAGGGTCAACAAGACTTTTTTTGCGACACTTTCAACTTGTAGTCAGAGGAGGAGTTATCAGAGACTGTGCCGGTACCTTACCTAATGTGTTCATACTCGTTTCCTCGCTTAAAAGGGTTGGCATCGCGGTGCCTTGATACGTAAGCGCTCTGCTCCGGTGATTGGGAGGCAAGAAGGCTTACATATATAAATATTCTGGCTCCGATTGACCATTAGCGTCAGTACGCTGTCCCACTTAAACTCTTTTATTAACGAACGGGTTGACTAAGCCGAGCAGCTCTGTAAGATCACTGAGTGCATGTTTTAAAAGTCTTTTTAACCAAGCTGCTTTAGCATCAGATTGATCATGGCATTGTAAACGAAAGCTTAGCTGGATTGTGTTAGCACCCCGTCATCTTTGCTCAGTCTGCGATAGCGATGATAGAGCCATGCGAAGATGCGCTCCATCACCCCTCGACGGGGCCGCCGCTCAAAACCTTTGGCGGTGTCCGAGCGCAGTACGCCATCCAAAACCAAGCGGAAACGTTTCAAGACCCCGTTCAGCCGCTTCCTGCGATATTCCCCATCTAGCCCAATCCGGCGTAGCTTTTTGCAACGGCCGGGACATGCTTGAAACACGAGTTTGGCCCCGTCCCGATCCTGGACCGAGGCGGCAGTAATACCAATTCCAATAAATTTTTAGACTATCACAGCCCATTTTCGAGAACAAAGTGTTCGGATGGCATCGGGTTGCTTAGCGAATCGGCTCCAAGCTTGGCAACACACCTCAACAATATCGTCATAGTTTTTAAAGCAGCGATTTGCCCCATCCGAGTGCCGTAGCTGCTGCCCTACTTGTTCGACGGGGTTCAGTTCTGGAGAATAGGGCGGTAAGGGCAAGAGGGAAAGGTTGGCTGGAACCCGCAATTTTGCCGTGACATGCCAAGCCGCGCGATCGACCACCAGGACGGCGTGTTTACCCGAGGCGACCGCCTCCGCAATCACCTCGAGATGCTGTTGCATCGCTTCGCTATTGGCCTTGGTCATGCCCAAGGCGGCGGCTTTATCCTCGGCAGGGCAGACCGCTCCAAACCCATAGGCCGCTTCGAACTGTTGTGGCCGGATGACCCGAGGACGACTCCCTTTAGGGGCCCACATGCGCGTCACCGTTCCCCGCTGGCCGACGCGTGCTTCATCTTGAAACCAGCTCTCAACCGCCTCTAAGCTGAGATGGTTAGGCGCCCACGCGATCACCGCGTCGCGAATGTTTTTTTAAAGCGGTCTTGGCTCTCCTGACTTTGTTTCGGAGGTTTCGAGCGAACCGTGATCCAGACCAGACCCAATCGAGCCAACAGATTATAAACGCTAGTGAGGCAACAGCTGACCTGAAACTGTTCTTCCAGCAGGGCCCGTATAGCGGGCCCGGCTCTGCCGGGGGACTCACAAAGTTTGACAATTCCGGGAATCATCTCGATGAGCTCCTAATCTGTGAACCCCCTAAAGTTCAAAAGATTGAGGAAACAAACGATGAATCCAACAGAAAGTTTAAAGCATACAAAATGGGAATGTAAGTATCATGTGGTTTGGATACCAAAATACAGAAAGAAAAGCCTGTATCAGGGGCTCAGAGGATATTTGGGGGACCTGCTGAAAGATTTGGCGGCGCAAAAAGAATGCAAGATATTGGAAGGGCATTTGGCGTCGGATCATGTGTATATTCTGATTTCAATCCCGCCAAAATACTCGGTGTCGCAAGCGGTTGGCTTCATTAAGGGCAAAAGTGCAATAGCTATAGCTCGCAACTATAGGGGGGTAGGAAAAACTTCATAGGACAACGTTTCTGGGCGCGGGGCTATTACGTTTCAACGGTAGGCAAAGATGAGGAGACCATCCGTGAGTACATTAAGCCTCAAGAAGCAGAGGACAGGCGAATTGAACGTGTTTTAGAGCGTCGCAGTCTTTTAGGCTGCGCTTATTTAACCCGCTTTGAGCGGTTCACCTATACAAGCCTCCGGCTTTGCCGGAGGTATTTTGACTACAACTACTGGGATTTATAAGAAATTGAATTTATTTAAATATTTAAAAATATGTTGCTGTTCTTTTTAGTCGCGTATTAAAGATATATCAATTTATGCCGTTAATTTAATTAACCTTAGTTCGGTTTAAGACTGGATAAAAAATTGGCTAAATCAGCCTTATCTAAAAATTATCCGTTCATACTTTGACAAGGCTCTCCTGAGTATAGACGAAGGGGCTCTCCTGAGTTTATCGAAGCCTGTCATGAGCCCTTTGACTACGCTCAGGAGAGCCTTGTCGAATGGGCCCGTGCGAACGGATAACTCACTGACTTGCCCAGTAAGCCGTTCTCACTGAATTTATAGCAGTGCAATTTTAGAGAGGTTCAAGTAGCAATTCGTCTTTTTGGACGGGAGTCTCAGCATTATGAACATCAACCTATCGAATAACATATCGTTGCCCTCGGCGGCGTCATACAAATCATCTGCGTCACAAACAGTGCCTCCAGAAAATGCAGGCACTCTATCAACAACCAGACCCACGCAAAAAACCGACAGTGCTACGGGTGAAGCCAATGGACACGCCATGCTGCTGTCCCGCTTATTTCACACTAGCGATTTAAGTGCTAACCCGGCGGTATTAAGCTCATTTACCACGGATAATCTGTCTGCAAATTCTTACAGCTTTCTGACTAGGGATGATAGAAAATTAATGGAAAAAGCTTATGAGTATTTCACCAAAAATAGCATAGATCCCGTTCAAATAGATGGGTTGGCATTTGATTTGGCAAGCTACAGGTTTTTGCAAATCACGGGTAATAATACAGGAGAAATAACCGGCATCTATGATCCGGAAGGTAATTCTTGGGTGGATAAATTCAATCAAGAAGATGCCGCGCAAGCCAAGCAAATATTAACAATCCCTTCAATAGAAGCAACCAGTTTAGACAAAGGAGTCTTAGCCTCAATACTGAACCCTTAAATAAGTGGATTGAATCATGCGGTCAGCTTCGATGCCCGGGGAAAATTCATTCCAGGCTTGTCTTCCCTTGACCCAGGCCAGGCGGCTGACAATGCCAAATCACCAAAGCCTCCCGTCAATGCTGATTTGAGTCCAGCCTTGTATCGTATTGATAATCTCTATGAAGGAGCTAAATGGGAACCAATAAGTCCGGCTCCAGATAACTCTGATAACCTGCCATGGCAACACTTGGGAAAAAAGGAGCGCAAGCTAATAATAGGCGCGTACTTATTGGCCTTAAGGCATGGATCTGATCAGGCTCAGAAACTTCTGAAGCGTATGACTACTTTAACTGGGCTGTCTAATCTTAAGCAAGACGGTAATAGCCTACAGGGGATGAATATTCAAAAAGACAAATCTGCACTCCAAAGCATAGGATTTCTATTTCAGTCTAAGGCTTAAAAGTCAGTTACTGCACATTAAACTCCTCAATAAAAAAACTAATACTTGGTCCGTACGCCAGGGAAACCGAGGCTTTCAGAGGACGCAAATAACACTTATGGGTTTCATGTAAAGACTATTGCCCATTGTGCACGAATCCTTGATCACCTCTCCACGCCGGGAATCAAGTATATGGAAATCAGAATGAATAAAATACCAGGATTTGAAGAATGCCTGGCGTGCTTGAGAAGAGCGAAAAGCAGAAATGAATGAGAGAATAGAATTTTTTCACATCCATAGGCTCTTCTCATCTAGGGGTACGCTACTTTGCAGAGTTTCCCGGCTCGCCGTATTTGCGCATCCGGCGGAACAACAGTTATGCTGCCGACCTCTGTTTTATTGCATTGGCCTGACGCGGGGTCAGGAATGCCAATATCGCCGCGACCGCAATCAAAGCCAAAACGTCACCCCAAAGATGCCCGATGTGCTGGGGATTGGCGACGGAATGAGCGGCCATGATCAGGCCGTGCGCGATGCTCGACCAGACTGTGAACCAGATTAAGCTTCGGTGCGCCAAGGGCTCCCGGGAGGCAATCATGAGGAACACGCCGAGCGTGGCATAGACGCCTATGATCATATCAAGATATTCCGACCGGCCCTCAGCATGCCATGCCCAGCCGGACGGCCAGACGATAGTGAGCGGCCATATGCCGAAAGTGAAGATTAGTCCTACGAGCAGCAGAGCAATACGTAGATATTTGAGCCGATCGGATTCAGTCATTTTTTTCTCCTTCAAATAAGTTAGATGTCAAGCACTTCAGTGATTTCATCTTACCTAGTATACCTATTCGCCGTCGATTATTTCAATACCCAGGCGGCTGTGTATTATACAGCCCGCCTAAGCTTTCATCGGGGTTTTCAGTTCCTCGGGCTTTGTGAAATCAAGCAATCGAGATATTGAGATACTCCGTTAGATCCGTACGGGCAATCGGCCGGCCCGCATGCTCCCTGCAAACAATAAAGATATTTGGGTCGAAATAGATTGGAACGTCGACAACATTTTGCGATCCTGCCGTGGGTACAAGTACCTCTTTCTTGCGCATGGCGGTTTGGCCGCCTTCTGATGCATCTGAAAAATAGCCGCGGTTACTAGCCGGGTTATTTTGCTTTACTCATTCATGCTAGTATTCGACCAACACTATATTGTCGGATACAGGGATTTCAATTTCACCCTGGCATCCTGAGTAGTAAAACGCCAATTCACACAAATGCCTTCCTGATTTCGTTTATCTTGCCAAGCCTTTATC
>JAQUQM010000062.1 GCA_028716085.1 Dehalococcoidia bacterium | reverse complement strand
AGATTATCGGCGTCACAGAGGCTTAACAAAAGAGCATAGAATTCAATATATCCGTTGGTATTGTTATTACCAAAATGAACCAAATTAGCAACTTTTTTTCAGTATTATGCCCATTGCGAGCCCCGATGCAATCGGGGCGTGGCAATCCCTACCATCGAAGAATACAACCCCTATAACTATGTCATTGCGAGGGCGAAGCCCATGGCAATCTCCTGTCCGAAAAAGGAAAACACACGTCATTGCGAGGAGCCCGCAGGCGACGTGGCAATCTCCTGTCCTCACACATGTCTTTGCGAGCCCCGATGCAATCGGGGCGTGGCAATCCCTACCATCGAGGCACACAACCCCCCTGTAACTATGTCATTGCGAGTCCCGATGTAATCGGGACGTGGCAATCTCCTGTCCTCACACATGTCTTTGCGAGCCCCGATGCAATCGGGGCGTGGCAATCCCTACCATCGAAGTAAAAAGTCCTCCCGAAAAAGTGGGTAAATCCCACTTGACAAATCATCCCACCATCATTACTATAGAGCCAACAGGAGCATAGCCATGATAATAAGAGACAGTGCCTTTGAAAAAATAGCTGATAGTGTAAAACCAGACTCTAAAAAGAGAGTGGTTTTACAGCACATCCAAATACACGAAGGTGTCACCTATCATATATATACAAATAGTACCGGTCAGATTGTGTTGGACCCCCAGGTAACCATACCCGCATCTGAATTATGGGTATTTGAGGATAAAGAAATTTTGGCTTCAATAGATAGGGGAATGGCAGATTCGGTTAATGGCCGGATTGTAGACCGCGGTTCATTTGCCAAATATGTGAAAAATGCTCCGTAAGTTATATTTTTCAGCTGAGGCGGACAAACAGCTTAGCCAGATTGAGAGTAACCCTGCATTAGATGGGGTTTTAAAACAAGTCAGAAAAACATTAGGCTACCTGGAAACAAATCCCCGGGCTAAATCTCTTCAAACTCATAAGCATGAGTCTTTATCAAGGCGTTACGGTAGAGAAGTTTTTGAAGCTTATGTTCAACAAGATACCCCTGGTGCTTACAGGGTTTTCTGGTATTATGGGGATGATGAGATAGTAGGAAAAGGGAAGCGCATCCCTGTTATAACCATCATCGCCATCACTGCTCATCCCTAAAAGAGACCATGTCATTGCGAGTCCCGATGAAATCGGGACGTGGCAATCTCCTGTCCGAAACCCTACGGCGCCTGTATCTTCACCTGCTTCGTAAAATTGAACTTCCCCCCACTCTTCAACGTCCCATTCACCGTCAAAGGATAAAGCAACGTATCGTCAAACCCTCCACCAATCATTGTAACTCTGCTGCTGATACTTTTTCCCCGCATCAGGGGATTCGCGGCACTAACATCGAAGGCAAACCCGAAATAACTCCCGGCATTAAGGGTTGCCGTTAAAGAAACAACAGGCTCACTGGATACATTTTTCAAGGTAACTTCTACCACAGGCCCTCCCGGATTAATCGGCGCCAGAGGCCCGGACACGGACATAATTTCAACCGGTTGCTGATCCTGTTGCGATGTGAGAGTACCGCATCGGTACGCAGCCGCAGCTATCAACGTGGCAAGAAGAATTCCCACAATTATGAAGCTTGACGATTTCTTCAACTTGCACCTCCAACGCTATTTTAGCCCAATCGCAACGCAGCAATCAATCACATTTAGGGAAGATATACAAGGAATTATATTAATTGTGGGGTTTTATCAATAAAGAAAAGATAAAAAATGAGTTACATGCCCAGCGAAATAAGACAACATAAATGCAATATCACACAATTGGTGACACTAGCAACTGATGTATAAATACAGCATCTCTTTAAAACCGATGACTATTTCCCATTAGCTAAAGCGGTAATATACTTTTAATTTCACGTATACTTATTTTCGGCAAATCCGACATATCCCAATTTTCTCTTCTCAGCCAGCGTAGGCATTCCATCCTTTCCATTGTATGCTTGGAAGCATGGGCGTTTAGTAATCCTGCTGTAGTTCGTGAAAATCCAAACCCGATCAGATTAATCATGGTGTTTGAACATGCACCGAGTTCCAAATACAAGGGAAGCGTCGGAATACTCTGTATTTTTTGTGATAATTCCTTATTATTCAAAGCATAAACCAACAGATCTAAATAGCAACGAGTTCTTTGAACAAGTTGAAATCGAATATCATCTTCTATCGTATCCATAGTCTCGCGAACCACTACTGGCACCGAAGATTGAGGGCTGAATTCTTGCTGTTTTCTTATAATGATAGGGTATGGAGTACCTTTCATCCATTCCAATGCTATTGCCGCTAACCTCCTTGGTCGGCGTGTTGTACGTGCTAAGCCATCGAAGCATCGCTCATAACGATTGAATAAACGTACGTAACTGGAATAAGCATCTGGCAATTCAGGATGAAGTGGTACAAGGTCATTAGATTCATTTTTCTCTATCTTATCAAATTGATACTCAAGCATTCTCTGTTGACGATAAGGCGATATGGCTATATTGTTTGCGATAATTTCATCTGGAACAGAAAAATTTAGTTTCGAAAACGCATCAACTAGTTGTTGCTGAAATTCAGCAGCTACTTTAACTGGAGATCGCTTCAATACCTGTTCCAGTCTACCGGAGCGAAAATCTGTATATAATTTAACAAAAGATGATTCAATTGTCCTGTCTTCCGGCCTATTCGTTAAATCTAATACTTCAGATCGCGCCAAAGACAGAATCCTTGCTTGATCTACCTGTATTGAATTGTAGAAAGAAGAGGTTACAGAATACTCACGTTCACCATCAAATGGATCATTTCGCCATGCAGACTTGTTTATTAGAAATACATTGCCCTCAAAATCTTTCCCTAACCTTCCGGCACGACCAGCTAGATTCCAAAATGAAGATGGCTGAATAGGTTTAGCACGCTTCGAAAGCCAACGATCTCCTTCTGATGGTTGTAACATAAACATATTCTTGGCCGGCAGATTTACTCCATGTAAAAGCGTACTAGTGCATACAATATATTTTAAATACTGATGATCACAGAATTCTTCCTCAATTGCTTTTCTTAATATTGTCGGCATATGCCCAAAATGGAAAGCCACCCCTCGTTCAATCATATCAGCAAGATAGTAATCAGGGTGAATATGTGTGCGGATGAAATTAGCCAATTCCTGAATATCATCTGGGGCCTTAACTGCTTCGATGTCATCTTCATTTGCTTTATCATACCATTGGCGTATTTTATCAGCTATCTCTTCACATCCCTGTGGACTGCCAACATAAACAATATTCTTTGAGTTTCGTCCAAAATAATAACTTAGGTATGCTAATGTTGCCTTCTCATCATTCTGCGATTCGTCCAGTACCATATTTGTTTCTAAATCAATCCATCTATCCTCATTCCATAACTTCATAGTTGCGAATTTTGGCATAATGGGATTAGTCTCCAAACTAATTATATTCTGTGCCACCGGACTGTCAGCAGTTTCTTTTATTGATGAAATTTCTTCATCAAGAATGCATGAATAAAAATCAGGATTTTTAGTAAGTGCAGCACCAAATAAAAACTTGGTATCCTTTTTTGCTGCTACCAACTTTTCAATTACAATTTGTAATAATACGCCTCGCGCACCAGCATCAATAGTCTGCGCTTCATCAACAACTACAATCTCGAAAACCATTTCCGGAACATTTGTAAGTAAAACATGGGTCCTTTCTTGTGTAAGCACATAAATACCATTCTCTATGGCCAACTCATTTGGCCCTTGTGGAATTGTTGATATTGGATATTCTATTGAGAGCCTGCTAAATAACTTGCTAAATATCTCAGAGACTTGACCAATTAACGCACGCGTCGGAACTATGTACAATATGAACCTTGCCTTCTCATTTAGTATTTGATCAGTTATATATCGCTGAAGTGCAAATGATTTTCCCGCTGATGTTATTGCACTCACGGATACATTCTTATTATTGGAGAACTCGTCCCAAAGATGTCGTTGAAAATCCGTAAGAATAATTTCATCATCGCCCAGTTTTATAGTGTTCTCAAGCTCGTGGCTAAGTAATTCATAAAGTGCTAATGAAGGCATTTGGTAACGTTTATTAATTTTGAGATGTTTGAACATAAAATCAATGGTTGGGAAATTACCTAATTTACCAAGAATAATATGTAGAATGTTGTCCAAATTTGTAAAATTTTGTGAAAATAAATTTAAAGATGCAATCGCAATACGATAAGCTGCTCGCCTATGGTCTGGATCTTGTGAATTGGATAAGATAGCAGCAGCTTTAATAAGACGTACAGCTTGCTCTTCTGTGGGGATGTGCTCGGGAAGAGTCCCAAGAATGGAATTGTAAACACTCGCGAAATGTAAATTTGAGAGATCACTCTGAAAATGATAATTATTGAATATACTATGGCTTAAACTGTCTATTAGATTTTGCTCATCCATTTGATAAATTGCCCTAAGTCTCTGCCATTGTGAACTTTATTACTTCCTAATTTTCCGCTTCTATATTGTTTTCATAAGGCAAACCAACTTTGTTACAAAAAGCTTTTCGAAATTCCTTTCTATCCACAATAGGTAATAGGAAAAAATGAAAACGAAGATGCTTTATTTGGTTCATATTAATCTTCTCGGTAATTAACTTACATGCTGAATCAATTCTGTCCAAATACTTAATTTTAAAAACTTCCTCGAAATCACCTGGGTTACTTGAATCTATACATTTATAGGCATCCCAATCCCAAATTGCTAAACAAGCATTTATTTCACGCAGATTGGCATAGTGCTCACTATATGGATCAAGGAATGCTATTAACGCTTCCTTAGTCTCGTTATCCTTTATTTCAATATCTGCATGCTTTTTTATTATATTAATATCAAACTCACGTGGAATTATTCCCGTTTTTTTATCCTGTTCGTTAAACTTCTTTACAGATTCCACGATTTTATCGAGTGCACTTGAAAGTTCATCATATAATTTTGCCTCTCCCCAATAAAGATTAAGAATCTTATTATCGGGCTGATACTTAATATGTATGGCATCGCTACCATAAACTTCCATATTAAAATTCGTTTTAAGATACATCTTGGCTACTATACGAGGAGCTCGTAAAATACTTTCAAGTAACGTGAATAATATTAACTCCCCAGCCTCACCCGATTGTTTATTTTTTTTCTTTGCTTTAATAAACAATTCTCTTGCAGCATCATTCAACTGTATGATGTATCGCTTATCTTTTGTTTCTTCGAATTTCTTGATAAGAGCGTTAATGTAATCTCGTTGTAGGCAAAAATCAATTATTTTTTCGTAGATTATTTGAACAAATTCAGCTTGAGTTGGTTTTCCATCACGAAATGATAGATAGCAAAAAGTACCTTCAGCCTCTATTCCACAAGTATCCCATTTAAATTCAATTTGCTTAAGCCGATTATTAAAACCGTCATAATTTCCTACCAAGCTAACATCTATTAATTTCGAAACGTCAACTGAATCCATAATAAGTACTCGTTAACATAATATACATTAATGCGTGTTATTACAAGTATTTCATGTATGATTTAATTTACTATTAATCATATATTTAAGGCGATTACGAAACCCCATGTTTGGTAAAAAAGGTATCTTGTATTGAATCTATTGCACTTATGAGGTATAAAAAAGATACTGATATTGATCGGCGATTGAATTTCTTTTTCCCTACTCCCTCACAAACACCAGTAACCCAATAGCAGCCACCGCTGCCAATGTTGCACCAAAGTAAAAAGGAGCGGCGGGGCTAATTGTCTGCCAGAGCCAGCCGGCGATGAGGCTGGCGGGTAATAAAGTGATACCTACGACACCATTATACATGCCGAAAGCTGTGCCGCGGTGTTCTTCAGGCACCAGGTCACAGACCAGCGCCCGGGCCACACCCTGCGTCAGCCCATAATATAGGCCGTAAAAGGCTGTCAGGACCCAGATCATCCAGGCCTGGTCGGCCACGGCAAGCCCCATGTAAACCAGCGTATAGATTATCCAGCCCGCAATAATTACCTTACGCCTGCCCAGCCTGTCCGATATTATGCCTGCCGGCATGGAAAATAACGCATATATGATATTGAACATGATCAGCATCAGGCTGATAATCAGCACGCTGTTGCCCAGGTCCTGCGCCCTGAGAATGACAAAAGCGTCGCTGGAATTGCCCAGTGTGAAGAGGAACATGATAACCAGGAATATTTTAAACTTTCTGCCTAGCCCGTTTTCTCTTGCCTCACCTGTAGACGTCACCGCGCAGGCATCCGCAGCTTTCCTGGGCGGCTCCTTGATAAAGATGAAGAAGAACAGCGCCATAAAGGCAGGGACGATGCCGATGATAATCATCCAGCGGTAGGTATCGAACTGCATGCCGACTACGTCACGCTGCAGCAGGAAGACGATCACCGCGGCGATGAGCAGCCCGAGCGCAGCTCCCGAGGTGTCCATGGCCTTGTGAAAACCGTAAGCCTTGCCGCGGTTGTCTTCGTCAACAGAATCACCTACCAGGGCGTCGCGCGGTGAAGCGCGTATTCCCTTGCCCAAACGGTCTGCAAACCTGATGGCCATTATGGGACCCCAGGCGCCGGCAATCAGCATAAAGGGCTTGGATAAAGAGGAGAAGGCATAACCGACGAAGGAAAGGTATTTCCTGTTGCCCAGTTTGTCGCTGAGCCATCCACTGACGAGCTTGAGCAGCGAGGCGGTGCTCTCAGCCACGCCCTCGATCAGGCCGATAACGACGGTGGCAGCGCCCAGCACGTTGGCCAGGAAGAGCGGCATGAGGGTGAAGATGAGCTCGCTGGAGACGTCGGTGAGGAAGCTGATAATACCGATGAAGATTATGTTGGGGGAGAGGCCGAAAAGTTTTTTCTTCATTTTTTTACTTTTAGGGGTTATTGGTTTCTTCGATGGTAGGGATTGCCACGGGCTTCGCCCTCGCAATGACATTTTTGCGCGGGATTGCCACGTCCCGATTTTATCGGGACTCGCAATGACGTGTTATTCTTTAACGGACGGGGCTGAAGACCTGTCCCTACATTGCGCTAATACCCTTTCGATTATAGAGATTGCCACGCCCCGATGCAATCGGGGCTCGCAATGACGCGGTATTTTAGAGTACGAGGCTGAAGCCCCATCCCTACGTCAATGGCTCCCCAGCAATGTAGTTTGATTTTGAAGCCGTTTTCTGATAAATTTATCAATTGGTTTGGCTATCTTCTGTATTTGCACGAGTTTTCCACAAGGAGCTACTGTCCCCTGAATCATAGCCGTTTACTTTCGGAGGTTAACAGATCATGGCAAAAGTAAATCTGACCATAGACGGAAAATCCATTACGGCCGACAGCGAAAATACCATCCTGGAGGCCGCCAATAAAGCAGGCATCTACATTCCCACCCTGTGCTCGCACCCCGATCTCCCGCCGGCCAGCGAATGCGGCCTGTGCGTGGTGAGCATCGAAGGCAAAGCCGACCTCTGCCAGGCCTGCAATACAAAAACCGCCGACAGCATGGTGGTCCATTCCGATTCCACCGATGTCCGCGGTAAACAGCGCGAGGCGCTGTTGAAGATCCTGAAGCTGCACCCCAATGCCTGCCTGACCTGCTGGCGCAGGGAACGCTGCAAGCCCTCCGATATCTGCCTGCGCAATGTGAACGTGACCGAAAGGTGCGTGACCTGCCCCGAGAATGGCCACTGCGAGCTGCAGCAGGTAGTCGACTTCCTGGACATGGGCAACGACAATATCCCCTACCAGTACCGCAACCTGCCGGTGCAGAGGGACAACCCCTACTTCGACCTCGATTACAACCTGTGCGTCGCCTGCGGACGCTGCGTGCGCGCCTGCCGCGACGTGCGCGGCATCAAGGCCCTCGATTTCAAGGAAATCAACGGCCATAAGGTCGCCGGACCCGTCAAAGCCACCTACAAGGAATCCGGCTGTAAATACTGCTTTACCTGCGTGGAGGTCTGCCCGGTGGGCGCGCTGGTGGACAAGCTGGCCCGCTACCGCGCCATCTCCGAGTGGGAAGGCTACGTGGTGCCCTGCAGCTATGCCTGCCCGGCGCATATCGACATACCCAGGTATCTGAATTACATCGCCCGCGGCAAATATCCCGAAGCTCTGGCCGTGGTGCGCGAAAAAGTCCCCTTCCCAGGCTCGCTGGGACGCGTCTGCATCCATCCCTGCGAACAGGCCTGCCGCAGGGGCAAGCTGAACGAACCGCTGTGCATCAAGTTCCTCAAGCGCTATGCGTCAGACCATGACAACGGCCTGTGGAAGCAAGGCAGCAAGCAGCTGCCCGCCACCGGCAAAAAGGTGGCCGTGGTGGGTTCCGGCCCGGCCGGGCTTACCGCCGCCTTCTACCTGGCCAAGCTGGGACATTCCGTCACCGTCTTCGAGGCGCTGCCCCAGACGGGCGGCATGATGCGCGTGGGCATTCCCGCCTACAGGCTGCCCAGGGAAATCCTGGACGCCGAAATCGACGAGATAAAGAAGGCCGGCGTGGAGATCAAGGTCAACAGCCGCATCGAATCCACCGATGACCTGCTTAACCAGGGCTTCAACGCCGTATTTGTCGCCATTGGCGACCACAAGGGCTCCAAGATGGGCGCCGAGGGCGAGGATGTCCCCGGAGTGCTCGACGGCGTGGACTTCCTGCGCACCGTAGCGCTGGGACAGGAGTTCACGATCGGCAAGAAGGTCGCCATCATCGGCGGCGGCAACTCCGCCATCGACTGCGCCCGCGTTGCCCTGCGCGTCGGCTCCAAAGACGTGACCATCATCTACCGCCGCACCCGCGCAGAAATGCCCGCCGCAGCGGAAGAGGTCGAGGCCTCCATCCATGAAGGCATCAAGGTCATCTTTCTGGCTGCTCCCAACAAGATTACGCAGAAGGACGTCAAGCTGGCCCTCGAATGCATCAAGATGAGGCTGGGCGAGCCCGACGCCAGCGGCAGGAGAAGCCCCGTGCGCATACCGGGCAGCGAATATATCGAAGATTACGACAACATCATCGCCGGCATCGGACAGGTCTCCGATATACCGGCCAAATTCGATGTCGCGGTGAACCGCGGCAATATAAAGGCCAATGATAAGACGCTGGAGACCAGCAAGAAAGGCGTCTTTGCGGGAGGCGATATCGTCACCGGCCCCGCCTCGGTGATCGGCGCCATCGCACAGGGCAGGCTGGCCGCATCGTCCATCGATAAATTCCTCGGCGGCAAGGGCGAGATCGCTGAAGTCCTGGCTCCCGTGCTGGAGCTCGAGCCTGTTTTCGGCGAAGATCCCAATTTCTCCGATAAGAAGCAGCCGGTCATGCCTGAGCACGAGGTGGCCAAACGCATGGGCAACTTCGACGAAGTAGAGTTCGGTTACCCCGAAAAGTCAGCCGTCGATGAAGGCCGCAGATGCTTTAAGTGCGATTACAGGCTGAAGCTGGGGCATCCCATGCAGCCGCCCGTGAAGGTCAAAACATATTGAAGATTACTTTAAATATTACTGCTATTACACCCGTTCCCAATTTCGCGCGATGTGGAGGTCTGAATGTATAAAATACTGTCTAAGGAGAAGCTGACTCCGGTCATCGATTGCCTCAAGGTAGAGGCGCCGGCGATCGCCAAGAAAGCCAGGGCAGGCCAGTTCGTCATCATCCGTATTGACGAGGTTGGAGAGCGGGTCCCGCTCACGCTGGCCGACTGGGATGCCGCTGCGGGCACCATCACGCTGGTTGCCATGGAGATCGGCGCATCCACCTGCAAGCTGGGAGGTTTACAAACGGGAGGCAGCATACTCAACCTTGTCGGGCCGCTGGGCCTGCCGTCCGAGATAGAAAAGTTCGGCACAGTAGTCTGCGTCGGCGGAGGCGTTGGCATCGCCCCCGTACACCCCATCGCCAGGTCGCTGAGGCAGGCTGGAAACAAGGTGATCAGCATCATCGGGGCGCGCAACAAGGACCTCCTCTTCTGGGAAGACAAGATGCGCCTCGTCAGCGATGAGTTGATAGTAACCACCGACGACGGCTCCTACGCGCGCAAGGGCCTGGTAACAGAGCCGCTCAAGGAAATATTGGAGCGCGAAAAGGTCGCCAGGGTCGTAGCCATCGGGCCCGCCATCATGATGAAATTCTGCTCCCTTACTACCAAACCTTTCAATGTGCCCACGGTGGTAAGCCTGAACTCGATCATGGTAGACGGCACTGGAATGTGCGGCTGCTGCCGCCTCTCCGTAGGCGGCCAGACCAGGTTTGCCTGCGTGGACGGCCCCGAGTTCGACGGCCACCAGGTCGACTGGGACATTGTATTCGACAGGCAGAAGGTATATTTAAAGGAAGAAAAAGAGGCACTCGACCGCTGGAAGGAATGCCAGTGCCAGAAATCTTAATACGGGAGGCCGACGTTGGAAGAAAAACCTAAAGCAAAGATCAACCTGAACCGGGTCGCCATGCCGCACCAGGACCCCAAGGCCCGCGCCAAGAACTACAGCGAGGTCGCCCTGGGCTACACCGATGCCATGGCGCTGGAGGAAGCCTCGCGCTGCATTCAGTGCCCCAAGAGGCCCTGCGTGGGAGGCTGCCCTGTAAATGTGGATATCCCTGAATTCATCAAGGCCGTCCGCGATAATGATATGGTCGAGGCTGTAAGGGTTTTAAAGAGCAAGAATGCACTGCCCGCGGTTTGCGGAAGGGTCTGCCCGCAGGAAACGCAGTGCGAGCAGGTCTGCACGCTGGCCAAGAAACAGGCGCCCATCGCCATCGGCAGGCTGGAAAGGTACGTGGCGGACTGGGACCTGGGCCACCAGGACAAGAGGTCGCCCACCGTGCTCCCTCCCCCGACCGGTAAAAAGGTCGCCGTCATCGGCTCCGGCCCCGCCGGGCTCACCTGCGCAGCCGACCTGGCCAAGTTCGGCCATAAAGTAACGGTATATGAGGCCCTGCACACCGCCGGAGGCGTGCTTATGTACGGCATCCCCGAGTTCAGGCTGCCCAAGAAGATCGTTCAGTCCGAGGTAGATTATGTAAAATCGCTGGGAGTCGATGTGCAGCTCGATTCCGTAATGGGCAAGCTCGCTACTGTTGATGAGCTTCTCGAATCAGGTTACGACGCCGTCTTCCTGGGCACGGGCGCCGGCCTGCCCATGTTCCTCGATATCCCCGGCGAGAACCTCAACGGCGTTTATTCAGCCAATGAATACCTCACCAGGACCAACCTGATGAAGGCCTACCTCTTCCCCGAGTACGATACGCCGATCAAGATCGGCAAAAGGGTCGCCGTGATAGGCGGCGGCAACGTGGCCATGGATTCTGCAAGGTGCGCCCTCAGGTTGGGCGCCGACGTTGTCTATATTGTTTACCGGAGGTCGCGCACCGAGATGCCCGCCCGGCATGAAGAAGTGGAAAACGCCGAGGAAGAGGGCATTGTTTTCAAGATGCTCACCAATCCCAAGCAGATTCTGGGTGACGATAAAGGCTGGGTCAAAGCCATGGAGTGCTACGAGATGGAGCTCGGCGAGCCGGATGCCAGCGGCAGGCGCCGCCCCATCGTCAAACAGGGCAGCGAGTTTACCATGGACGTGGATGTCGTGGTCATCGCGCTGGGCACCACGCCCAATCCTCTAATTGCATCCACCACCAAGGGACTGGACACAACCAAACGCGGCACCGTGGTTGCGGATGAACAATCAGGTAAAACGGTAAAGGACAGGGTCTGGGCAGGAGGCGACGTGGTAACAGGCGCAGCCACCGTGATCAGCGCCATGGGCGCAGGCAAACGGGCGGCGGCCTCGATCGACGCGTTTTTGAAAGGGCAATAGGGAGGGAAACTCTAAATACTAAGTTCTAAATCCTAAATAAACCCAAATTTCCAAAATCCAAAACGACCGTATTCGTGTCATTACGAGCCCCGATTTCATCGGGGCGTGGTAATCTCCTCGCTTATAGAGATTGGTACGTCGTTGAGCTCCTCGCAATGTCGAGTTATTTATATCTATTGAGCTTTGTATTTGGAACTTGTTTAGAGCTTAGAGTTTAGGGTTTAGAATTTTTAGTTTAGGGGTTCTTTATAATACGCAGCCATAGAGGGGACATGGTTCAGGACATTCTGCAGCCTTACAGCCCATGCATATTGCAACCCTGTTAATTGATTCGTCGATTTCTTTCTCAAGTGACGTCAGCCTGGCCATCTCCTCGCGTGTTTTTTTCTTCTGCATACGTAACAGCTTTATAGTGCGTTCAGCACGTTTCTGAATGTCCGATGATTCCGGTATTTCTCCCAGGTACAGCTTAATCTTCTCTATACTTAAGCCCAGACCCTTTAACCGCCGGATAAAGATGAGCCGGTTTACATCTTTCACGGTGTAAAGACGAATACCCGCAGAAGTGTAGCTGGAAGGAGGCAGCAGGCCCTTCTCGTCATAGTAACGAACGGTGCGAATGCTGACTCCCGCCCTTTTGGCCACTTCACCTATTTGAAGCTGAGAAACAGTGATTGGAAACACCTCTATTCATTGTATTTTTCTGGTCGTAGTATAGCATCGTGTTAAGACCGCATGCAAAACTTCGCGTTATAAAAGTAACGTTACGTTATCTATATTACATTAGGGCTTGACTACGACGTTACGTCACTATATAATGTGATGCCGGACACAGGTGTCCGCTTAAAAATATATTTCAGGAGAGGATATATGGATCTCAAACAGTTCAACGAAACACTGAACAATTGCGTCAAGCCGGGTACTTTCCCGGTGGCAATCAAGCTGCTCCGGTCGGAGTCCGAGGTCCCTGAAAAAGTCCGCAGGCCTGTTAAAGACCTTGGATATCAGGTAGCTCTCTGCCAGGCTATCGGACTCGCGCGGCGACATGGCTGGACCTTGCTCGTCGGCAATGAGGACCAGTGCTGCATGGGCGGAGCAACGACGATGGGCTTTTCGGTTGAGTCGCCAAAGGTCTCGGCGCTACCGGCGGAAGGTCAGGACAAGTCCCTTAACAGGGACGAATATAAATACATGCTCTGTGCGCCGCTCCACGCAACCGGCTTTGATCCCGATCTGATCGCGATCTATCTTGATCCCGCGCAGGCCAACAGGCTGGTGCAGGCCATCGTTACTGGAACCGGCAGGCAGGTGGCCGCATTTGCCCCCGGATTCGTTGACTGCGGCGATGTCATTGCCAGAACATTTAAATACGGGGAATGTCTCTTTATCCTTGCCAGCGGCGGTGACAGGGTTTATGGCAGCGCCCAGGACCATGAAGTGATAGTTACAATTCCAGCATCCAGAATCGAAGCCGTTATAAAGGGTCTGGACGACACCCAGAAGATGGGAATGAGATACCCCGTAGCGAGTGAAATCAAGCACCGTCCCGCCCTGGCCCCGTTCCTTGAGATACCAAGAAAATAGCGTGATGAATACATCCAGCTAAGCCGGTTTTTTATCAATAAAGCGGCTACGGTTGACATTTCGTCAATTTATCCTTTATTATTATCGCTAATTGAATATCGATAAAGGCTGTGAACGGGAATAGTAGGCTTCTCAGCAAAGGCCACAGAGAGTCAGGACAGGTGAAAGCTGACGCCGGAGAGGAAGTTGAATGGGCCCGGGAGCCGCAAACCGAACGAAGGCAACTTCCAGTAGGCTTTGACGCAGGGATCGCGTAAACGTAATCCAGGGTATCGCCACAGGGCTGTACCTCACAGAGACGGTTCTTAATTGAACCAATAAGGGTGGCACCGCGAAGCTAAAGCCTCTCGCCCCTTAGGCGGGAGGCTTAATTTTTTGGGAGGAATATGCATGACGAAAATGAGGATGTGGCCCTGGCGGGCCGGATAAAGGATTTAAAACAGATATTTCATCGGAAGCATTAATAATATTTTAATAAGGAGAACATAATGGCAAAAGACAAATTAACGAAAATCATTTTGGAAGAAAAGGACATACCCACTTCGTGGTACAACATTACCCCAGACCTGCCCGAACCTCTACCCCCGCTGCTGCACCCGGGCACACAGGAGCCTACTATCCTGCCCCCTCCGCTGTTCCCCTCCACGTTAAACGACCAGGAGTTCAGCAAGGAACGTTTCATCGAGATCCCCGAGGAAATCCAGCAGATCTACAAGATGTGGAGGCCGTCCCCGCTGATCCGCGCCTTCCGGTTGGAGCAGGCGCTGGGCACGCCGGCTGCAATATACTACAAGTATGAGGGCGTCAGCCCCGCCGGCAGCCACAAGCTCAATACGGCAGTGGCGCAGGCCTATTACAACAAGAAAGCAGGCATGAAACGCCTTGCCACCGAGACAGGCGCCGGACAATGGGGCAGCGCCCTATCACTGGGATGCCAGTTTTTCGGCCTGGAATGCAAGGTCTACATGGTCAAGGTCAGCTACAACCAGAAACCTTACCGCCGCATCATGATGGAGACCTGGGGCGCCACGGTTATCCCCAGTCCCAGCACGGAGACCAATATCGGCAAACAAATACTGGAGAAAGACCCCAATTCACCCGGCAGCCTGGGCATCGCCATCAGCGAAGCGGTAGAGGATGCTTTCGGCCGTGACGATACCTGCTATTCACTGGGCAGCGTATTGAACCATGTAATCTTACACCAGTCCGTCATCGGCCTGGAGACCGTGAAGCAGCTCGAAAAAGCCGATGTCGAGGCGGATATCGTCGTCGGTTGCGTTGGCGGCGGCAGCAACTTCGGCGGACTTGCCGTCCCCTTCGTACAGAAGAAGATGAAGGGCAAGAAGATACAGATCATCGCCGTCGAGCCCACAGCCTGCCCGAGCATGACCAAGGGCCCGCTGGCCTGGGATTACGGCGATGTAGCCGGCATGGCGCCGATCGCCAAGATGTTCACCCTGGGCCACACGTTCATACCGTCACCGATCCATGCGGGCGGCCTGCGCTACCACGGCATGTCGCCTCTCGTCTCCCATATGCATAAGCTGGGCCTGATCGAGGCCAGGGCGGTCGACCAGAAATCGACATTCGAAAGCGCCATCAAGTTCGCCAGGACCGAGGGCATCATCCCGGCGCCGGAACCTGCACATGCCATCAAGGTCGTCATCGACGAAGCGCTCAAATGCAAAGAGTCGGGGGAAAAGAAGACCATCGTCCTGGGCTTGAGCGGACACGGACATTTCGACCTCAGCGCCTACGAGCAGTTCCTCGCCGGCAGGCTGGAGGCCGACACCTATTCAGAAGAGAAGGTCAAACAGTCGCTTGCCGAGCTGCCCAAAGTTAAATACGCAGGATAATCAGTTTATCAGCCACAAAGTGAACAGGGATAGGCCCTATGAACGGGCCTGTCCCTGTTTATTTAATTCGCCTATCCATTACCTTTTGCCCGGTTGTAACCTTTATGCTACAATCCCGACGCAAATGAAGATTTACGA
>JAQUQM010000061.1 GCA_028716085.1 Dehalococcoidia bacterium | reverse complement strand
CCGGCGTTTTCTACATGGTGGGCTCCGGCGGCGCCAATGATATTGCCACTACTTCCCTGGAAACCATAGCTTTCTGTGCATCGGGAAAGGAAAGGCTGGTGGAGAAGGTGCCCTACATCACTTATCCCGGCGATAAAGTGAAGACGCTGGTCACGGATGTGGGCATTTTTGAGAAGCTCGACGGCAAGGACACATTCACACTTACCGCATATATACCATATGCCACGGCGTTGAAGGAAGAAGAGGCCATCAAGGGTATCAGGCAGGTGGTTTCCTGGGAACTGGATGTTGCGCCCAGGCTCAAGAAAATCGACCTGCCGTCACATGAAGAAAAAATGATGGTCAGGCTTCTCGATCCCCGTGGCGATTATACGAAATCATAAGGTCGTTGTTAGCCCGCCCTTCCGAACTCTCTGCGTAGCTGCTGTGCGCTGAGGTGTATCATGGTGGGCCTGCCGTGTGGGCAGGTGCGTGGCTGTGAAGTACGCTCAAGCTGGATTATGAGGTGCCGCATCTCCTCCATTTCCAGCACGTCTCCGGCGCGTACGGCGCCGTGGCATGCCAGCGTCTGCATCGCCTTCTGCTCCTGCTGAGCCCTGTCCTGTTCACTGCCGAGCGTGTCGAGTAACTCTTTCAGCGTGTCCATCAGGTTGGCTGTGTTGATCATGGCGGGCACCGTCCTCACCAGGCAGGTCCTTTCACCGAAGGGTTCAATATCGAAGCCGAATTCCTGTAATAGCTGTCCGCTGTTTCTGTAGGCCTGTTCCTGGGTGGGAGTCAACTCGATGGCAAGCGGCTCCAGCATGCCCTGTATCTCCGGCTTGCTTGCTGCCTTTTGCGCGGTTAACCTGTCAAAAAGGATTCGCTCATGGGCAGCGTGTTGATCGATAAGGTAGAGGCCCTCCGGCCCCTCCGCCAGTATATAGCTGGCGGAAAGCTGCCCCAGTGTACGTAAGACAGGCAGGGCGGCTGTGGCCGCTGCAGCCCTCTCCCAAAGTGACAGCGCCTGTCCGTCATCACCTGAACCTATCTGAATATTGGGCAATGGCGCCTTCTCCAGCGTCTGCCTGAGCGCTTTTTCCACAGCAGTGAAAACGACATTATTGTTGCGGAACTTCACCTCGATCTTGGTGGGATGAACGTTGACATCCACTTCTTCAGGCGGGATAGCGATATTCAGGATCACAACCGGATGCCTGCCCGTCATCAGCAGGCCCTGATAGGCGGTATCAACGGCCCTTGCCAGCAGGCTGTTACGCACGTAGCGCCGGTTGACGAAGAAGCTCAGGTAACTACGGCTGGAGCGTTGAACAGACGGGGGGCTGGTAAGTCCGCTGAGTTTAACCAGATCGTCACCGCTTTCAACATTAAGCATCTTCTGCGCCGTTTCAAGGCCGTAGAGCTCTGAGACCGTAGAGCGCAGGTCGCCATCGCCGGATGTGCGTAGGTTAACCCGACCCTCTACCTGGAGGTTGAACTTCACATCGGGGAAGGCCAGGGCGTATTGGCTGACCACATTGGCTATGTGACCTGACTCGGTATTTGCCGATTTAAGAAATTTAAGCCTGGCCGGGAAATTGCGGAAAAGGTGCCGCACCGTAACTGTTGTGCCCTGCGGCCTGCTCCTTTTTTCTCTTACTGTGATCTCGCCGTTTTCCAGCCGCAAATACGTAGCAGCGGAGGCACTATTACTGGTGAGCATCTCCACCTCGGCTACCGAGGCTATGCTGGGCAGCGCTTCGCCGCGGAAGCCCAGCGTATTGATGTGCTCGAGGTCGTCCAGCCCGGTGATCTTGCTGGTGGCATGGCGCAGGAAGGCGATCTCAGCCTCCCCGTCGTCCAGTCCGCTGCCGTTATCGGTGACCCGTATCAGGCTCACGCCGCCGTTCTGCGCCTCTACGGTGATCTGTGTGGCGCCGGCGTCCAGCGAGTTTTCCAGCAGCTCTTTAACCACGGAGGCGGGCCTGTCCACCACCTCGCCGGCAGCTATTTTAGAGGTGACTTCAGGGGATAGGACCTGGATGGACATGCAGATATTTTACTACAATTGCCGCGGAGGAAGAGGTAGCTATTGGATATATCATCGTGACCTGAGAAATGTCATTGCGTGCGTAAGCGTGGCAATCTACTGGTATAAACCGGACAGGAGGAATGCTTAATATGCTCTGCTTAGTGCTGAAAAGGAATATCTTGATTTACCAGTCAATAAACGGATACAATACTTTATTTCCCCTCTTTATCGCCCGTGTATTAATAGTTGAAGGAGGCCTCACCGACCATGTCAGAGCAGTCTATGGAAGAGCGTAAACCGGCCAGCATATTGCCACCGCACGTAAGAGCGTTTTACAGGAAAGCGGAGGAGAATTATGAAGATTTCTGGGAGGAGGCTGCCCTCAACTCCGTGCATGACATCCACTGGTTCCGCAGATGGGACAGGGTATTTGAGCACAACTACCCGACTTTCAAATGGTATATAGGCGGCCGTACAAATATCTGCTGCAGCGCCCTCGATTACAAGGTAATGATGGGCAAGGGCGCCAAAGCAGCTTATATAGCTGAATCCGGCGACACCGGGGAGATCAGGACTGTAACCTATATCCAGCTGCTTAACCTGGTAAAGCAATACTCCGCAGCACTGCGGGGTATAGGCGTGGAAAAGGGCGACCGCATCGCCGTCTATATGCCCATGAGCATTGAGTCCGCGGGCATGATGCTGGCCTGCGCCAGGATTGGCGCGGTGCACGTGGTAATCTTTGCCGGATTTTCACCCCGGGCCATCGCCGACAGGGTAGAACTGAGCGGGGCGAAGTACGTGATTTGTAAAGCCAGGGGATCCCGGCGAGGCAAGCCGGTTCAGCTTAAAGAGATGGTGGACGACGCATTGGGAAGACTGCCTGAAGGTCATGGCTTCAGGAACACGGTTGTCCTGGACGCACCGGAAGATAAAGATATTCCCATGAAACCTGGGCGGGATATTCTGTGGAAGGAATTCCTGACAAAGGCTGAAGGACAGAGCGGGGACTACGTTGAGACGGAGTCCAACGAGCCCCTCTTTCTGCTGCCGACATCAGGCACAACCGCCAGGCCCAAGGTCAGCCTGCAGAACCACGCCGGTTACCAGGTATATATCTATTCCATGGCAAAGTGGATTTACAACCTTAATGCCGATGATATCTGGTTCTCTACTTCGGACATCGGCTGGATCGTGGGGCACAGCTATAATATTTACGCGCCCCTGCTGCACGGCTGCACATCCATACTATATGAAGGGACTCCGGATTATCCACGCAATGATATGTGGTATGACCTCATCGAGCGCAACCGGGTGACCGGCATGTTCACCTCCCCCACAGGCATACGTGCGCTGGCAAGGTTCGGCGTGGAGCCGGCGCGGAAGCACAATCTGAGCAGCGTGCAAAGGGTTGTCTGTGCCGGAGAGGTGCTTAATCCTGCTGCCTGGAGGTGGTTCCAGGAAGAGGTTTTCGAGGGGAAGATACCTGTTATCGACCATATGTGGCAGACGGAGACTTCTGGCGCCATCATCGGCAATCCCTATGGATTAGGCATGGCGCCCATCAAGCCGGGCTCCGCTGCATTTCCCACGCCCGGCGTTATCGCGGATATTGTTGATGAGAAGGACGGACGTTCCCTGGGCGTCGGTGAAAAAGGCATACTGGTCATCAAGAAGCCCTTCCCCGGGCTCACGCCAACTCTCTGGGGCGATCCGGAGCGTTACAGGACCGACTACTGGGAGGCGCGGCCGGGCACAAAGGGTATGTACTATGCAGGTGATGCCGCCGAGCGGGACGAGGATGGCTATATCTGGTTCGCCGGACGCGCTGATGAAGTCATGAAAATTGCTGCCCACCGCATCGGCACGATCGAGGTTGAGAACGCCCTGGTATCGCACCCGGCGGTGGTCGAAGCGGCTGTTACCGGTGTTCCTGATGAACTGCGGGGAGAGGTTGCCAGCGCCTTCGTGGTGCTTAATAAAAACTATCAACCCAGCGATGCGCTTAAGAAAGAACTGATGGACCACGTGCGAAAAGAGATGGGCGCTATCATCGTGATGAAGGACATCGGCTTCCTCAACATGCTTCCCAAGACACGCAGCGGCAAGATCATGCGCCGTGTTATCAAAGCCCTGCTCACCAACAAGGAGCTGGGCGACCTATCCACGATAGAAGAAGAGGCATCCGTGGATGAGATACGGGAGGCTATCGGTAAGATTAATAGGGCATAGCTTTTACCCTGTCATTGCGAGTCCCGATGGGATCGGGACGTGGCAGTCTCTTTAAATCTATAAAACGTTGGGGCGGGACTGAAGTCCCGCCCGCATTATATATACCCCACCTGAATTCAAAGGGTGGGGACAGGGGTGAGCCAATATTATACCGTAGTAAGAACCATTGATGCAGCATACTACAAGTATACCGAAAGCGAATTTAGGGTGCATATTAACTAAACTAGACTCTGTAAAGAAATTTAATAAATAGAAAAATTGGGGAAACTATTAGGGCAGTACTATATCCTGATAGACAGTCTCGCCGGTGTTAACATGGACAACAACACTTGGTGCAGTTATCCATTCATAATCTCCAGATATCAGGCCATCAATTGTATAGCTACCATCAGAGCTAATTGAAGAATAAATAGGTGCTTCATTGGGATCAATAAATTCACTCCAGCCTTTTGTATATGCATACGGTGGTTTAAAGGGATTGGCTTCTTTAGCCCGCCAGTCTATCGACCCTTTAGAAATAGGGCTGCCATCTTTATTGTAGACGTGTCCGGTTATCTTTCCTCCCTTCTGTAGTCCGAAATCGACATTTTTAATAACGTCACTCCACATCGTGATCACTTCTGTCGCGTTTTCGACATTATATGCACCTCCGTAGTATCTGGGTATATAACCGGGTGCCCAGGCCCATAATATCCACTCCCCAGCGCATACACGGTTGGCTTGATAAACGCCATTAGTATCACTTCGATAACTTCGTAACGGGGGATATGAGCAAGAGCCTGTAGTTATTAGTGCCCCTGCAATTGGTTGATCATTTTCAATATCATATATCCGGCCAATTATGGTGCAGAATCTCGGTATACGCAAGTTTACAGTGGTAATAAGATCCTTGGTAACAATAATTGGAGAATCTGAAGGGAATCTGTAAATTTTTTCTTCAGGATAGCCGTAACAAATATCGTGATACAGCGGCCCTTCGGTACCATATTTGCCGGGATTATCCCCAAATCTGCTGCCATTGTCTACGAGGCAAAACTTGTATTCACCTGGACTTAAATCGGGAATAAAGTAACTGCCATCATTCGAGGTAACTGCTGAAGCTACTAATTTACTAAATTTACCAATAGGGGAATATATAAAAATTTTGATATCTGCAGCAGGAGTTTTATTGTCTGTTTCATAGATATGACCTATCACTCTGCGCCTCTGAACAAGCCCCAGGTCCGCGGATGTCTCTTTGCCAACAGTTGCGCTAACCATAACCGGTTGCGAAGTATGAAGTATTTCATCTTCACTTTCTGCCTGTAATTCGTAACCAATGTTGAGCAGACCGGATATCACATACTTGCCGTCTGTTCCTGTATTTACATAGTTATATTGATCCTTATAGCTACGCAGGCTGGAAGTTCCTACCGGGGAAGCATAGATACTACCAATTTGCCTATAAAAAACCGTTGCTTTGGAAGCGGGGGTCCCATCCGGATTATGCACCTGCCCTGAGATGTAGCCGGAATCCAGGGCAAAATCGATATCGGTTATATCATTGTTCGCCTTGATCACAAGCCTGGTAGCGTTATCTGCAGAACTTGCACCACTGTAGTATTTGGTGATATAACCTTTGGCCTCTGCTCTTACAGTGTACTCGCCTGGAAGTACGTCAGCCCTAAAATTGCCGTTGCTATCGGTGCCCAGTTGAAAATCGCTGATTTTCGGAGTAAAAACTATCTTGGCTCCGGCGATAGGCTTGAGATATTTAGAGTCATAAACACGTCCCGTAACTACATTAAGCTTATTCATCCTGAAATCGAGGGGTACAATCCCAAAAGCAAAGATGTCTAAAAGGCTACCATAAATATGGTCATATCCTTCTGCACTTGCCCGAATTGAATATGTGCCAGGCTCAACATTGCCAATCACGTAGCTGCCATCTGAATTCGTAAATAAAATCCTAACATCTTTGCTGCAAGCAGCACCCCCACGAGGGAGACGTTTGCAGATTGAATATTGAATTTGTGCCCCTGCAATAGGCGTGCCTGTATCAGATTGATACACGTGCCCAAAGATAAAATTCGGATAAAGTGAAAATTGCTGCGAAGATGAGCACCCTGTGACGATCAGCAGGCCAATCATGACGGCAGATACGAGAGCCACTCTGTTCATTTGCGATTAATATTAACGTAAGGTATCGAGAGAGTCAAGGCAATCAACATAGGTCACTATATTCATCGCGCTTTCTAGTTCCCAAGTAGTGATTTCAGCCTATTACCGGCCGGGGTGATAGCATCAGTGTTGACCATTGGTCAATGTTGCCCACTGTGCCCCAGTTGCCCGATTTCCCTGTTGAGAAAATAGCTGATCACGGTCCGGATGGCGACGATGGCTATCAGTACAGCGACTTCTTCGAGACTCGGTTTGACAATGGTGCGGATGATGTCGGCGGCGATGAGGAATTCCAATCCCAGGAGCAGGTAACGGCCGAGATCTATGCGGATTTTCTCCAGTGGGACCGGCTTCTTTGTTTTACCAAGGTAAGCTGATTGAGCGCGAATGAATTCGATGAACCCTACAACGACACCCCACAGCACAATGAAAATACCCAGTACACCTATGCCGAGAGAGATATACTCCAGGACCTGTACTACTATATCCATGCCCCACATATGCAAGCGCCTGTATTTTAGGACAAAGTAAAGTCGATAACAAGATAGGATTGTGTAGACTATTGCCTGCCGGGCACCAATCCATTAACATTTACATTAGTTTTGAAAGTACGCGCGAGTTAAGGGGGGATGAAACATGCTCTATACCGAAGGTAAGATAGGCCGGGTTTTTGTGATAAGGCTGGAAGACGATGACGTATTACCATCCTGCGTTGAGCAATTCGCCGTTAAACACAATATAATAGTCGGGCAGGCCATACTGGTAGGCGGGATTGAAAGCGGCAACCTGGTAGTTGGACCTCGTAAAAACACTGAGATGCCCCCCGACCCCATGCTGGTACCCATCGACGGTGTGCATGAAGTTGTCGGTGTGGGGGTGCTGGCGCCGGATAAAAAAGGCAAGCCCGTGCTGCATATGCATGCCGCTCTGGGCAGATCGGGAAAGACGACCACCGGCTGCGTGCGCATGGGAGTGAAAACCTGGCAGGTGGGCGAGGTTGTGCTTTACGAGATACTGGGCGCGGACGTGGCGCGCCTGCCGGACAAAAAGACCGGCTTCGAATTGATGGTTCCCGGAAAGAAAAGCAGGAAATTATAGAGCGGAGGGACAGGGAGATGAGCGCAGGATTCGATAGCCAGACGGTCCGCTACGAAATGTCTTTGACTCCGGATGAAGCGCAAGCGGGCTCGAAGAAGATACTCAACAGGGGAAGCAAGAAACTGGAGGTAACCATCCCGCCGGGCTCGGGTGACGGGACGGTTGTGAAGCTTACCGGCGCCTTAAAGGTTACGGACGGCCGCGACGGCGACATTCTTATCACGGTCCGCATAAAAGATGCACCGGCCGGAGTTGTAGTAGTGGATGACGCGAGTTTCACCCGTGAGGTGCTGCAAAGCAAATTGCCCGTGGTGGTGGATTTCTGGGCGCCCTGGTGCGGCCCCTGCCGCATGATCGCGCCCATCATGGACAAATTGTCCGGCCGCTACTCAGGACGCATGAAGTTCTGCAAAATCAATGTGGATGAAAATCCGGCCTCGGCTTCACAATTCCAGGCCATGAGCATCCCGCTGCTGGTCTTCTTCAAGGACGGTGAAGAAGTGGACAGGAGCGTGGGGGCATTGCCTGAATCGGAGTTACGCTTTAAAATAGGCCAGGTTTTGGGCTGAAAATATCCAGATTTCGGGAGGTCAGTCATGGCAGGTGTAAAACAGCAGGTAATCGCCGTACCATCAGTGTACGTCAACGCTTTCATTGTTCAGGGGGAGAGGTCGATCATCGTCGATACGGGCCTTCCGGGATTCGAAACAAAGATTCTGGAAACCATGGAACGGCACGACATCAAACCTGCTGACATCTCACTGATTGTTATCACTCACGGGCACAACGACCACTACGGAAGCGCTGCATATTTAAAGGGCAAGACGGGCGCCCCTGTGGCCGTGCAAAGGGCAGATGTTGAGACATTGCGTACCACTGCCAGCCGCTTCCTCTATCCGGTGGGAATCAAGGGAAAGGTCATGAATTTAATGGCAAAAATGGTGAAAGAGCCGGTGGTGCAGGCGCTGGAGCCGGACATTTTGGTCGAGGACGAGATGAGCCTGGTCGGTTACGGCATCGCAGGCAGAATCATACCGATTCCCGGACATACGCCGGGCAGTCTGTCAATTATGCTGGACGGCGGATGTATCTTGATCGGCGACCTCATCTTCGGCGGGCTGATCCGCAAACAGGCGCCGGGCTTTCCCTATTTCTGCGAGGATATGCCGACGCTGATGAAAAGCATTCAGACAGTGCTCGATCTGAAGCCGAAAATAATCTACGCCGGACACGGCGGGCCTTTTACGGCGGCGTCGGTCCGGCGCAGGTTTTTCCATTAGAATCTTATCGGTTTATTTAAGCTGGTCCCGGGTGTAATCGAGCACGCGGCGCGCTACTACCAGCGTGTTGATCTGGCCAGTGCCCTCGAAGATATCGTTGATCTTGGCGTCCCGCATGAATTTCTCAAACAGCAGCTTGCGCGAGTAGCCCAGCGGGCCCATCAGCTCCACCGCCCTCTGCGTGATCAGGGTAGCAGCACGGCCAGCCTTGGCCTTGGCCATGGAAGCCTCCAGCGCATTGGGCGTTCCGCCCTGAAGCTGCCACATGGCGCGCATTACGAGCAGGTGCGCAGCCCTCCAGTTGGCCTCCATTTCCATGAAATCGCGCTCCAACGCCGTCTGCTTGCTGCGCGGAACATCATAGCGTATCTTAACTCCCTGCTTATCAAGCTCATCCTTCAGCATATCCAGCGCTGCCCTGGTCACACCCAGCGCCTGCGCCGCCACCAGCGGCCGGGTGACATCGAACGTGGCCATGGCGCCCTTGAAGCCCTCTGTCTTGGTCTTGACCTCGGCCTTGCCCAGGATGTTATTGAAGGGTATGCGGCAGTCGTTAAAAGTGACTGTGACGGTATCGCTGGCTTTGATGCCCAGCTTCTTTTCCAGCTTCTCCACCTTCATGCCGGGTGTTCCGGCTTCTACCACGAATGATTTCATGCCGGCGCGTCCGGCGGATTTATCCACGGTAGCCCAGACCACGATAATGCCCTCGGAGAGGTCGAGCGCCCGGTGTCCCATGGTTACAAAGATTTTTTCTCCGTTGAGCACCCAGTAATCGCCGTCGTGCACGGCGGTAGCCTGTATGGCAGCAGTATCTGAACCGGCGCCGGGCTCCGTCATGGCCATGGCGCCCCACTTGGGCTTACCCTGGTTGAAGCGGGCGAGGAACCGTCCCCACTGCTCCTGGGTGCCCGCCGCGAAAACGGCGGCTCCGCCCAGGCCTGGACCCGGGCTGGCAAGATAAAGGCCTGCATCGCCCCAGCAAAGCTCCTCAACCATAAGCGCTCCCACGACTCCCAGGCCGGTTAGGAAACCCTTGCCGCGCAGGTTCCACATTGTGTCGATGAGTTCCTGCGGTTCCTCGTGCTCGTGTTCGTCATAATACCGGCTGACGGGCCGGAAAAGCGTTTGCGCTATATTGTGAGCTTCTTCGACTTTGGCTTTGTCTTCGGCTGAAAGTTCAAAATCTATCATCTTTGCAGTCCTCCTTTATACTATGGCCATACCCGTGAAAGCAGTGAAACCGCGACCGTTCCTGAACCAGAGCTCCACAGGGTTGTCCCGCACGTAGCCGTGCCCTCCCATCACCTGGACGCCGTAGTCGGTTACCAGCATCGCCATATTGTCGGCATACATCTTGGCAAGGCAGGCTTCCCTGGTGGCGTCTTCTTTTTTATCCAGCTTCCAGGCAGCTTCCCAGTTGAGCAGGCGCGCCGCATCCACCTCTATAGCCATATCGGCCAGCATGAAGGCGATGGCCTGCCGGGCCGCAATCGGTTCCCCGAAGGCGTAGCGCTCCTTTGCATAGTCACGGGAGAATTCGAACGATCCGCGCGCCACGCCCACAGCCATGGCTGCCAGCGCAACGCGGGAAAGATTGGCCAGCCTTTTACAATCGCAACCGGCGCTGCCGCCCAAGCGGTTTTCGGCAGGCACCTTGCAGTTTTTGAGAGTTAATTCGTAAGTAGCCAGCGCTTTGATGCCCATGTTCTTCTCGCGCTCGCCGATCTCAAGGCCTTTCGTGCCTTTGTCGACGATGAAACACTGGTTGGAGCCGCCTTCACCGGCATATACCAATATGAAACCTGCATCAGCCGCCAGTGGAACGTAGCATTTCTCTCCGTTAAGCGTGTAGCCTCCGCTTTTCCTGGCTGTGGTGCCGAATTCAGTAGGATCGAAGTTATAACGAGGCTCGATGAAGGCAGCTGTGGCCGTGGAAAATTTAGCGCCGCAGAGAGTGGGCAGGTATTTCTTTTTCTGCTCTGCAGTGCCTGCTTCGACAATGGGCAGGATAGCCAGCGATGGCGCCAGGATGTGCATGGCCATGGACAGGTCGCCCCAGGCCAACTCTTCCGCCAGCAACGCCCCGGTCAGCGCCGAGTGATCCCAGCCGGCGCCTCCGTGCTCCTCGGGTATGCAACTAATAACCAGGCCGAGTTCCCAGGCTGCGTTGATGATGTCAGCAGGTATTTCTCCCGCCTCGTCGCATTCCCTGTACTTTTTACGCATGACATCGGTGGCGAACTGTTTGACCGTGTTAACGATCATTTTTTGCTCTTCGGTAGGGCTGAACGATATCATAAAAACCTCCGTTTAATTTGTTTCAAGTGCAATAATATCCGTCATCAATTAGTAATAGTGTTACAGGCAATTCAAGGTATCCCGGTTGCCCGCGGACTGAACCCAGCGGGCGAATTTATCAGCCATGCTCCTTGCCTTTTCAGGATCGCTGCCCTGCCAGGTAATGCCGGCGTCACGTACTTTTTGCATTATGGCAGTAAATTCCTCCAATTCTTTTGGCGATAGAACGCTGATGAATATACCGTCGATGAACTGCAGGTAAGGCTGCACGACCTCCCTGAGTGTCTGTCTTCCCTGATCGGTCAGGATCACCTCGATAACACGCCTGTCACTTTTGGAACGTCTTCTCCTGACCAGCTTCCTTTTTTGCAGGTGGTCGAGCAGGGAGGTCACCGAATGCGTTTCCAGTGAAAGCAGACGGGCGATGCGGGAGGCGGTGAGCGGAGCATCAAAAAAGCGCAGGAACATAAGGGTCATACACTGGCTGGGTGTCAGGTCACGGATCTGCAGCATCTTCTGGAAGGCCGATGAGTAGGCTTTATAAGCCTGGTGAAAGTAAAAAGGCACCATCATCGTTTCCAGGCTGTAAGGATTGGAGGATTCAGTGTTTATGCGATTGTTTTTTTCAGCCAATGTGAATCCTTGCTACGGCAATTTCAATGAGAGAATTATAGCAGATTACAACTACATTGACTATATCGATATCGATATATATTTGCAGCCTGTTGAACGAAGACCGGGGTTTGACGCTGGTATATAATATAGGCGGCGTTTTATCCCCAAGCCGGCCGGGCAGTAATTCTAAGAGGTAAACAGAGGAGCAGCCATGGATATATCGAAAATTCTCATTGCCAACAGGGGCGAGGTTGCCATCAGGATTGCCCGCGCTGCGGCAGATCTCGGTATCCCCTGCGTGGCAGTCTATCCGGCGGATGATGCGCGGTCATTACACGTCCTGGCTGCTGATGAGACCTGTGTTTTGAAGGGAAAAGGAGTTGCCGCATACCTGGATATGGAGCAACTCATTGACCTTGCCCGGGAAACCGGCTGTGACGCCATCCATCCGGGCTACGGATTTCTCAGCGAAAACGTATTATTTGCCAGACATTGCCTCGACGCAGGCATGATATTCATCGGGCCGACGCCGGAGCTGCTCGAGCTTTGCGGTGACAAAGCCGCGGCGCGCTCGCTGGCCAGGCGCTGCGATGTCCCCCTGCTCCCCGGCACGTCGGGCGCTACAACTATTAAAGAAGCCAGGGAATTTTTCAAATCGCTGGGACCCGGCGCTGCAGTTATGATCAAGGCGTTGCTGGGCGGTGGCGGCCGTGGCATCAGGACTGTGTACAACCTGGCAGATATTGATGAGGCCTTTGCGCGCTGCCAATCCGAAGCCCGTACGGCGACCGGCTCCGGCGACGTCTACGTTGAGCAGCTTTTCAGCCGGGCCAGGCATATAGAGGTCCAGATTGTTGGTGACGGCAAAAAGGTAGTGCATTTGGGTGAGCGTGAATGTACTTTGCAGAGGCGCAACCAGAAGCTGATTGAGGTAGCACCCTGCCCTTCGCTGTCGTCCGGGCTCCGTGAAAAAATCACGGACGCCGCCCTGCGCATTGCCAGGAAAGCAAATTACGTGAGCCTGGGAACCTTCGAATTTCTTGTTGAAGGTTCCTGCGGTGACGATGCCGACTTCGCTTTCATGGAAGTCAATCCAAGGCTGCAGGTTGAGCACACGGTGACGGAGGAAGTGACTGGAGTCGACCTGGTCAGGGCCCAGATTGAGATAGCCGGCGGCAGGTCGCTGGCGGACACGGGATTAACTAAAAACGCACCACTTCCCCGCGGGTATGCGATCCAGATGCGCATCAACATGGAGACCATCGATGAAAAGGGCAACGCAGTGGCGGAAGGAGGCACGCTGAGTGTTTACGAAGTGCCGTCAGGTCCCGGCATAAGGGTCGACGGCTATGGCTACAATGGCTATATCACCAACCCGTCTTTCGATTCATTGCTGGCAAAGCTGATCGTCGACTCCAGGTCTCCGCGCTACGAGGATGCCGTGGCCAAAGCTTACCGCGCCCTGAGCGAGTTCCGAGTGGAGGGCATACAGACGGACATACCCTTCCTGCTCAACATTCTAAGCAGGCCTGAGGTGGCGCGCAACGAGATTTACACACGTTTCGTGGAAGATAATGCAGCTGAGTTGGCCAGGGAGCCGGTCGATCAGAAAGTTAGATATTTTAAGAAGAGCCCATCGGTATCGGGAACTGTCTCTATTGGAGATGCAAAAGTGGCGCCTGAGGGCCTGGCGGCAATCGCAGCTCCGATGCAGGGATGCGTGGTCGAGATCGATATAAGCGAAGGCGATGCGGTGACCGCAGGGCAGAAGATAGTGATACTGGAAGCGATGAAGATGGAACACGTCATTACTGCAGATAGAAGCGGATATGTCAGGGCGATATGTATAGCTGTTAATGACGTGGTAGCGAAGGGAGACCCGCTTCTCTTTATTGAAGAGGCTGCCGTAGCAGTCAGCGCGAAGGAAACCGAGGAGAAAATCGACCTCGATAAAATTCGCCCCGACCTTGCTGCTGTGATAGAACGTCATGCGCTGACGCTTGATGAACAGCGATCTGAGGCCGTGGCAAGAAGGCACAAGAAGAACCAGCGCACCGCGCGCGAAAATGTCGCAGACCTTTTCGATCCCGGCAGCTTCATCGAGTACGGGCCGCTGATCGTTGCCGCGCAACGGAGCCGGCGCTCCCTGGACGACCTGATGAAAAATACGCCTGCCGACGGCGTGATTACAGGAATCGGCACGGTGAACGGAGCCCAATTCCCAAATGAAAAAGCACGCTGCATGGTGCTGGCTTATGACTATATGGTATTAGCCGGCACGCAGGGATTTATGAGCCACAAAAAGATCGACCGTGTGCTGCGCGTCGCACACAAGTGGCGGCTTCCCATAGTGATGTTTGCCGAGGGGGGAGGGGGCAGGCCCGGTGACACGGACGCCAATGCCGTGGCAGGCCTGGACCTGACCACTTTCAACCGCTTTGGCGGCATGAGCGGCAAAGCACCGCTTATAGGTATCGTGGAAGGTCCCTGCTTCGCAGGAAATGCGGCATTGCTGGGTTGCTGTGACGTGATCATAGCTACCAAAAGCTCCAATATAGGCATGGGCGGCCCGGCCATGATCGAAGGGGGCGGCCTGGGTGTAGTCAAACCTGAGGAGATAGGCGATATCAATGTGCAGACGCGCAACGGGGTAGTAGATATCGCCGTGGAAAATGAGGCGGAGGCGGTCGCCGTTACAAAGAAATATCTTTCTTATTTCCAGGGTTCAATAGATACATGGGAAGCAGTAGACCAGCGCCGCCTGCGCTGGCTGATTCCGGAGAACCGTCTGCGGGTTTACGACGTGCGGGCCGTGATCGATGCGCTGGCCGACACAGGCTCCGTGCTGGAGCTGAGGCGTCATTTCGGTCCCGGCATGGTAACGGCGCTTATACGTGTTGAAGGTAATCCCTTCGGGCTGATCGCCAATGATCCCAGGCACATGAGCGGGGCTATTGAAGCCGAGGACGCGGATAAAGCCGCTAGGTTCATGCAGCTTTGCGATGCTCATCGCTTGCCCATCCTGTCCCTGTGTGATACTCCGGGATTCATGGTTGGCCCTGAAATAGAGGTCAGAGCACAGGTGAGGCACGTCTGCCGTATGTTTGTAGTTGGGTCACACGTAACCGTCCCGTACTTCACGGTTGTCCTGCGCAAGGGCTACGGCCTGGGCGCCATGGCCATGGCTGCAGGCGGTTTTCATGATTCGTTCTTTACTGCCTCATGGCCTACCGGTGAATTCGGTGGCATGGGACTGGAAGGGGCGGTCAAGCACGGTTTTCGTAAGGAGCTTGCTGCCGTTAAAGACCCCGAGGAAAGGGACAAGCTGTATAAATTCCTGGTTGAGCAGGCCTATGCCATGGGCAAAGCCATGAATATGGCGTCTTACATGGAAATCGACTCGGTGATCGATCCGGCTGAAACGCGCCGGTGGGTGATGCGCGGTCTTAAGTCCGTCCCGTCTTCTTACAAACGGGAAGCCGGCCGCTCTTTTGTGGATCCGTGGTAGGTGGAAAGATCTCATCGAGCGCTTCGGGGACGTATTTTTTAACCATATCGGCCGTCAGTGCATTGGCTTTGGCAATTTCTGCGAAAAATGAAGCTGAAGGGCGCGGCTTTCTCTCCTGCGTTACCGGGTCCATTGCCACCAGGCCGAACTTCATGGAATACCCCAGCGCCCATTCGAAGTTGTCCACCAGGGTCCAGTGATGATAACCGATGATATCGAATCCGCGCTGTATCAGGTCGTACATTGTCTTTACGGCGGTTGCTATTACCCAGGGGCGGACTTTGTCATCCCTGTCAGGCACCCCGTTTTCCAGGATAAAAAAG
>JAQUQM010000060.1 GCA_028716085.1 Dehalococcoidia bacterium | reverse complement strand
AAGCTCTAAACAAACTCAAAATTCAATACTCGATGAAGAAGACAACGTCATTGCGAGGAGCCCCGATCTATCGGGGCGACGTGGCAATCTCATGGCCTGCCATAATGCCATGCAGTAGATTGCTTCACCCGATGTTATCGGGATCGCAATGACGAGATCTTTTGAGCGTATTAGTTGGAACTTGTTTAGGATTTAGAGCTTAGTGTTTAGGGTTTTGCTTATTTAAATGGGGGTTGTAACAGCTTCAACTGAAGTCGCAGCCTTTCATGAAGGCCGCCTTGTTGAGCTCGAGCTGGCGCTTGTCTTTGGACGACATCTTGTTGATCTCACCCATGATGTGCGACGAGGTCACGATCTGCGTGTTGGCTATCAACGAGCCCAGCACCACCAGGTTGGCCACCGACTCGTCGCCCAGCTCGCCGGCCACCTCGAGTATGGGGATATAAACCGTCTTGATATCCGGCCGCTTGGACTTTGTCTTGACCAGCGATTCATTCACAATGAGCAGCCCGCCCGTTTTTACCGCAGGCTCCAGCTTCTCCATGGCGGCAGGGCTCATGGCGACGCCCACATCAGGCCTGGTATTGAAAATGGAGCCCACCTTATCGTCCGCAATATTTACATAGCAGGAGCACATGCCGCCGCGCTTCTCGGCGCCGTAGTATGGCAGCCAGCTTACTTCCTTGCCCTCGGTCACGGCAGCCTCCGCCAGCAGTTTGCCGATGAAGAGCACGCCCTGTCCGCCGAATCCCGAAAGGGTAACCTCCGTGTTCATGCGCGCTCTCCTTTTTTAAGCAGGGCTATTTCCGGCGTGACCTTGAACTCTCCCAGCGGGTACTGCGGTATCATGTTCTCCACCATCCAGTCCAGCGCCTTGACCGGATCGATCTTCCAGTTTACCGGGCAGGGGGACAATACCTCCACCAGCGCCAGCCCCAGCCCGGAGAGCTGGGCGCGGAACGCCAGGTCGATGGCCTTCTTGGCCTTCCTGACATTGGCGGGGTTATGTAAAGATACCCTGGCGATATACGACGGCCCGTCGAGCGTGGCCAGCATTTCGCAGACCCTGATGGGAAAGCCCGACTGGTGATGGTTCCTGCCCTTGATCGTGGAGGTCGAATACATACCCAGCAGCGTGGTGGGGGCAAGCTGACCGCCCGTCATGCCGTAGGTGGCGTTATTTACAAAGATAACGGTGAGCTTTTCCCCGCGTGCGCAGGCGTGGACGATCTCCGCCGTGCCGATGGACGCCAGGTCGCCGTCGCCCTGCAGGGTGAAGGGTATCAGGTCGGGCCGGCACCTTTTGATGGCAGTGGCCACCGCGGGGGCGCGCCCGTGGGCGGATTCCAGGCCGTCCACCTTGAAATAATGATAGGCTGTCACCGTGCAGCCGATGGAAGCCACGCAGATGGCCCTCTCCTGAAGGTTCAGCTCGTCTATCACCTCGGCTATCAGCCGCTGTACGATGCCGTGTCCGCAGCCGGCGCAGAAATGCGAAGGCCTGTCCTCCATGACATCCGGCCTGCCGAAGACCATGTTGTCGAGCTCGCCGTAATCAATAGGTTTCATTAATTTCTGCCTTTACATCAATATATCTATGGCCTCGAAGATATCGTCCGCCGTGAGCGGCACGCCGCCGTAGCTGTTGACCAGCTTGATCTCGTTATCGCTGCCCACTGCGATCCTGACATCCTCGATCATCTGCCCCCCGCTCATCTCGGCCACCACGAATTTACAGCCCTTCTCGGCCAGGTCCGCCAGCGGCTGGTAGGGGAAGGGGAAGACCGTAACAGGCCGCAGCAGGCCGACGCGCAGTTTGCGCTCCCGCGCCATGTCCATGGCGCTCATGGCCGACCGGGCGGCGCTGCCGTACGCCACCAGTACAATCTCGGCGTCATCGAGGTTCAATGCCTCGTAGCGCACCTCGTTGGCCTTTATCTTCTCGAACTTGTGCAGCAGCTGCTTGATGCGTCCCGGGTGGTTGGCGGGGTTCATCTCGAAGGAGTTGATGACGTTCTTGGGACGGTCCTTGGCTCCGGTAAGGGCCCACTTTTTTTCGTGGAATTTGGTAACGGGCTCACGCATGACTACGGGCTCCATCACCTGCCCCAGGAAGCCGTCTGCCAGCACTACCACGGGGTTGCGGTATTTGTCCGCCAGCTCGAAGGATAGCATGGTGAGGTCCATCATCTCCTGCACCGAAGCGGGCGCCAGGTTGATCACGCTGTAATCGCCGTGCCCGCCGCCCTTGGTGGACTGAAAATAATCGCCCTGCGCGCCGCCGATATTGCCCAGTCCCGGCCCCGCGCGCATCACATTCACGATAACTCCGGGCATCTCAGATCCCGCCATGTAGGATATGCCCTCCTGCTGCAGGCTGAATCCCGGGCTGGAGGTGGAGGTCATGGCGCGGAAGCCCACCGCCACTGCCCCGTACACCATGTTGATGGCGGCCAGCTCGCTCTCGGTCTGTAAAAACACGCGCCCTTCCTCGGGCATGCGGTGGGACATATGTTCCAGCAGATCGTTCTGCGGGGTGATGGGGTAACCGAAGTAAGCCCCGCATCCGGCTAGGATGGCGCCCTCGGCTATGGCAATATTACCCCCCATGAGGATTTTTCTTGACATCAAAAGCTCCTCGAAAGGCTGTCGGTTTTAGGATATCGCGTCGCTTTCCAGATTTCGGTAGCGGTATACCGAAATAGCTACATCGGGACACATAACGGCACACGACTTGCAGCCGGTGCATTCATGGGCCTTTACGACATTTACCTCAGCGTAGTTGTATCCGAACTGGTTGATACCTTCAGAGATACGGATGATTTCCCGGGGACATACTGAAATGCAGATGTGGCACGCTTTACATTGGTCCTTGTCGATGATGATGTAGCTTGTTTTGCGGCTCTCAGAAATCAGCAATATTTTTCACCTACGCATAATCTAAAAGGCAGAAAACCCAAATCAGTTTACCCAGTTATTGACTGCCTGTCAATAGTTTGGAGGAAAAATTTTTGAAACAGCCTGCGACCACGATCAAAAGGCAACCGCTCCACCTTGAAATTGCCCGTATGCGTATTCAATAAACCGCATGTAGTCTTGCCTGCAGCGGCTATTGCTCTGGCTTATCTGTGTAGCGCCCTGCGCAGACGACGTACTGCTTGCCGTCGCTGCCGGTCGCCAGCATATAGTAGGCCGATTTATTGTAAATGCCGATTTTGCCGGGAATGGTGAAGACATAGTCCTCCCATCCCTTGCCATTCTGAATCGCACCTTCCACAATGCGGTCGCGGAAGAGCTTGCCCGCAATATCGGGAACACCCCTCAGGCAACGCCCCACAATCGCCGGATTGTCGGCGTTGGCTATTTCATTTACGTTCGTATCGTAAATATAAACGTACAGCTGCGGATTGTCCTTATCCAGGTAGGGCGCTTCGCCGGCATTTATCTTTTTGATCGTGCCCGCGGCATCGGCTGTTATATCCGCAGCCGTTTTCTCCACCAGCTTGACCACGGTGTCCGCCGCCACACCATCGGTAACGTACTGGGGGATGGCGTAGCTCGTGGTTATCTTATCGTACATGCTGACACCGGAGGCATCCTTCGCCTGCTTGAGCTCATCAAGGGCTTTCTGCCAGCTCTGGACGGTGGAATCGGGCGCTTCCTTATTGAAAGCAATATACCACTCAGCCCGGCGCACGTATTTAACCGCCTCTATCTCCGCCGGGTTGACGCCCGCGCCGTAGGCGATGAAGTGCAGGCCCTCTGCAGGCCCCAGCCAGAGATCGACCTGGCCGTTGACCAGCTTGCGGATGCATTCCCCCATATTTTCACTTATATCCAGGTTGGTGAAACCCTGTTCCTGGAGGTAAAGCTGGTTGGAATCATCCCTGTAAACGGCGATCGATTTCACTTTCCTGGCGTCGTCCAGCGAATCCAGCTTGATGCCGGCGCCCATTCTGGAATAGAACCAGTTATCTGCAAAGCCGATGGGACCCACCCATTTAAACATGTTCTCACGCAACGGTATGCGGCTGATGGAATAGAGGACGGTACCCGGCTCTTTCTGAACCAGGGCATAACCCTGCGACCACGGCAGCATCTCTATGACGCCGCCGTCGCCGGTCTTCTTCATGATCTCCCGTACCAGCTCGGTTGATTGTCCCGTGATATTGCCCCTCTCATCGGAAAAATTGAAAGGAGGGGATTCCTCCGTGATGATGCGCAGCGCTGTCGATGGACCTTTGACGACACATCCCGATAGGAGAATCAAGGCTACCAGGAACGGGGCTAATATTTTGTACATAAAATTCCTCCTACCTGATAATGATAACGCGCCCGCCAGGCATTTGTTTCACCGGTATTCCGATTGGGTACAGCGGGAATATTCTGACATAGCATCCTTTAAATGTCCAGCATAATGTATTACATACGACCGCACAATATGTCAGCCCGCCATAGCCCCATCTTCACGGAAAGGCCGGATTGCTGTATTATTTAGTGCAGTTTCGTGTACAATATGTAGAATTGTTATTGATTGATCATCTAATTAGCCGTGTCCGGCATTTACAACGATAAGGAGAGGTTCCGGTGATGGTGAAAAAAACAGGCAAACCTTCAGCCCGCAAAACATCCGTGGATAAGCGCGTTAAAATGAACCGTGCCCAGCGCTGCAGGCAGATTGCCGGCGTGAGGAAGAAGCAGATTACAAGGGCGGCCTACGAGGTTATCGCCGAAAAAGGCTATTACAATTTCACCATGATGGACATCGCCAAACGGGCGGGTGTTTCCTCAGGCCTGATTCATCACTACTTCAAGGACAAGGAAAACATGCTGGTCACCTTGCTCAGGGAGATGCAGCAGGATGTACGCGCCAAGCTCGAAAAGGCCACCGAGAATTTAACCGACCCCCGCCAGAAGCTGGATATCTTCATGGACCAGGCCTTCGGCCTGGTGGACAGCGATCGCGAATATGCGTACGTAATTTTCGACTTCCTGACGCAGGTTAAATACAACGACAGGATGAAGAGGATACTGACCAAGCTGTACCGTGGCTACCGTGAAACCTGCGAGGCCATAGTCAAGGAAGGCATTGAAGAAGGCACCTTTAGAAAGGGCACCGATTCACATTTCATCGCAACCCTGGTGATCACTGCCTTCCTGGGACTCAGGGAGCAGTATATTATCGATAATACGGCGTTCTTCTACCTCGAATACACAAACAAGATCAAGAGCAGCATCTTCGGCATGGTACTGGCCAGGAAATAGCCTGCCGTTCAAACCTGGATACGGGGAAGCCTAAATATCCAGCGCGCCCGATATGGGGATAGCCCCTCCCGCGATATAGGACGCCTTGTCCGACGCCAGGAAGAGCACCAGCTCTGCGATTTCCTCGGGCCTTGCTATCTTACGCAGCGGGACGCTTTCCTCGGTCTTCCTGCGCCTCTCCGGGTCCTCGGTGAACTCCTTGGCCATGGGTGTATCGGTCCAGCCGGGGCAGACGGAAACTATACGGATATTTTTTGGCGCGAACTCCTTGGCTACCGCATTGGTGAGCCCCACCACGGCATGCTTGCTCGCGCTGTAGCTGCTGAGCTTGCGCAGCGCCCTCAGGCCGGTGATGGAAGCATTGTTCACGATCACGCCACCGCCCTGCTTGAGCATCACCGGTATCTCGTACTTCATGCACAGCCAGATACCCTTCAGGTTGGTATCGATCTGAGCGTAAAATATATCTTCGTCCTCTTTGAGCACGCTTTGAAAGATGCCGGCAAGTCCTGCGTTGTTGAAAGCTATGTCCAGTTTGCCGTAGGTCTCCACTGCCTTGTTGACCATGTTTTCCACCTGCGCGGCGACCCTCACGTCGGTCTGGACGAAGATAGCCTCACCACCCACATCCCTGATCATCTGCAGGGTCTCGTTGCCCTCCTTTACGCGGCGGTTGGCAAGCACTACTTTGGCGCCCTCCCGGGCAAACATAACGGCGGCAGAGCGGCCGATGCCGGAGCTGGCGCCGGTGACTATTACAACTTTGCCTTCGAAATCGCTCAATTTGTCCCTCCTGAAAATTTCGTCCGTATATTTTACCCCAAGATTGCCCATTTCGTACAGGCTTTGAAGCTAATCATGTCGGGCAACCGACCGACCGGTATTGCCCGGACAGAATATATATCAGGGGAAAACCGTGGCTGATTGCGTACGGTTCAGGGCAGGTCCGATGTGCAGTTGGGACAGCGCGTTGCCTTTATGGCTATGGTGGAGATGCAGTAAGGGCATTCCCTGGTGGTCACTTCGGCCGGTTTCTCACCCTGCCTCCTGACCTTGTTAAACATCTTGATAAGAAAGAATATCACGAATGCCACGATGATAAAATCGAACACCGTGTTGAGGAAAGCGCCGTAGTTTATGGTGGGAGCTCCGGCTACTTTCGCCACATCGAGCGAGGCATAGGATTGCCCCGATAGATTTATATACAGGTCCTGAAAACTGACCTTGCCCAGCAGCAGGCCTACAGGCGGCATAATGATGTCGTTGACCAGAGACGTGACGATCTTGCCGAAGGCCACGCCGATGACGATGCCGATGGCCATATCCAGTACATTGCCGCGCATGATAAACTGCTTGAATTCCGTTAAGATGTTCTTCATCTCTGAAACCCCCAGTACATAGATTTATTCAGTCCCGGTTGACGCAAAGCTCTCTTAATTTGTGGAAGGCCTCTCCTTCACCAAGGATACCCTCTTCGAAGTCCTTTTTTATCTTTTCCACGGCATCTTTAATGCCCATGGATTCAAGCCCCTTCTCATCAAGGGGGAACTCTGGAAAGAGAAAGAACAGCCTGGCTATCTCGCCCCTGTCGCCGCAAACCAGCTCCTCCACGGGATTCATCATGGCATCCAGCTCTTCCTTGCTCAGACGGGCCCTGGTGAAAACGTCGTTGCAGAAATGGTAGCGGCATTCGCGGGGACGCAGGTCGAAGATGGGGCAGGTGCTGAATTTTTCAGAGTATAACAGGCAGTGGATATTTTTACAGCAATAGCCGTTGCAGGGCGGGCAGACAGCACGGGCCGTGTCATTCAGAATCTTGACCAGGCGGGAAATCTCGGATCCGAACAGCTCCCCGAACTCCCCGTCCGTTAAAAATATCTTATGGTAGTCTTTCTTTTCCACGACGTGTATTATAACAATAAAAATTTACAAATAATTTTGGGGAGGAAACCGTTATGATCAGGACAGTCGAACAATATCTGAAAAGCCTCGACGACGGCAGGGTGGTCTACTGCCTCGGCGAGAGGGTCAAAGACGTCAGGACGCACCCCATGCTGAGGACCATGATACGCGCCGCGGCCATGGATTACGCCCTGCCCAACGACCCTAAATTCCACGATCTCTATGTAGCAAAGAACGAGGAGGGGGAGGACGTCAATTTCCTGCTCACACCGCCGAGGACTAAGGATGAGTTGCTGAGAAGGCGCGAGTGCTTTATCCAGGGTATCCGCTCCGGCGGAGGCTTCCTGGTGCATTGTATGGGCGTGGACGCGCTGGCTGCCTGCACCCTGGCAGCCAACAAGATGGATAAGGCATTAAGCACCAACTATGTCGAGCGTGTGGAGAACTACCGTAAGTTCCTGCAGAAGAACGATGTCGGCCTGACCGGCGCCATGACCGATGTCAAGGGCGACCGCAGCCTGCATCCTTCCAAGCAGGTCCAGCATAAGGACTTCTATGTCCGCGTGGTCGACAGGCAGAAGGACGGCATTATAGTAAGGGGCGCCAAGGTGCATATCAGCGCCACCCCCTGTGCCAACGAGGCCATCGTGCTCCCCTGCCGCACGCATGGTGAAGACGATAAGGACTACGCGCTTTCCTTTGCCGTGCCGCTAGGCGCCAAGGGCGTCAAGCTGCTGGCCGTGGAGCCGGTTACACGCACATACGGCGAGGAGGCAGCCTGGGACTATCCGCACGCCTGGGGCCTGCAGCCGACGGAATGCCTGATTGTTTTCGATGATGTTTTCATTCCCTGGGAGAGGGTTTTCATGTGCGGCGAATGGCAGTTCTCCCGTGACATCACCTATGGCTTTGCCAGCTTCCACCGGCTCTTCGGCACCTGCAAGATGGTGGGCGAGCTGGAAAAGCTCACCGGCGCGGTGAGGCTGATCACCGAGTACAACGGGCTGGAAAAATACGAGCACATCAGGAACAAGCTGGCCTGGATGGCCATGATCACCAACACGGTGGCCAACCTGGGAGAGATGGCCTGCATCAAGGGTACCATGGACCAGGCCTCCGGCATGATGGTGCCCGACCTGATGCTGACCAACTCGGCCAAGTTCATCTTCGCCGACAGCTTCCACCAGATGTGCCAGATCGCCCAGGACGTCTGCGGGGGCATAGCCACCACCGTACCATGCTATCGCGACTGGAAAAATCCCGAGATACATGACTATATTGAAAAATACCTGGGAGCCAAGGCCGGGGTGCCCACGGCCGACAGGATCAAGGTCATCCGCATGATCAAGGACATGACCCACAACTACTACCAGATCGACCACATTCACGGGGAAGGCTCACGCGCAGCGCAGCAGATTTTCCTCTACTTCAGCGCCAACTGGGACCGCTACAAGGCAGCCGCCAAACGCGACCTGCACATCGACGGCTGGCAGACCGACCCGGTCTACGGCCAGCTGGTAGACCCGGAAAAAGCCGTGGAGCCCAAGATGCCTCCCATCGACAAGTCCTACAAGCTGTTTTCCAACGTAGAAAAATAGACAGGTTTTACGGAAATTCCACATAAGCCGGGGCGGTTGAACTGCCCCGGCTTATTCACTCAGGCCCGGGTAATACTGGCATTAATCACGGGGACAATATATAATTCCGCGCAATGGCCAACAACAGCTTTGCTGTTCCCAACAGGATATGGTACGAGGAAGGGGAGCTTCAACTGGATTTCCCCGACGGATGGGAGGTGCTGCCTTGCCGTATGAACGGGCACAACGCGCCCGAGCTCAATTTAAATCAAATCCAGTCCGCTTTTGGAAACCCCATCGGCACTGCAAAGCTGCGCGACCTGGCGAAGGGAAAGCAGCATGTAGCCATCCTCTTCGACGATATCTCAAGGCCCACTCCCACCTCCGACCTGCTCCCGTTTGTGCTGGATGAACTCAGGGAAGCCGGCATAGACGAAAAATCAATCCGGCTTATCTGCGCCACCGGCTGCCACGGTGCACACAGCTACCTCGATTTCGAGAGAAAGCTGGGAACCGATATCCTCAACCGCTTCCCCGCCTACAACCACAACGTCTATGAAAACTGCACCTATGCAGGAACCACCTCCCTCGGCACCAAGCTTTATGTCAATTCAGAGGTCATGTCCTGCGACCTTAAAATAGGCATCGGGGCAGTGATCCCGCATCCGCAGACCGGCTTCGGCGGAGGCGGCAAGATCATATTGCCGGGAGTTTCGGCCATCGAATCCGTAGAGCACTTCCACGGCCTCGAGCTCAAAGCCCGTCAGGAAGGTAAAGGCAAAACGGTGGGCATGGGTAACTACGCCGAAAATCCCCTGGTACAGGATTTCACGGAAGCTGCGAAGCTGGCCGGTCTCGACTTCAAAGTCGACGTCATAGTGAACGGAAGAGGCAAGGCCTGCGCTATCTTCTGCGGCGATGCCAAGGCGGAATATGCCGAGGCGGTTAAATATGCCGCACCGCATTACGCGACCAGGCCGGTCCCGGACATCGACGTCGCCGTGGTAAACAACTACTGCAAAGGGAACGAGGCCGCCCTCGGCATGATCATCGGAATCGCCATGCTCTCTAAAAAAAGCGGCGACCTTGTGCTGATCATGGATTGTCCCGCCGGGCAGGTGGTCCACTACCTGACCGGCAGCTTCGGCAGGTCCGTCAAAGGCCGCCATTTCCAGGCCGTTAATATATCGCGACCATGGCTGAAGAGGGTGATCATCCTCTGCCCCCAGTTCGAGCATGCCATGACCGACTGGCTGGCCATACCCGGCACGGTCTGGGTAAAATCCTGGCAGGAGGTGCTGGACATTTTAACGCAGGACCATCCGCACGGCGCCAGGGTTGCGGTGGTCCCCGACGGCACGATACAGTACCTGTCGCAGGCTTGAATTTTATCAACAACGGGGTTGAACATGGCTGTCAATCCGGAATACATCGAACGATATAAAAAAGAAGCCGCACGCGTGGGCTCCAAGATTTTTGTAGCTGCCACGGCCGAAGAAGCCGTGAACTATATCCTGGCTCTGGTTAAGGAAAAGAACATCCAAACCGTGGTTAAATCGGATTCGGCGCTGGCCGCCGGCATCGGCCTGCGCGAGCAGCTTGAGAACAACGGCGTCAGGGTGATTGAGACATCCATTGTGCAGTGGATACGCCAGCTTTCCGGCGGCAGGGAGGCGCCCCTGGATGAAATCGCCGCATCGATTTCTTCGGCCACAGGTGAGAAAATCGAACCCAAGCCCGAGGCCATTTTAAAGGCCGCACGCCGCGTTTTGAAAGACACCTATGCCAATGCCGGGCTGGGCATCACACAGGCGGATTTCGGTATAGCGGAGAGCGGTACACTGGTCTCGCTGGAAAACGAGGGAAACGCAAGGCTGGCCGCAGCGCTGCCACATATCCACCTCACACTGCTCGACGGCAACTGCATTGTCGCCAATCTCGCCGAAGCCGCCGAAAGGATTAAAAATACAGCGGGCGGCATACCCGGGCACAAGGTCCCCACCTTCATCACCTATTTGACGGGGCGGAATACAACCGGTGATATTCCCGGCGCGCTCTTCGCGCGGGCGCAGGGGCCTGAGGAAGAGCATATCCTGATCCTTGCCCTGCAATAATTCATAGCATCAGTCCCATACTATTCACGTTCGAGGTCGATCATGGCCGCTGGAATTAAGAAGCGCATCAAAAACGCACTGGCCGATAATAATCTGCAGACAGCCCTGGGCCGCCTGGCGGTACTGACCAAAGGCGGGCGCAGGATGGGGATGAAGGGGATCGACTTCGAGGTGCTGCGCAATGACCTGCACGACCGCAAAGAAAAATCCATCGCAAACCTGCCCCACCTGATACAGCAGTTTAAAGAAAATGCCGCTGCAGCCGGCGCCATAGTATATGAAGCCGGGGATGCCCGGGAAGCCAATGAATACGTCCTCAGGCTGGCCAGGCAACATGGTGTAAGGCATATCGTTAAATCAAAGTCTATGCTGACGGAGGAGATCGGTTTAAAGGAGCATCTGGAGCAGGCGGGGATCCATGTGGTTGAAACCGATATCGGTGAGAGGATCGTGCAGCTTGCCGGTGAAAGGCCGGCGCATATCGTGGGACCGGCCATCCACAAAACGGTGGATCAGATAGCCGAACTGCTCAGCAGGGTGACTGGCAACGAGATCGGCACAGGGTCCCAGGAGCTGCTGGATACGATCAGGGATTCCCTGAGACAGTCTTACCTGGACGCGGAGATGGGCATTTCCGGCGCCAATATCTGTATAGCCGAAACAGGCACCCTGGTGATCGTTACCAACGAGGGCAACGGCCAGATCGTGACAACCCTTTCACCGCTGCATGTAGCCATCGTGGGCATGGAAAAGCTGATGGGCGGTCTCGAAGACGCCAACGCCGTGCTGCACTTATTGAGCAGGTGCTGCGTCGGCCCCAGGCTTACCGTCTACACCTCTTTTATAACCGGGACGGGCAGCGCGGGGGATATCGGCGGCATCCCGCTTTGCGGAGGACAGGGGCCGCGGGAGCTGCATATCGTCCTGGTGGACAACGGCCGCAGCGAACTGAGAAACTCCCCCGAGTTCAGGAAAGCCCTGTACTGCATAAAATGCGGCGCATGCCTGAATATCTGCCCGGTGTTTGCCTCCGTTGCCGGACAGGTTTACGGCCATATATACCAGGGCGGCATCGGCACTATCCTGACGGCATTTTTCCACGACCCACAGCGCGCACATGAGCTTTCCGAGATGTGCATGGGCTGCCTGGCTTGCCGGACTGTGTGTCCCTCCGGAATCGATATACCACGTTTGATCAGGAATTTGAAAGCCCGCAAGGTACGCAAACACGGATTCCCCCTGCTTAAAAGGGTTGCTTACCGGGGTATCCTGAAATCCCCCTCCCGGACGGAAAGCGCCGCCAGGGCGCTGGCCAAACTGCAACAGCCCTTCCTTGACGCCGATTACATGATCAGAAAGCTGCCCTATCCGCTGGGGAACCTGACAGATACCATCAGTTTGCCGGGTATCAATTCCAGCCTGCTCGCCGGCCGGATGAGGTCGCACCAGACCCCGGAGACGGGCACAAAGGCAAAGGTGGCCTTCTTCGCGGGCTGCGTTACGGCCTATGCCTACCCGGACCTGGGAGACGCTGTTTTCAAGCTGCTTGATGAATGTGACACCGCGCCCTATTACCCTGCAGGGCAGGCGTGCTGCGGGGCGCCGGCTTATTTCTCGGGTGATTCAAGTACCGGGCTGACACTGGCCAGGCACAACATCGAGTCTTTGCTTCTAATGGAGCCGGACTATGTTGTTACGGTTTGCCCCGGCTGCGCGGCCATGCTGAAAAACGAATACCCTCTTCTGACCTCCGGTGATGCTGCATTGCATAAGAGCGCCCTGAAGCTCGGAGCGAAGGTCCGCGACCTTTCCCAACTGCTAATTGAGCTTGGCTCTGAGAGTGCGGAAAAAGCCACCGGTGGGGAAATAGTAACTTATCACGATCCCTGCCACCTGAAGCGGGGGCTTGGCGTTTTTACAGAGCCCAGGAAGCTGATCGAAAAGGCCGGCTATGAGCTTGTGGAGATGAACGATCCCGACGCCTGCTGCGGCTTCGGCGGTGATGCACTGCTCACGCATCCGGAGCTGTGCGGATCAATCTTGAAACGCAAACTGGATAACATCGAGGCCACCGGTGTTAATACGGTGGTAACGGCGTGTACCGCCTGCGTGCTGCAGCTCCGCGGGGGATTGGACAGGCGAAAAAGTCCCATCAAGGTGGTTCATATAGCGGAATTCCTGGCGAAAGAATCAACAAAATGACGTCATTGTGAACATTATCGATTAGCACGTCATTGCGAACGAAGCGAAGCAATCCTTTTACTTGCGTGAATGCCAGGAGATTGCCACGTCGTCCCGATGTATCGGGACTCCTCGCAATGACATTTTTATTTCCATGTGTCATTGCGATCCCGATAACATTTGTAGGGGCGTAACTTCAGTTGCGCCCGCAACCGGACAGGTCTGAAGACCTGTCCCTACATTGCGAGGTCACTGACTGCGGCGGGCAATGACGAATTATCTCTGATGTCATTGCGATCCCGATAACATCGGGAGAAGCAATCTACTGCATGGCACTATTGCAGGCCATGAGATTGCCACGCCCCGATTACATCAGGGCTCGCAATGACATGGTATTTCTATTACGGCGGGCACTTGGCGCAGACGGAGCGGAAGAGGGTGGTGCTCAAGTACCTGTCACCGCGGTCGGGCAGTATGACCACTATATTTCCCTTATCCATCTGCCGAGCAATTTTCAGAGCGCCCGCTACTGCAGCGCCGCTGGACATGCCTACGAAAATACCCTCCCTGGTCGCCAGCGTCCTGGTAACCTCGAAGGCCTCACCGTCCTCGACGACGACTTTTTCATCGAACTTGCTGGGATCATATATCTTGGGATTAATGGACTCGGTCATGTTTTTCAATCCCTGGATGGTATGGCCTTCCGTTGGTTCCACCGCCACCACCTTTACCTTCGGTTTCTTTTCCTTTAAATATTTGCCCGTGCCGATCAATGTTCCGGACGTGCCCAGCCCGGCCACAAAGACATCCAGCTCGCCGCCGGTCTGCTCATAAATTTCCGGCCCTGTTGTCTCATAATGCGCCAGCAGGTTATTGGGATTATCGAACTGGTTGGGCATGAAGTACTTTTCCGGCTCTTTTTCAATGAACTGCCAGGCACGGCGTATCGCGCCGTCCGTGGCTTCTTTGGCGGGTGTCAATACTACCTCCGCGCCGAAAGCCTGCAGGCAGATCTGCCTTTCTGTGCTGACGCACTCCGGCATGAAAAGCTTAACCTTGTATCCTTTGGCCGATCCAATCATGGCAAGGGCGATGCCCGTATTGCCGGATGTGGGCTCCACGATGATTTTATCCTTCGTCAGCTCGCCGGATTCCTCGGCTTTCACAATCATGTAATAAGCGGGCCTGTCTTTTATCGAGCCACCGGGATTACAGCCCTCCAGCTTGGCATAAATCTTGACCCTGGGATTTATCCCGTCCACTTTCGTCAGCTCCACCAGCGGGGTATTGCCGATGGCTTCGAATACATTATGCTTTAGCTGTTTCATATTCCCGTTCCTTCAATCTGAAGATGAATTTTGCCTAATTATATGACAAATCGCCTGCATCCTCATAATGCGGTTTGCCGTCTACCTTCAACTGTATCCTTCCTGAAAAATCATCATATTAGTACTAAAGGCCAATGATTTATACCCTCATGGCTATTGTTTAGCATGATCTGATGCTCTATCCTGATGAAGGAAACAAATTGGACCCGAAACTAAAGCGGTTATGAGGATGTCTTGATTTACTCCTTAAGCCAATATTGCCGGATATGGTCGGGCAGAGGAAATGCCGTTGGTTAGAGGTTTGCTTAATAAAATCGCGGGCGTGTTCTTTAATGACGCAAGTGACATATTCGCTCCTCCGGAGCTAACCGAAGACGGCCATTCTTACAGTCGCAAGAACCTGATGAATATCCTGGCATTTACTTTCCTGTTATTAGGCATTCTCGTTTTCATCACCTGCCTGGGCGTCGATAATAACCTGCTTGCTCATATCCTGGCAGGAGTCTATCTACTGGCCTTATCCGGTGTGATGTATGGGCTAAATAACAGAGGCCACTACCGGGCCAGTGCAATTACGCTGATTTTAGGCAGCTGGATGGCTACTACCGTTGTCATATTGTTATCCGGCGCCTCCTCCAGCCAGTACGGCTTCATGTATATTGCGGTGATTGTTTTAAGCAGCCTGCTTCTGGAGAAAAGGGATGCCTGGCTGGTGGCAGTTTGCTTTGTCCTGACCTGCCTGGCGCTATTTTCTACAGGCCAGCTATTAAAGGAATTACCGGTAGTTTTTGTATCCACTAATCCGTTCGTCTGGATATATATTTCCGCCATCATCATTGCGGGAACTTTTGTCATCCAGCTGTCGCAAAGATGGCTCTACGGGGCTCTCGCTCTGTTCAGGACCGAACTGGAAGCCAGGAAATCAACGGAAAAGTCCCTCAGTGATCATAATGCCGCCTTAAGCCAGTTGAACCAGATTGGCATCGATCTCACGTCCCTCCCGGAGGAGACGGATATTTACAAATTCCTGTGTAAGAAACTGAAATCATTATCAGGGGCTTCCGGCGCTGTCGTCAATGAATACGTGCCCTCTAAAAAACAGCTCCTGGTGCGCTATCTTGATGCCGATCCTGACTTACGTACCGCTTTCTGTAATACGGGTGTGACTGACGCCGTAACCATGACATTCCCCATGCATGATGACCTG
>JAQUQM010000059.1 GCA_028716085.1 Dehalococcoidia bacterium | reverse complement strand
GGATAAGTGATGTAGGGCACCTTCTCCACCAGCCTTTCCTTTCCCGATGCACAGAAAGCTATGGTTTCCAGGGAAGTAGTGGCAATATCATTGGCGCCGCCGGAGCCCACCATGTAGAAAACGCCGGGCATCTTGGTTGAGTTGGCGTTGCCGTGAACATCGATCTGTCCCCCGGCAAGCACGCCCATACAGGAGTTGGTGGAGCCCCCCACCATCACACCCAGCGCGGTTTCGATATTGGACAGCATTTTGCAGGACGGGAAGTTATGCATGCTGAAAACGGTGGGGTCGGACGGCCTGGGCAGATAGCCGTACATGCCAATTTCCGCCACCAGGTCTACGTCATAGCCCGTTTCCTTCAGTTTATAGGTAGCCATCCAGGCTGCCAGGTTGGAGAGCCCAATGCCCGCCAGGATGGTTTTGTATCCTTTAGATTTGCATTTTTCCATGATGAACCTGCTGCCTGCAATGACCATCCTCTCCAGCCTGTTGGCCTCTTTATCGAATTCCACACCCGGCGCCATTGCCAGTGTTTCCATCACCCATGAATGCGGATTGGCCTTGTCCTTGAGGTAGCGCAACTTTTCCTTGCCGATCTTCTCGATATATTCCTTGTTGCCGCGGCAGCCCAGTATCCATTCCTGTATGAAATTGAGAAATTTCGTCTCATCCATGGAGGCTTCGCGGATCACGGTAGCGAATTCATAATCATCAAAATATCCCTCGAACTGTGGCACGCCCATATTGGGTAGCCCGCCGGGATGTGCCCCGAAGGGTACTTCGCAGACCGCTTTTACCATGTAGGAGGGAATGCGAACCACATGTGCATGGCTGCGTATATATTCCGTGGGGACTATGTTTTCTGCAGTTACTATCACGCCCTCTTTGGCCGCCCAGGCTCCATAGGCGTCCACGCTCAGGGGATAGGACAAAATGGTGTTCCCGCTGCGGTCTGCGGCTATCCCGTGTACCAGCGTGATGTCCGGCCGAATCGCCTTCATGATGCCGACCTTGTTTCCCGTGCCAAAGGGAGATTCGATGACCGCAAAAGAATCCTTATTCTCCTCGGCCATGGAGCTGCCAATGATAGAATTGGTGGGGATGAAGTCCCAGCCCATGGCGCCGGCTATCAGGCGCTGCGTGATGGTCAGCATGGTCCAGTTCTCAATCTCCACCGCGCCGGAGATATAGGCCTTCTGCACCAGCGGGTTGGGGCCGGGAGTGGGATACGAATTGCCGGTGAAGCTTATGACAGCTTTTTTAAGCATGTCGCCCCGGATAAGGACAAGAAGCAGCCCCGACAGGGAAGGGCTTATCAATGTAAATTCGGGCTTCTTGCCCCAGAACTCTCGTACGAGCTGGTAAAACAGGGCGCCTCCCTTACCCGCGAAGTGAATGGACATGCCTTTGCGCACATTTTTCCTGATAGCCTCTTCCAGGTCACAGACCTTATCCTCACCCTCGATGGGCGGTATGTGAAACTTGGCATCCATAAATTTTCTCAGTTCATCATTCATAGGCTCGGGCTATCTCCTTTATACTTTGTAGCATACCTCCGGTAATTTCGTGCCTGGATTACTTTGCCTGACATATCTCAAAAGCTGGTTGGCGCAGGATATCGTTACGGCAGCCAGCTCATCACCCCGGACCGTCCTGATTTTATCCCCGCTGTAAAGCGCGCGGACACGCGCAGGGAACTCCGTGTCTGCCCTGTTGAAAGCAAACAGGATGCTGACTCCCGGGTAGATTTCCTTGCTTACCGCCCAGTCCTCGCCCAGACCCGGGTTCTCCACTACTCCACCCAGGTAGGCCGCCAGCGCCGCTACGTCCTTCACATAGCTTAACGCCTCCGCCCTCATCTTGAGCGCGCCTTTGACCTGCGCGGCATGGGGGCTTACCTTCCCCTCGATATCCGCCAGATTGATCAGCTTGCTTTGCCCGATACTCATTTTTCGCCTGAATGCAGAATCCCGTGCACTTTAATATCGAAATGCTTCTATTTTATCTTGAGCCTGAAAAGAATCTCCTGTACCGCCCGGCGGAAAGAGGAGTCGAGCGGAAGGTTAACCAGCGGCTTGCCTTTAATGTCCAGGTCTGAAATATTGGGATCCTCCGGGATGGTAGCAAAGAGCATCAGCTCCGACTTCGCCACCGCATCCTTGATCTCATCCGGCATCCCGTTTCTCAGCCTGTTAATCACCAGCAGCACGCCGCCTTTGATATTGGTGCGCATCTCACCTGCCAGCTTTTTCAGCCGGATAGCGGTGTTTAAACCCCGCATGGTGGGATCGGTGACCGCCAGCAGGTAATCGATATCCTGTGTTGTCTGGCGGCTGATGTGCTCCAGCCCCGCCTCGCAGTCCATGACAATATAATCGTAGCTCTTAGCCAGCTTGTCTACGGAAAAACGTATCATGTGGTTGGCGGCGCAATAACAGCCCGGGCCCTCCGGCCTTCCCATGGCCAGCAGGTCGAAGCGGGGAGTTTCCACCAGCGATTCGTGAATCCTGGCATCGAGTATCTCCTGCTTGGAGGCAGCCACAGTAAGCCTTCCGCCTTTAATATCGTCGGTCATTTTCTCCCTTGTCCGGCCTATCGTGCTGACAAGATTGATACCCAGAGCTTCGTTGAGGTTGGTGCTGGGATCGGCATCCACCGCAAGCACAGTCCCTTTGCCGGACAAAAAATCGACCAGAATGGCCGATATAGCTGTTTTCCCCACACCGCCTTTACCCGCTACGGCGATGGTAACCGACATGGAATTAAAGCTCCTTAGAAGTTGTTTCCGGCCTGGTTCTGCGGTCCGGCGGGACCAGGTTGACCGGTGATAATCTTACTACAGCATTATACTCCACCGGACATACTAGCTCACAACTGCCGCACCTGGTGCACTTCGCCTGATCAACCACCTTAAGCCCTTTATCATCGCTGAAAATAGCCTCGACCGGGCAGGCCAGCACGCAGTGGTCACAACCGCGTTCACATTTCTCCGGCAGGATATAGTAGGCGGTAAGCTCCTTGCAGACACGCGCCGGGCAGCGTTTTTCCAGCACATGGGCCTGATACTCATCTTTATAATAGCGCAGGGTGGTGAGAACCGGGTTGGGCGCCATCTTGCCCAGGCTGCAAAGGGAACCGCTTTTAACATCCTCGGCCAGATCTTTAAGCAAATCCAGGTCGGCCACCGATGCTTTCCCCGTCGTAATATTCTCCAGTATATCCAGCATCTGCCAGGTGCCGATGCGGCAGTGCGTGCATTTGCCGCAGGACTCCCTCTGGCTGAAATCTATGAAGAATTTCGCGGTATCCACCAGGCAGTTGTCTTCATCCATTACAATAACGCCGCCGGAACCTATGATGGCGCCGGCCTCTTTTAACGAGTCGAAGTCTACCGGAGTATTCAATAAACTTTCAGGCAGGCAGCCCCCTGAAGGGCCTCCGATCTGCACACCCTTGAACTTTTTGTCCCCCCTTATGCCTCCTCCAATGCCGTAGATCAGGGTTTCCAGGGTCGTACCCATGGGAACCTCCACCAGCCCTGTATTGTTAAGCTTGCCGGCAAGGGCGAAAAGAGCCGTCCCCGGGCTTTGTTTCGTACCTGTTTCTCTAAACCACCTGTCACCCTGTTCGATTATCTGCGGGATATAAGCCAGGGTTTTGACGTTATTCACCAGGGTGGGGCTGCCATGGAGGCCGGATTCCACTGGATACGGCGGACGATATTCCGGCCACGAGCGCCTGCCTTCAAGCGCGGCCATCATGGCCGTCTCCTCGCCGGATACGAAAGCGCCGGCGCCCCTCACGATTTCTATGGAGAAGTCAAAGCCGCTATCGAGTATATTTTCACCCAGCAATCCCTTTGCCTCGGCCTGTACAAGCGCAAGCCTGAGCCTTTCTATGGCCAGCGGATATTCCTCCCTGATATAGATAAAGCCTTCATGTGCTCCGACGGTATAGGCTGCTATCGCCATGCCCTCCAGGACAGCCTGCGGATTGCTTTCCAGCAACACCCTGTCCATGAAAGCTCCGGGATCGCCTTCATCGGCGTTGCAAATAATATATTTTTGCTTCCCTTTGGCTTTACTGCAGAACTGCCACTTGGCGGCAGTGGGATAACCGGCTCCTCCCCTTCCTCGCAGCCCCGATCTTTCAATTATCCTGACAATATCCGCCGGCTTCATTTTCAGGACCTTGCTCAGGCTTCTATATCCGCCACAGGCTATATAGTGATCTATCTGCAGCGGTGAATTGTAGCCGCACTGACTCAGCAACAGTCTCGTCTCTTGATTAAATCGCTCCAGCTCCGGTATGTAGACGGCTTCGCCGCCGCCACCCGCCACCGTGCCCAGGGCCAGCTCCAGGCAGGCGTCATCGCCCAGCAAATATCCCTGTACCAGCTGAGGTACGACCTGGGGAGTCACGTGATGGTAACAAACGGAGAAGTCGCCCGGTTTAATGATAATAACCAGAGGTTCGTAGGAGCACAGACCCATGCATCCAACTTCCGAGACCTGCGCCCGGGTATTCTTCCCCTCAATTTCGTGCTTGAAAGCCTCCAGAACGGCCATTGACCCGGCGGCGCGTCCGCAGGTAGCCGTGCCTATCAGAACATGCGGGATTTCACCGGTGTACTGCGATTCCCACTGTGTCCGTGCCCGCCGGTAGATTTCATCGAAGGTCATCTCTATTTCCGCTTTTCCTTATTCTTGCTTGCGCCGGCAGGTTTAATCGTCACCAGGATCTCCTCTACCTTGGGAGGCGTCATGCGGGGATAGACATCTGCTCCGACGGTGAGCACCGGGGCCAGCGCGCAGCAGCCGATGCAGGCTACCCTTTCCAGGCTGAACTCCTCATCTTCACCGGTGCTATCGATCTCTATTTCAAGCTCCCGAGACATGGCCTCCAGCACCAGCCGGCCGCCGGCAAGGTGACAGGCTGTGCCCATGCATACCCTGACAGGATGCCTGCCCAGCGGAGAAAAGCGAAACTGGTTATAAAAGGTAGCCACTCCCCAGACAGCGCTCGCAGGCACGTCCAGGAATTCCGACACCTTGAGCAGGGCGTCCCGGGAAAGATAGCCCTCCGCGGCCTGTATATCCTGAAGGATGTCTACCAGGTGGCGCGTATGCCGGCGTTCTTCGATGAGGATACGCGAAAGGGTTTCACCCGGGAGATTGCCGCCTGGCTGTGCCCCTCGCAAAGTCATCTTAACCTCAGCCCTTCCAGCTTTTTACCAGGTTGGGCAGATAGGATGGGATTTCATTTGCTTCGCGGGGGCCGACGATGATCTCCCAATCAGGCAGGGCCTCCGTTAATTCGTGCCGGATACGAGCTACTTTGCCCGGTATGATGAGCCGCCTGTGGTTGACCTGCTGCTCAATATTGGATTTCTTGATGAAAGGAGCGATGCTGTCGCCGCTGAACTTGCCCGCCGCCCATGCAGTGAGCACTCCCAGCCCGCCTGCCTCTTTTACGCAGAGCCAGGAAGGGACTTTGCTGCTCTCTATCTCCGAGGCAACGATAAAATAGGTCAGCGCCCAGTTGGTGGTAATCAGCACGGGTGAAGCTGCATCCGGATTATTGATAGGATAAACCTTCTCCTCCATGGACATGGGAATGCGCGGGTCGGTATAAATGTTCATCCTCTGCACAAGCAGCGGCAATATTGATTGCTCATCAACATGTGAAATCACAATGATCCCCGCGTACTTGATAATGAACATGGCCGCCAGTAGCATTTCACTGGCCCTGTCCTTTGTCATGAAGCACGGGAAGGCAACGGTGGGATAACCCAGCGGCCTGAAGCTCTGCTTGAGTGCAGCGCGTCTGATCAGCGTTTCATCGCGTATAGCCGAGTTCAAGTCCGCCGAATCAGGTGCGAGGAAGATATCCTCGATGCCGGCCTCCTTGAGGCGGTTGGCCAGGGGAACCAGGGCATCTATCGTTGCAGCTTTCAGGGCAACGGGCGAAGGCCTGCTTTTAAGAACCGGGATAAATCTATCGATATTGTCCGCAGTAACAGGATAAAGCAACGGCTTCTTATCCGCACAGGTGGCATGGGCAGCCAGCAGCGCATCGGTGTTTTCCGAGATCAGCATCAGCGGGCAATCAACTGCGCCGCATACTTTTGTTACCAGCTCTCCATATCTAGCAGGATCGCCCGAGCTACATCGCAGAGCCAGCATATCCGCCTTCAGGGTTTTCCCCACCCAGGCGAACTGCAGCTCTTTGAGCCTGGTGATTTTTTCTTCCACAGCCGCTGCCGGCTCATCATCTGAGATCAGGAAAGCTATGGCAGGCTGATGGATGAACGTCTTTTCGTGCCTGTAAAGCACCTGCTCGTCCCCTGCCAGCACTGCATTACTGCCCGTTCCCACGGTCACCGGCTTTATGGGAGGAGCGAGCGCATCCTCGAGCTCCAGCTTAACGGCTGGGTCAATGTAAGGGCATTTTTCCAGTACAATGCCGCCCGAGGCCAGCTTCATGGCAAAGGCGAAGCAGGTGGGCAATCCGCATTCTTTGCAGTTTTTCTTACCACCTTCAGGCAGCTTCTTGACGATATCCGTGCCTTTGATAGCCAATTCTCTCTCCTTTAAACCGGAAGCTTTATCTCGCCCAGGACCCAGGGGTGCCCGACGCGGTTGAGGAATTCCACAAGCTCGTCAGTATTATGAACGTCGTTTTCCGTGGCAATCTTATCGTACAGGTCCATAGGACAGGCATCGCGGAATTGATCCTTGATAACCTGCGGCATCCATACAATCCTGTACCAGCCGCCGTCGGCCTTGAGAAAGCTGGGAGATCGCAGGTATTCCAGCGCTATGCCCAGAAATCCCTCCACCTGCCGTCCTCCGCTGGTATCGCCGGCCATGGTTGTAAAGGGGGTGCCGACGACCGTGTCACCCTCGAAATCCCGGTGTACGATGCCGAAAGCATCGACCTCCGGAATATAGAAGCAAATTGCCTGGAAACATCCGCAGGATGTATGCGGATAGGCAAAGGCGCTGTGCAGGTACACCCGGTTATAAGCGCCCATTGACTTCTCCAGAGCCAGTTGATTGGCGCCGGTATACTCTCCGCGAACTGCATCGAGAAGGTCGCCCTTTTTAACCGATTGTATGGGCCCCTCCGGATCGAGCTGGTAGGCCGCTTTGCCGTCGAACCAGTTGATGGCGCCGCAGTTGGCAATGCGTTCCGGCGTAATGCAACAGATATGCGTGGGGGCGAAGCTCTGGCACAATGCGCAGCTGTAGAACTCCTCGACATCGGACTCCCGCAGGCCACGCGCCTTCTCATCGCGGGCGTTGTATATCTGCATGGCACGCGGCAGCATTTCCTCCACTTTGGCACCGTCCGTGATAAAGGTGATCTGGATTTTTTCAATAATGTCTATCTCCGAGGTATATAAAAATATAAGCATGTCGCCGAGTATCTTGAGTGAATTCAAACCTTTATTGAACGAGTCCTTGCGCAGGCGTATCCAGACATCCTGCCGCTGGTTCATATGGTATACGCCCTCAATGTAATTTAAATAAAGATGCAGCCTTCGTTCCAGAACGGGTTCGATGTCTTTTTCAAGACGTGAGCCGGCCACTTCAACAAGCAAGGCAACCGGCTGGCTGCTCTCCTCAGGTAAATCGGCGATATCGGAACCGATCACCTCAACTTTTTCGTGGGTGATTTCAGCGGGTTCCCTGATCGTCACCAGTTCGAACTTACTGCGCACATTGGGGCCGCCGAGCTCGATGCGCACGTCGGCTTTCCTGATAACCTCGCCCTCATACTGGGGCCCTATGTCGACCGGAAAAACTCCTTCCGTCATACTGTCCCCCGTCGTTCAGATTTTATGCCCTCCGTCTGTCTCACAGTGCTGGCAATATTGTATGTAATTATAGCGCAAGATTGCTATATCAGTGGACGACCTCATCCAGCGATACTTCCGATGGATAGGTGCCGATTATTGTAGGCAACGAGAGCACCGGTTTTTCCTGCCAGCCTTTTTCGAGGAGCCTGGCCTGGACCTCTTTTTTGAAAAAGATGGGGATATCCGAGGTTCTCCTGACAAAAAGGTGAATGTCCTCGGGTAATCCGCCGCAATATTGCTTGCTCAGGCCTATATAATGGGTCAGCTTGGTAGCCCGCCCCTGCGGCGTATCGTTCTTCCTCATGCAAAGCTTGGCCAGCGCCACCATCGCCTTGCCCTTGTCATCCAGAAGGTTGAGCAGGTGCTCCGGAGACGGTTCTCCGGTATCGACCAGCTTCTTTTCACGACCGTCCATGACGCTCCAATCGGTCACCCCCTGGCCGCTGATATACAACCTGCCGTATTTTATACTGCGCGGCCCTACGATTACGGGGATACCCAGCCGGTTGCAGCCTGTCGCCAGGGCCAGCTCTTCTTCACCGCAGGCTCCCCAGGCAAGCCCGGCTGCGCCCACACGGTTTAATATATAATCGGCCACCACCTCATAGTTGGCCCGCAACGGAAGAGTGGCGAATATGCTGGCGATCTTGATGGCCGCTCCGGAAATATGCGCGGCTGCAATGCCCGACCCGATATTGACGATGCCGCCGGCATCGAAATCGGGCGGATATCTCTCATAAATAGACTTGCCATCGGCATCCTTTTTCAGGGCTGCAGTAATGGCGGAATCGCCTGCAAGCACAACTATATATTTCCGCTTGGCAAATTCTTCTGCTATCTCGGCTATGTCATCAGGGGAACCGGGATAGTTCGAGCCGCCTACGATAGCGATCACTCCCGGAATCGTGCCCAGCACCAGCGGCGCGCCCACCTTCCTGATCTCCGTGTCCATAATGGGTCCGCGGCCTGCGCGCATCCTGCTATTGGCGGATTCAAAGCTGCGTTTCCCGGCTTTACGGGCAGTGAATACTTCCTGCGCAGCCTTTACGGCAACCTCCGCCGCCTTTTCCGGGTCAAGCACCAGAGCCCCTTTACCCGCTATCAGAGCTTCTTCTATGCTCTCTACGGTATTGGCCGTCAGGTCATTCAGCCCATAGCAGGCTGCGGAATCGGTAGCCATAAAAGCCGATCCGGCTGCAGCAGCTTCAACAGCCGGATCGGTTAGCTGGCTGCCGCCTCCACAAATGATTACATCAGCCATTTTACTGGTTAGCAGGTTAGGCAGCTGCGATATCGTACCCAGAACCTTTACACCGTGATAGTAGCGGGCAAGCTCATGGGCTACCGGGCCGACACAGGCCACCTGTACCTTTTCCTCAAGATGATTGCCCTTCACGTAATCCGCCAGGCAAACGGCCGTAATGGTATCGTTCCCTATAACAAGCACGGTTGGCTTATCCGGATCAAGCGATCCAGGGCCTGCGTCCACCAGCGGAGTATCGGCCCGGGACGACGGAAAACCAAAACCTGCTATCTGCGCTATATCAGCGCACTCCATGGCAACATGGCCGAGCATGGAAGCATGCAGAGCTTTGGATTCAAAATCCAGGTTGGATAGCTCGACACCGCTGTTTGCAGCCGAAAGTAATCCAGCAAGCTGCCCATCAAGATAAACAAGCACCTGCTGAAGATCAGCCAGCGTTGCCGGCTTCAGGCCGATCACCGTTCTAATATGCGGAGCTTCTATACCCACTTTGTCACCGAGCTCCAGGTTAAATTCAGCCCCCCTCTTTTCCACGAGGTACTCAACGATTTTCCGGGCTCGTGCAACAACAGCAGCTGTCCCGGCGCAGCAGGCCTGGAGCGTAAGCCTTGCCTGGAAGGTGCCTGAATCCATCCCGCAGGCGCCTTTCCTGCCTTCCGCAAGGTTGCATTCCCCGTAGGTACACATGTTGCATTTATCAGATACAGGAACGTAAAGGGGCTTCCATGTTTCGAGCAGACGCCTGTCCCAGTTCCTTAAATCGATGATATCGGGTAAAGGTGTGTGCCCTACGGGCTCCCAGGCATCATCCGCTCTGATCATATTCAGAGCTCTTATCTTCGACCTCGCATTTTTAGCCACTGCCAGCCTCCTATAATTTACCGTCGATAGCCTCTTTTATCATCCTGCAGTTATTCGGATGGCGCAGTACAAGTAAATTGGCCCCCGCCAGCAGCAAGCTCATAGCAGTAATACCCTCCCACAGTATTCCCTGCTCCCTGCCGGCCCTGGCCTGGTTGGTTTTCCAGCACTCGCCGCCGAGATCGGCGATGATAGGTATCTGCATGGCAAAGTCACCGTGAATAACTCCAACCTGCTTGGTACGTTCCATAATGGTGAAGCTATATTCCATGCCGTAGCCGAGTGCTGAGCTCAGCGGATCAATCACGATCCTCTCCGGTGGAAGCTGCTTGAGCAATTTTACGTTGAGCTCTTTTTCAAGGTTAATATCGATGGGGGTCTGGGCGATAATGCAATGGCCATGCTCGGCCACTGCTTTAGCAAGAGGTTCATAGTTCTCCTTTACAGCAGGACCAATGAGAAGATTCTCTCCGCTGCATGCCGCCGCCACGGCAGCCAGTACTTCTGCATCCTTTTTATCATCACCGCACCCGTAAACAACCAGGGCAGTCTGTACCTCCGCAGCGACCTTTTTCACCAGCGCCGCTGCTATTTCTGCAGGAACGTTGGCTCCCTGGGGATCGGTGCTCTCGAGCCGAAGGCAGATAAGGTCGGCTCCCAGGTCAAGGCACTTTAGAGCCCACTTCACAGGGTCGGCAACCACGTCTTTATACGGTTCCAGCACCCATTCAGACCATCCTGCGGCACCGTTATCATCTATCTCCAGGGCAATCTTAGGCCTGTTGGCAGCCTTTCCCTCAAAATAGTGCAGGGGCAGTATGTTTTCGCCGCCTACCTTAACGGACCGATCACCCTTCCCTATCACAACCTCTTTAACACTGCCTGAATACGTTTCCAGGGGCGCTGTATACTCCATCAAATACCTCTTTTCTCAGGATTCAAGCCAGGCATGCGAATATAATGTCTCTCCCAGAAGGACACGCGCTGTTTTTACGTAACTTCGGCCTTTTTCATCTAAATCGCCGGCATTTACGGTCTCGCCTTCCATGATATGACCGATCAGTTCCCTAACCTCTGGCATTCCGCCTTTATTCAGCTCGACAAGCTCCGGATCGAGCACATCAGCAATGGCGGAGTAAAGTCCGTTCCTCTCCAGCATCAGCATATAGGTGCGGTTAAGTATGCCCCGCAAAGGAGCAGGTGTGCCGTTGGATACATTGGATAAGCCTACTACGGACTTCACGCCGGGAAGCAGGTCAGGCAGGATTTTCATGAATTCCAGCGCCTCGCGTACCTGCTTCTGATCCGCGCTGACCGGTAGAATGATAGGATCTACCCAGATGTCCTCGTTCTTAATGCCCAATCCATTAGCGTAAGCTACCGTGTCCATAATACTCTCCACGCGCGAATCAACGTCAGGCGGGCATCCCCGGTCGGTAATCACAGAGATGATTATCTGTGTATTATATTTAGGTGCCAGCGGCATCATGCCGGTCTTGCTGTCCGCTTTACCCGATGCCGAGTTAAGTAACGGCCTTTTCCTGCATAGCTTCAGGCCGGCTTCCATAGCCACGGGATTCATAGTGTCCAGCGATATGGCAATGTCTGTGACTTCCTGGACAGTCTGAACCAGCCACGCTCCAAGCTCCTCTGGATCTTTCCTGGCCGGGCCCATGTTTAAATCAAGGTAGTCAGCCCCGGCCTCTGCCTGCGCCTTCGCCAGTGCCTGTATAGCAGCGGTATCCCGGTTCCTGACTGCCTCACTGACAACTTTTGAGATGATATGGATGTTTTCGCCGATTAAGATCATTTTCTGCGGAAATGCAGTTGAATTTTGGGCAATTCTATCATCCCTTACATGCTACGGGCAAGGATTAATTCCTGCCACTCGCTATGTAATCAGACTCTCAACCATCTCGGCAGCGTCATGCACGAGCCTGGGACAGATTTGCTGCGGAATACCCTTTTTTACGGCTTCGCGGAACTCCCCGGGATTACTGAAATCGGCGCCGAGCAGTTTACTGCAGGTGATCGATCCATGCTTTTTTCTGAACTCTTCGGAAAATTCCCGGACTTTTTTGAAAGCCTCCTTGTGTGATTGGGAGCCATCCGTCGTCGTCAGACCGTATTTCAGCCCGATGACCATAAAGGCCCCTGTTACAGCCCCGCAGGTTTTTCCCATATGTCCCATGCCGCCGCCGAAAGGGGCGGCGACTTTATATGCCATGACTTTATCCAGCCCGAAATCTTCACTGAACGCGGATAGGACGGCCTGGGTACAATTGTATCCTTTTCCGAATATAGCTCCGGCTTCTTCAGCTTTGTTCATAACCAATACCTCTACTTATTCTTCTTTAAGGCGCTGACCTTTATGCTCCTGACAGCTTTGCCTGCCCTGCTCAGGTCGTCCTTCGAAATATGTTCACCTTCAACTATCGCCTTCATGGTGGGATCATTCACTATGAAATCCGTGCCAAAGCCGGTTTCACCGACAACGTTGATTTCCGCAAAACCGGCCTTCTGTATAGCTTCCAGATATTTTTCTTTAAGCGAAGCGCCAGCCACACAGCCGATGTAAGCCGCAACCGATTTTTGAACGGACGCGGGGAGACTCTCCAGCAGGACTATGTCGGATACCATGAGCCTGCCGCCCGGTTTTAAAACACGGTAGGCTTCCCGGAAAACGCGCTCCTTGTCCGGCGAGAGGTTGATGACGCAATTGGAGATGACTATATCGGCAGTATTATCGGCTACAGGCAGGTTTTCGATCTCGCCGAGCCTGAACTCCACGTTCTTATAGCCGTCTCTATCAGCATTATCCCTGGCCTTTTCCAGCATTTCAGACGTCATGTCTATACCAATTACCTTGCCCTTATTGCCTACAGCTTTGGCTGCCAGGAAGCAGTCGAAGCCGGCGCCTGAGCCAAGATCGACCACAATTTCCCCTTCTTTTAAAGATGCCAGGGCTACGGGATTGCCGCAGCCCAGACCCAGGTTGGCTCCCTCGGGGACCGATTCTATATCTTTTTGGGTATAACCTACACTTTTACTGATATTTTTAACCACATCCGAGGCACCGCAGCAGCTTTGAACCTGGGGTCCGCAGCATGAACTGCTGGTTTTAGCCAGCTTGCCGTACCTTTCCCTGACCGTCTTCTTGATTTCCTGTTCCTTCATTGCTAATCTCCTTATGCTTTTTGTTTTTCAGTCCCGAAGAAATCCTGCATCCTTTTTTTCATCCCATCCATAAAGGATTTCGCGTCGCCTTCTTCCTTCCACATTTCGTTCATATCCTCCGGGATGCATGCGCTGCCGCCGCAATCCATAAACTCCTTCCTTTTCTCTTCTTTCTTCTCTTCAATTGCCGGCCTGCCTCCGCAGCAGCTTCCGCAACCTGCGAAGTCAAAGCCCTCCATACCTTTTGTTCCCTTTGATTCTTCTTTTTCCATGATTTGCCTCCTTATTATATATTTATTATTACTACCATTCGAAAGCTATCGAATTGCCAGCCAAAAAACTTTAAATCTCATACCTTGCTTGACGCATATAATATTTCCGCTACTTTATAGGCTGTACCGCTGGTCAGCCTGGCGCAGTTTTCCTGTCTTTCCTTTCCTTTTTCGCTCAGGTGCTGTTGGATAACTTCAGAAGTATTCAACCAATCATATCCCGAAATCTCGGAGCAGGTTGTGCTCTTATACTGGAGCTTAAACCATTGTGCTAGCTGGTGGCAGGACTCCAGCATCGGCACCAGGCCCTTAAATCCGTCTTCAATTTTTTGACGTCCTATTCTCGCATTGATCAAGATAAATCCGGTATTCAAAGCTCCGCAGGTCAGCCCGCATCCGCCACCGCCCTGGAGCCCGCCCAACGCCTTGAACCAGAAGTCATCATGCAATTCCAGAACGTCCATAAAGGCCTTCATCATGGACTGGGCACAGCCATAATGCCTGCGGAAGTTTTCGTAGGCCAGTTCGCCTACCAGTACACGATTGGCCTCCGAACTAAGCACGTCTGTAATCCTCTGATCTAACAATTCATTGAAATTGGTACTATTAACGTATACCTGATTACTCATAACTTATCCCCCGCTATAAAATTATTATCACTATTCGAAACATATCGAAGTTTAAACGTAAAATTTTTTATTCCTTTGCCTTACAGGTGAAGAAACTGCATATTGATTCAAGTATCTCAGGATCTACCCAGCATTCGATACGCTGGCCGTTCCTCCTGGTGCAGATCAGGCCGGACCGGTGGAGTTCCTTCAGGTGATGCGATATGGTGGAAGGCGCGATACCCATGTTGCTACCCAGATCGCCCACACATTCGCATGCCTTGTCAGACTTGCATGCAATTCCTTCCGAACCGCAACAGGCCAATTTCATGAATATCTTAAGCCTATGCGGATTGGACAACGCCTTGAAAATATCCGCGTATCCCTGCATGTCAATAGTTTTATATTTCGACATTTATTGAATTATAAAACTATTACACAAAATCTGTCAAGTCAGCTTCAATGGCCATATTCACGGCTTGCTCAGGCTGTCAGGAATATATCAAGGAAAATGCCGTATAATCTACATATGACTGGGAAGGATAAAATCAGCATATATTGCGATGGCGCCTGCTCGGGGAACCAGTTCCGGAATAACGTCGGCGGCTGGGGCGCGATTTTAAACTATAAGGACAGTGTGAAGGAAATTTACGGCGGCGAGATCAATACAAGCAACCAGCGGATGGAGATTACGGCCTGTATCAAGGCGCTGGAACTGCTCAAACCGGGTAAATACCCTGTAACGGTCTATACCGACAGCGCCTACCTTTTCAACTGCATGCAGAAGAAATGGTACCTGAAATGGCAGCAAAACGGATGGAGGAACGCCAGCAAGCAGCCTGTGGAAAACCGGGACCTCTGGGAAAGGCTGCTCGCTCTCATAGCATCCCGTAAAATTGATTTCCAGAAGGTAGCGGGGCATTCCGGCGATCAACTCAACGAAAGAGCGGATGTGCTGGCTAAAAAGGGGATTGAGGAAGCTAAAAATAGCACCCGCTCCTGATGCAATTCAAGTAAAAATATGCTATACTTATGCACGAAAATGCAATTCCTAGTGTTTTTCGGTTAAGCAGACACAATATATTGTGATGCTGATCGCTGAAAACCAGCTCGATTCATCAAGAATCATGAACCATGACTCCAGAACCTAACAATAATTCCAATCACGGAGATTACAACGCTCAGGATATACGCGTCCTGGACGGTCTTGAAGCTGTGCGCATGCGGCCGGGCATGTATATCGGCAGCACCGATAAGACCGGGCTGCACCACCTTGTCTATGAAATCGTCTATAACAGCATAGACGAGGCCATGGCCGGATTCTGCGACCGGGTCCAGGTTATCATTAAACCTGACAATTCTGTAACGGTGATAGACAACGGTCGCGGTATACCGGTTGATATTCATCCCGAAAAAGGCGTGTCCGCACTCGAAGTAGTAATGACTACCCTTCATGCCGGCGGCAAGTTCGGCAGCGGGGCATACAGCGTATCCAGCGGTTTGCACGGCGTGGGCGCCTCGGTGGTAAGCGCCCTCTCATCCTGGCTGCGGGCTGAGGTGAAACGCGACGGCAAGATCTGGCGCCAGGACTATAAGCAGGGTGTGCAGCAGAACGATGTCAAGTCGGTTGGCAAGACCGATCAAACAGGCACCACCGTTACCTTCATGGCGGACGCTGAAATATTCGGCGAGATAAATTACGAT
>JAQUQM010000058.1 GCA_028716085.1 Dehalococcoidia bacterium | reverse complement strand
TGGTCTTGCATCCCTGGCCTATATGAAGAATACCATTGGGCAGGTTAAGCAGGCTGCATCAACACTGCAAACTTCTGAATACCTGGATGAAGAGGCAATCCAGTTTATTGACGATTATATTGATGCCTTTGAATCAGCGAATACATCGCTGGCGGAGACAATAGGAAACGTGGATAAGAAAAACCTGCTTAGCAATATAAGCAGGATGGATGATTTTGCGTTCGCGGCCCCGGTTTATGCTGCTGACGAGGTTAACAAAGACTTTGCCAGCGCCTTCGGTGCCCTGAACACTGATACAAACTCGGCGGCCTCGCTGAATCCTGGCACAGGTGAGCTGACAGCGAACGTATCCTGGTCAGGTGTCAAAGCCGGTGTAAAAGTGGAGCAAACTACCGCAGGGTGGGTCCTGGAAAAAATAGATAAAAATATTTTAAAACCCGCCCAGACCGTTGTTGGAGTGGGATTGGACACCTTTAGCGCGTATTCAAAGATGCCCTTTGACGCAGCCACCACTCTCTACTATGGAAATAGACTGGATGACTTAGAAGACCAGGCCTGCAGCAACCTTTTCCATGCGTACAACAATTATCAGAATAATATGTCAGGGGTGGATACCCTGAATGTGGCAAAAAATACTTTCGAGATCATTGAAAATAAGGCACAGGAATACGCTGAAAAAGGAGCCAGTCCTTATATGTCCCCCTGGTTAGCGGGGCAATTAGCCAAATTTGGGGTTGGAGTCTTTACCGGGTTGGGCAAGGGAATTTTTCAGGTAGCGAACCAGAAATCGAGCGCTGCAGATCTTGTCGAAGGAACGCTTAACATCACCTTGTCCGCGGTGCCTTTTGCAAAGACGCTTTTACCGGTTTCGGTAGCTGCCAAGGGCACAACAGCGGGAGCGAAAGTATTATGTGAAAAAGGCGCTATCGCTTTAGAGAAGGCGTGGGTCAATTATGAGGAAAGAGCATCTTCGAAAGAAATAGCAGCATTCCTCAAGGAAACTGGGTCTAGCGGGGGTAGAATGGAAGAACTTCTTCGCAGCGCAAATAGCGAGGGATCCCAGATTATGCGGGAAGCTCTCGAAGAGGGCGAAAAGCGAACAACCCAGGAACTGGGCGCACTCATCAGCAAAAGCAAGGAAAACATTAAAGCAATCCCTGGCCGCGGCAAAGAAGCGATCAATGATTTCGTCAATAAAAGCTATGCTAATACATTAGAGGGATTCGGGGATTCATTGCTGGATACTTTCGGCAAGAATCCTGTGGAATTTTGGGACAATTTTCTGGGTTCAAAAGCCGACGAAGCTTTAGTGGACCTTATAAAAAGCCAGGTTCCCGACCAGGAGATTACCCCAGCGGGTGATTCAGCCAAGAACACTTCAAGTACCACCGCGGATACAACTGCCGATACAAGCCCAGGTACCGGTACGGACACCAGCGCTGTTACAACTAACGTGGCAGTCAACGGTGCAATTCACATCGTGAGCACTCCCCCCGGGGCTGATATCTGGCTGGATAACACCAAGCAATCCCTGCAGGCGCCGCGTACATTTCGTGAAATCACACCCGGAGACCATAAAGTAGTGCTGAAGATTCCGGGTTACCAGGATTATTCCAGGACGGTTAGCGTCACAGGGGGTGAGACGGCGGAGATATCTGCAAAGCTGGCGCCCCTGCCGGATGCAACCGGCAACCTCAGGATAGTATCCGACCAGAGCGATGCTACTATCGTAATAGACGGTACGACCCAGGACGTAAAGACGCCTGCCAGCTTTAAAAATGTCCCCGTAGGCACCTATAAAATTACCGTGAAGAAAGCCGGCTTCCAGGACTATTCCGCGACTGTCACCGTGGAGCCCCTGCAGGTGAGGCAGGTCTCGGCTTCACTGAAACCGCTGCAGCTGGCGAAGGGGACGCTCAATATTAGTTCCGTGCCCGCGGGGGCGGATATCTATATAAATGGCCAGAAGCAGGGCTCCCAAACACCTGCAAATAAAATCATTGAGCCGGGCACTTATACTGTAGGCCTGAGAAAGTCAGGCTATAAAGACTACTCTACTACCGTTACTGTTGCAGAGGGCAGGATCAGGGAACTGTCGGCCAAGCTGGAAGCGGTCCCAAGCACGCCGGCGCAACCCGACCAATCCGGGCCCGGCGACCTTTCCAAGGTCACAGGATGTGTGGTGGATTTCAGGTTACTGGGTACTTTTTCTCAAGGCGGGGAAACTGCTCAAAGTGATTTTGATGCAACTGATCTGCGATATACATTGCCCGGAAGCTTCAAGGGTAACGTGTTCACAGGGGAGAAGATAATAGAATCTAAATATGGAGGTAAAATCCAGGTCACCCTCGACTCCACGGGCACAAAAGTGAGCAGTTTCACGTATATTTTTTCGTTACTTAGTGGGGATGTTGCTACTGTCGGAGAAATGACGGGGAGTGGGTTGACCAAAGAGGTAGCATCACACCCGCTTTTTCAATCTGATCCGCATATTTGGTACGGAGTCGGTGCGGCAGAAACCTGCCAGCGCATTCATTTGGTTTTCCGGCAATTATATTACGATTCAACCCCAACCTTATCTCTATCTTCTTTGCAGTGCAGACCAGATAGTTATGTAGCCATCATATTTCTAAAGTAAAATAACCTTACAGGGCTCTGCATCGGCAGTCAAATGCCTGTACTTGACACCCTTCCTCATTATTGTTAGACTGCATGCAAATAAATTGCATGCAAATTATTTGCAGCAAAACTAACGTGAGGTGAACCATGGCTGATCCTGTTTACGAGAAGCTGATACCTGCGCTTAATGCTCGCTCCACTGCCTTTCCCGCGGTCAAATGCGACGAGTTCTTCGATCTTGTTAGCTTTCTTTTCACACCGGAGGAGGCAGGCATCTTCGCTGCGATGCCTCTGGGGCTGGCCACGGTGGAGGAGATAGCCGAAAACCTGCCCAAAGGTGACCCTAAAAAACTGTCAGGGCAGCTCGAAACCATGGGCGATAAGGGGCTTATTCACATCAGGGAGAGGGACGGTAAGAAGGTTTATGAAGCCCTTCCCTTTGTGCCGGGTATAACCGAGTTTCAGCTCATGCGCGGCATTGTCGATGACCGTCACCGGAAAATAGCCACCCTGCTTCGAGACTATGCCCGTGCTATGATCAAAGCTTTGATGTCAGCCACGCCGCCATCATTGGAAGGCCACGCGCCGGGCAAGAAGGTGGCCGTGGATAAGGAGATTGAACATAAAACAACTATCGTACCCCTGTCTGAGCTTAAAGATCTGATAAAAAATACCGATTATATCTCGGTCGGCACCTGCATATGCAGGCACCAGGGTGCCCTGCTGGGCAAGCCCTCCAATAAGCCGGTGAACAACTGCATGATACTGGGAGAATCGGCGCAGTTCGCCACCGAGAGGGGTTTCACCACACGTATGACCAGTGAAGAGGCTGTCAAGCGGCTCGAAGAGGCGGATGAAGCCGGTTTGATCCACACATTCGCCAACAGTCCCGATCTGTTCACGAACTTACTATGCAACTGCCATAAGGAACACTGCATGATCATACGGGGTGTCAGCAGATCACCTGTCCCCAATCTATCAGTCAATGCCAGGTATGTTATCAAAGTCAACGAGAGCGATTGCACGGCCTGTGAGGCCTGTATCCCCAGATGCCAGATGGAAGCACTCAAAATGGAGGGCGATAAGCTTGTGCGTGATGAAAAACGCTGCATCGGATGCGGCGTCTGCATGTGGGCCTGTCCCACAGATGCGCTAACACTGGAATCCCGGCCTGCCAGCAAGATACCGCTCAAAGCCTGATATAAAGATGCTCAATTGAAAGAGGTGAACCATGGTTAATGTTGTTTATGATAAACTTGCCGCCGCTCTCAATGCCCGCGGCACGTCCGTGCCCGCCGTAAAATGCAAGGAGTTCTATGACCTTGCGGAGTTCCTCTTCACGCCCGAGGAGGCGTCCATCTTCTGCGCCATGCCCATAGAATACGCCAGCGTGGAGGAGATCGGCACCAACCTGGTCAGAAAGGACCTGGACAGGCTGGCAGCCGAGTTGGAGAAGATGGGCGACAAGGGCCTGGTGCATGTTAAGGGCGAGGCGGGCAATAAGAAATACGAAGCATTGCCCTTCGTGCCGGGCATCTTCGAGTTCCAGCTCATGCGCGGCATCGTGGATGAGCGGCACAAGAAATGGGCCTTCCTGCTACTGGCTTATTCCAAGGCTATCAAGCGCGAGATGATGTCGGCCACGCCTCCCGTGCTGGAGAAATCCGCCCCAGGCCGCAAGGTGAGCGTGGAAAAGGACGTGACCTATCCCACCACCGTCATCCCCTATAAAGAGATGAAACAGCTTATCATGGACACCGAGCATATCGCTGCCGGTACCTGCGTCTGCAGGCACCAGGGCAACCTGATCGGCAAGCCCAGCACCGAGCCCACCAATAACTGCATGGTCTTCGGCGAGTCCGCCGAATTCACCTACGAGCGCGGCTTCACGAAGAAGATCACCAAAGAGGAAGCCCTGCAAAGGCTGGAGGTTGCGGAGGAGGCCGGCCTGGTGCACTGCTACGTCAATAATCCCGGGCAGTTCACCAACCTGCTGTGCAACTGCTGCGGCTGCCATTGCTGGATCATAAAGGGGCTGAGAAACTCGCCCGCACCTCGCCAAATGATCAACAACCGCTACCTGATCAGGATCGACGATGAGGCCTGCATAAGCTGCGAGGCCTGCATCGAAAGGTGCTGGATGAAGGCGCTCAAGCTGGAGGACGGTAAGCTGGTGCGCGACGAGAAGCGCTGTATCGGCTGCGGCATCTGCATGAGGGTCTGCCCTACAGACGCCCTGATACTTGATGATAAGGAAGGTTCTAAAGTCCCGCTCAGGCATTGAGGCCGCGGGCTTCCATCATATAAAATTTAACTGTGAGGTAGCCATTGGTCAATGCCGTCTATGAAAAGCTTATCCCCGCGCTGAACGCGAGGGGCACTATTCTGCCTTCCATAGCCTGCGATGAGTATTTCGCCTTCGTGAGCTGCCTTTTTACTCCCGAGGAGGCCGAAATACTGGCTGCCATGCCAATGGGATTCGCCACAGCCGAGGATATAGCTGGTCGCCTGGCGGGAAGCGATGCGACATCAGTTGGAAAACACCTTGAGGAGATGTGCGATAAGGGTCTGATACATTCCAGGAAGCAAAACGGAAAACAGGCATATGAGGTGTTGCCCTTTGTGCCCGGCATCTGCGAGCTCCAGTTTCTCACAGAGGAGCTGGACGAAAGGCACAAGAAAATAGCATTTCTGCTGGATGCTTATAATGCAGCACTGAAAAAGATGTTCGCGGCGGCAGCACCGCCGGGTACTAAACCTTCGTTCTCCGGCAGGAAGCTGGTGATTGAACAGGACATCTTCGATAGGACTACTATCATTCCTTATCACGAAGCTAAAGAGCTTATCATGGAATCCGACTATATCTCGTCAGGCATCTGTAACTGCCGCCGTCAGGGCGTACTAAAAGATAGGGCATGCCATAACCCACTGGACAATTGCATGATATTCGGTAGATCTGCAGAATTTACCGTGGAACGTGGCTTCACTAAAAAAATAACCAGAGAGGAAGCGCTGAAAAAGTTAGACCAGGCTGAGGCAGCCGGCCTGATTCATCAGTATTGTAACAGTCCCGAGCGTTTCACCAACCTGCTGTGTCACTGCTGTGACTGCCACTGTCTTTTGCTCAGGGGCGCGAAAAGGTCGCCAGTTCCCAGCCAGGCAGTAGTGGCCAGATACCTGCTGAAAATAGATGGCGAAGCTTGCATAGCGTGCGAGGCTTGCATAGAGAGATGCCAGATGGGCGCGCTAAAAATGGAAGGCGACAAGCTAATACGCGACGAGATGAGGTGCGTTGGGTGCGGTGTTTGTATGTACGTTTGTCCCAGTGAAGCGCTCAGCCTTCTAATGCGGCCGGCCGGGAGAGAACCCTTAAAGAAGTGTTAAAGGGTTTTATTCCTGTTCTTTCTCTTTCTTAGCCGCGCGGTCCCTGGCCCAGCGGTGTATCTCATCAAGCGCCGGCGGCGCCACGCTGAAAACGTCGATATCCTTGGGAAACTGGACAAGATGACCCTCACGCATAAATAACAGGGCGATATCCCCGGCCTTCAGCGTTTCATCAATAGCCTTGCCGATATATTCATATCTTTTATGCAAGGCTTCGTTGTAGAACTGATAAACCTGCTTCGCCACCTTTTCACTGAGGAAACCCGTTATGATGCAGCGCTCCCAATCCATGACCTCTTCCAGCAGATCTCTGTCCTCTATGCACTTGAGCCTGTCCTCACCTTTACAGCGGTTGGCTATAATACCATAGCTTTTAGGGCTCAGCACCTCCAGCATTTTCATCCCTTCCTGCCCATTGTCACTGACCGTTTCATGATAGATCACGGTCACACTTCCCAGGCTGTTTTCCAGCTTTGCAATCATCTCACCCGCCTGTTGCCAGTACTTATCAAAAAGTTCAAGATATTCCGGCGGTGCGTCTTTACCAGCATAGATCAGCGGCACCTGCAATATCTTCCTTCCCGCCGTAAAGCTGCTGACCTCAGGTTTCTCTATCTTTCCAAGCTCCTCTGACATAGTTGTAGCCCTCTTTCTTTCAGTTCTACTATCAGTTAATTTTAAAATCACACGCCGCGAAAAAACAAATACGGTCAGGTTGCCCGATATTATTAAAAAGCTTCATTTAAAAAGTCACTGAATTATTTATATCAATATTTACCTGGCTGATGTGTTATATTGATAATAAATAGTGTTCAATTGAATATATAAAGAGCTCAATTTTATAAGATAAATTGAACCCTTTTGGTACTTATTAATAATTCTGTCTCTACCATCCACCACTGGCGCCACCTCCACCTGACATACCACCACCGAAACCACCGAAACCACCGCCACCGCTTCCACCCCCAAATCCACCGAAACCACCCCAGGTCTGGTGCCATTTGGTGGATTTTCCAGAGGCCACCTGCTTCTGGTAATTCTTTGACAGTAAATAGTCCGTTCCCAGTCCGAGCCCGGTAAATATCAACGGCATCGCTATTAGCGCTCCTATTCCCCCAATAACCAGGCCCATTATGCCACCGGCTACAGCGCCCCAGATACCACCCAGCCAGATGTTCTTGCTGCGAGCCATAAAACCTGAAAGATAGATTGTAATGATCGACATGAAAAAGAAGGCTGTACCAAAATCCTCAAACACATTTTTTACGGGATTCTCTTCCAGCGGAGCCGGCGGCGTCCCGTCCCTGATATATTTTTCTATGCTGTTTACACCGGCAATAATGCCGCCTTCATAGTCATTCTGCTTGAACCGCGGTAAAACATCATTATCGCGTATCCTGCCTGCGCGGCCGTCGGTTATTACCGGTTCCAACCCGTATCCTACCTCTATCCTCATCTTGCGGTCATCCAGGGCTACCAGGAAAAGTACGCCGTTGTTCTTCTCCTTTTTGCCGATCCCCCATTTCTCGAATAGTTTCACTGCGTAATCTTCGATGTAATCCCCATCCATGCTTTTTATTGTTACCACGGCAACTTCGGCGGTAGTATCCTTTTCCAGCTGGGTTAGCTGCGCTTCAAGCTGCGTCTTGGCCTGCATGGATAACAGGTTGGCATAGTCATTGACAAATCCCTGATAATCAGGGAAATTCTGCGCCTCTACCACCGCAGTGCCCAAAGGCAGCAAAAGCAGGGCACACAATAAGGCCAACGGCAGAAGAAACAGGCTACGGTTCACTAAAACTTTACCTCGGGCGCCTTCTCAGAGCCGGATACAGCCTCGAAGTACTGTCTCTCGGTAAATCCAAACATGCCCGCCAGCATATTGGTGGGGAAAGTCTTTATCGTCGTATTGTAATCCCGTACTTTTTCATTGTAACGACCCCTCTCCACGCTGATACGGTTTTCCGTTCCCGCCAGTTCGTCCATTAGATTGGTCACATTCTGGCTTGATTTGAGCTCGGGATAATTCTCCATGACGGCGATCAGTCTTCCCAGTGCCGTTTCAACTTCTCCCGCTGCCACTGCCTTATCGTTCACCGTTTGTGCGGCGCCATATTTAGTCCTGGCATCGGCAATCGACTGGAACACCGTCTGTTCCTGGGTCATCATACCTTTCACAGAATTAACCAAGTTGGGTATCAGGTCGTATCGCCTCTGGTACTGTGTTTCCACCTGTGACCACTGAGCGTCAATGGCCTGTGACTTGGTGACCAGCGAGTTGTAAATGCCGGCCAGTGCCATCACTATAATTACGGCAACAACGACAACCGCACCAACTGCCGCCAGTAGGCAACCCCATGTTGATTTCATCGTTTCATCCTCCTGTTTAAGGAATTAATTTCTGACTGATATGCAATTCTACATCAGAGCATACTGCAGAACAACTAATTTCGGGATGTTCAATCACCCCGTAACAGCTTTACAATCAGCAACGTCTGAGCATATAATCGCTATGACTTTTGCCAGGGGAGGAGCCCAATGTCAGTTAAGAAAGAGCTTGCAGCGCCCTGCGGACTCTACTGCGGAGTTTGCGGTATCTACATCGCCACCAGGGACAACAACGATAAGTTCAAGGAACGCCTTGCCCCGGTATACAACACTACAGCAGAAGAACTTGTTTGTGACGGCTGCCTCTCAGAACGGGTTTTCGGATACTGCAAGGTATGCCCCATAAAATCTTGTTGCTCCGATAAAAAGATCGAAGGTTGCTTTCAATGCACCGACTTTCCCTGCAAATTTATAGATGATTTCTCCATTCCTGTGGGCAAGAAAGTCATACTGCGGGCCGTGCCCAGGTGGCGTGAGATCGGCACTGAAAAATGGATGGAAGAAGAGGATAAGCGCTACGTATGCCCGCATTGTAGCTATCCGACTTTCAGGGGAGCAAAGCGCTGCCGTGAATGCAAGAATCCTATCGACCTGGACTAAAAAGGACCTATCTTGGACTTAAACTTATTATTTATCGCCGGTATCATCGCCATAGCCCTGGTTTTTGACTATACCAACGGCATGCATGATGCCGCCAATTCCATCTCCACAATTGTTTCCACCAGGGTCCTACCACCCAAACTGGCTGTCATCTGGGCTGCATTCTTCAACTTTATAGCTTTTATAATCTTCGGTACCGCGGTAGCAGAGACTATCGGCAAAGGAATGATAGATGTATCGACTGTGAACGAGACGGTTATACTGGCAAGTCTCATTGGTGCCATTTGCTGGAACCTGATCACGTGGTACCTTGGGTTACCCAGCAGTTCTTCCCACGCTCTGATCGGCGGATATGCAGGAGCTGCCATAGTTAAAAGCGGCTTTGGGGTAATTATCCCAGGAGGGTGGTATAAAACACTGATTTTCATTGCCCTGGCGCCCGCCATCGGCCTGGTTTTGGGTTGGGTACTGAAGATCATCACTTCGTGGATATTGCGCAATCAGAGACCGGGTGTGGTAAATAAGTGGTCGCGAATTCTGCAGCTCTTTTCCGCTGCCTTTTACAGCTTGGGTCACGGCGGTAACGACGCTCAGAAAACCATGGGCATTATAACCAGCCTGCTTCTTGCCGGGGGCATACTTCATGAATTCGCAGTACCTCTCTGGGTAGTACTACTCTCATACACCGCAATTGCCCTGGGAACCTTAAGCGGAGGCTGGCGTATTGTGAAAACCATGGGGCAGAGAATCACCCGATTAAGACCGATAGATGGATTCTGCGCGGAGACCGCCAGCGCCATATCAATTTTCCTGGCCACACACCTGGGTGTTCCGGTCAGCACCACGCATGTCATCACCGGCGCTATTTCCGGTGTGGGCACTGCCAACCGCTGGACTGCCGTACACTGGGGGATTACCCTGCGTATCGTATGGGCATGGGTACTGACTATTCCGGGAGCCGCCATTATTGCAGCAATAGCCTATTTCCTGATCAAGTTGCTGTCCGGCGGTAATTTATTTTAATTCCTCCTATGCCCGCATATATACGCAACTTCTGAAGACTGAGGATTAAGCCGGGCGACAATTCAGATCAAGCTTCCACTTCAAACTGCCCTTCGAGAGCTATATCCTGCGAGGAGCGGCCCACCATCACCTTGAATACGCCCGGCTCTACAATATAACGCATATTTTTATCGTAGTATCCAAGCTCTTCAACCGGCAGTTCGAATTGTACTCTTTCAGTTTGCCCCGGTTTCAAAGACACACGTTGAAATCCCTTAAGCTGCTTTACCGGCCGTGTTATGCTGGCAACAACATCATTTATATAGAGCTGCGCTATTTCCTCACCTTCAACCTTGCCTGTATTAGTTATCCCAGCCTCTATCATCACTTTTCCGCGCTTATCTATTTTCTGTGGCTTAATAGCAAGGTCCTTATAGTCGAATGTTGTATAGCTTAAACCATAGCCGAACTCATAAAGGGGGCCGGTGCAGGAATCCACATAGTCACCCCAAAACTGAGATTTTCCACCCGAAGGTTTAACGCCGTAATAAACAGGCAGCTGCCCCACTGAATAAGGGAAAGAAACAGGCAGTTTTGCGGAAGGGTTACAATCGCCAAAAATAATGTCGGCCACCGCATTGCCTCCTTCCTCTCCAGGCAGCCACGCTTCGATAATGGCAGGTATTTCATTAGCTATCCAGCCAAGCGTGACCGGCCTCCCATCTACAATCACAAGTATGACAGGTTTACCCGTATTGTACACAGCTCTAATAAGAGCATCCTGAGCATCCGGCAGGTTAAGGTCAACCCTGTCCCTCATCTCGCCGCAGGTACATTCTGTCGTCAATCCTGATTTCCCGCCCACAACCAATATAACCACATCTGCCGCCATGGCAACCTTCAAAGCTTCTTTAAAATCCTTCCCAGAATCTTTCCCGAGTTCGCAACCTTTAGCATAAAGGACCGAACACCCGGGTGACACCGTGGCACGGACTCCCTGTAGAATGCTGACAACAGGCACTGTCAATTGATCCGGCAACAGGTCCTGCTCGCTAAACCGGCAATTGAGCGAATGTGCCGTCATTCCTATCATGCTTACATGAGCCGCATAAGTGTAATCTCCCATCTGGTTTCTGGGATCATCGGCGTTGGGACCGATTACCGCTATCGTTTTAAGATTCTTATCGAGAGGCAATAGATTATCCCTGTTTTTTAACAGTACAATCGATTTGCAAGCAGCCTCACGCGCAAGTATCCTTTGTTCGGGAAGATCAAATATTTTTTCCCCGATTGGGACTTTGACGTACGGCCTTTCAAAAAGACCAGCCAGGAATTTCGTCTTTAATACGCGTCTTACCGCACGGTTAACAATACTTATTTTAAATTCGCCTTTTTCAATCTCTTTTTTGAATTCGTTGGAATAACATTCATGCTTGGGTAATTCGATATCTATACCTGCCGTCATAGCAAGCTTAGCTGCCTCAGTAAAGTCAGTGGCAATGCAATGGAAGGTTTTTAGCAGTGATACAGCATAGTAATCTGAAACCACCGTACCCTCGAACCCCCATTCTTTGCGCAAAATCTGTGTGAGCAATTCCTTTGAAGCAGCGCAGGGGACGCCATCGACCTCATGATAACCGTTCATGATGGAAAACGCACCAGCTTCTTTGATTGCTTTAATAAACGGATAAAGATAGACTTCTTTAAGCATCCTGGTGGTAATATCGGCCGGGGCATGGTTCAGACCGCCTTCCGGTTTACCGTAACCCGCAAAATGCTTAAGTGTTGCTATAATGCCGTCTTTTATGTGTTGTCCCTGAAGACCTTGCACGTAAGCAATCCCCAGTCTTGCCACCAGGTAGGGATCTTCCCCGTATGTTTCCTCAATGCGTCCCCAGCGCGGTTCACGCGCAATGTCCAGAACAGGAGCAAGCCCCTGGTGCAGTCCCACAGCTTTCATCTGCTTGCGAATCACTTCCCCAATCCTCTGGATCAGGCCAATATCCCAGCTGCTTGCCATGCCGATCGCCTGAGGAAATACCGTGGCGCCCTTTGCCGCAAAACCATTTAAGCATTCTTCATGTATCAAAGCCGGTATTGCCAGCCTGGTATTTTCAAGAAGATATTTTTGAGTTGAGTTAGCATATTCTGCAATTTCCTGTGGTTCGAGTGTAGTACCCACCCCCACTCTGTTCACCTGTCCTATTCCATCCTTGATCAGCGTACGTGCTTTTTCAGGTGAAAATCTCCTGTTATCCAGCAACTCCATGCCCCATACGCCACCAAGCTGCGCAATCTTTTCGTCCAGAGTCATGCGGGAAAGAAGGCCTTCCACTCTTTTATCCAGTAGATCATAATGATTCTGATAAGGCTTCATTGATCCTAATTATCCATCAAATTTAAATAAAGCATTTTTTCTTACATCAGCCGAATTGTCTACCAATATACAGGCGTTGAACCGGATACTCATAGGATAAACCCAGTCAGATATCAAGTCAATTGAGGTAAATGAACATTTATCCGTCTGATCCTGCTAAAATCCGTAGAGCATCGATTCCGTATACTATGTTATAATTCGGTGTGTAAAACTGCCTAACCGGCTAGCTAAAATTCAATTTATGATCTATTTTGCCGATTCTCAGAGCTTCCAAACTAGTAACACGATTTTATCCCTCGATTTCCAATCCGCGGCATTGAAGACATGCCTGCGTTTTGAATGAACAACAGGTGATAATATGTTCAAATTCAATTTAATGCCCCGTGATGACAGATTTTTCGATCTCTTCGAGGTCAGTGCTCAAAATATGGTCAGAGCGGCTGAGTGCTTGAAGGAGTTGGTCTGCAACTGGGAAAACGTCGATCAGAAGGTTGATGAACTGATGAAAATCGAGCACCAGGGAGACACCATAACACACGAAATTATGTTTCAGTTGAACCGGTCTTTTATTACACCATTCGACAGGGAAGACATCACTCAGCTCGCGCACGCACTGGACGACGTCACTGACCTGATCCAGGCTGCGGCCGACGCTATGGTGCTGTATAAGGTCAAAGCTCCGGGTCAGAGAGCCAGGGAACTGGCCGATATCCTTGTACAAACAACAGCCGAAGTTCAACATGTCATGCCAAGCCTGAGAAAACACAACGCCAACCTTGAAAAGATACTCAGCAGTTGTGTAGAGATAAACCGTCTGGAGAATCTGGGAGATACAATCTATCGTTCGGCGCTCGGTGAACTGTTCGAAGAAAATACAGAAACCGCCGATTTAATCAAATGGCGGGAGATTTATGAACATATGGAAGGAGCTACCGATATGTGCGAAGATGTGGCCAATGTCCTCGAAAGTGTGGCTCTCAAACATGCCTGATCGGCAGGTGACTACAGGAGACAGGGAACATGGAAATGAAAAACCTTATCTTAAAGAACAGGAGCTACAGGCGTTTCTATCAGGATGTAGAAATTAAACTTGAAACCCTCAGGGAACTGGTCGACCTTGCCAGGCTTTCCGCCTCCAGTAAAAATTTTCAGCATCTCAAATATATCCTTTCCAACGATCCTGCAAAGAATGCTTTAATATTTCCTACTCTCGGATGGGCCATGCTTTTGAAAACCTGGCCAGGGCCACCTGAAGGCGAACGCCCTTCCGCATATATTATAGTGCTTGGCGACACTGAAATAACCAGAGCTTTCAGCTGTGACCACGGAATAGTAGCCCAGAGCATATTGCTTGGTGCTACTGAGAAAGGGTTTGGCGGATGTATGATAGCTACGGTACGTCGAAAAGAGCTCAGTGAAGCATTAAAGATTGCGCCCCGTTATGAAATCCTTCTGGTGATCGCACTGGGCAAACCCAAAGAGACGGTTGTGCTGGAACCTCTGGGTAAAGACGGTAATACAAACTACTGGCGTGACGATAACGGAGTGCATCATGTGCCCAAGCGATCTCTGGACGATATAATCATCAGCTAAAGAATTTTCTTACTCATCGTAAGTGTATTCCCTGTTTCAACATTAAACGTGTACTGCACTTCGTCCATCATTTTTCGCATCATGTATACACCCAGGCCACCAATTTTCCGTTCTTCCAGGTCCGTATCTATATCGGGCGGAGGAATCTGGGAAGGATCGAACTTCTTCCCCCTGTCTCTTATGGTTATAACCAGGTCGTCCTTATGTAAATCACAGGAGATTTCTATATAGCCGCCCTTATTCCGGTAACCATGTTTAATTACATTGGTGCAGGCTTCATCAACAGCCGTTTCCACTTGAAAAATGTATTTATTTAGCCCTTGTTGTTCCATCCAGCCTGTGACAAATCCAACCAGCCTGGGGATGTCTTCCAGCTCTGCATTGTCAATCTTCAGCATATTATTCATGGTTTTTAGTGATCACTGCATAGCCTTGACAACTACGCATGTAAAATCATCATGTTGCGGCTGACCGAGAGAAAAACTAAACACCTCTTCCCTTATCTTTTCCACTACAGCCTGCGCTGACAGTGCAGCGTTCTTCGATATTACATCAGAGAGTCGATCCATGCCATATTGCTCACCCGCTGAATTAACAGCCTCGGTAATTCCATCCGTATACAGCAGCAATAAATCTCCCGGAGCAAGGGCAATTTCCTCGTTTTTCAGCTTAATATCTTCAAGAACACCAAGAGCAATCCCTGCGAGCTTGGCCAGGCCGTGACTGCCTGTAGCATGTCTGTAAATTAAAGGGGGATTGTGTCCTGCATTTACATATTTAAATCCGCTCGTTCCTTTTTCAAGTACTCCATAGAGCAACGTCACAAACATGCCGGATTTGGATTCCTGTTCAATAACATGATTTGCTTTTTCAATGGCCTCTACGCCGTTGCTTACTTCCAGTACATTTGCTCTTACCAGAGCGCGCGACAGCGCCATGAAAAGTGCCGCCGGCACGCCTTTCCCCGATACATCCGCAATTACAATTCCATATCCACCGTTATCCAATTCGATAAAGTCAAAAAAGTCTCCGCCTACCTGCCGGGCGGGCAGGCTGCATGCTGCAATATCGAATCCGTCAATTGCCGGAGGCGAATCAGGCAGCAAGCCCTGCTGTATATTCCTGGCGGTTTCCATTTCATACTCCGTCCGCTCCAGTTCGTGACGGTATTTCTCTTTTTCTGCCGCAGTGCGTTGCTCTATCACAAGGTTCTGCACAATATAGGCAAAAACTACCGATCCCATAGCGTTCGCAACAATCATGGGAAACATTACTTCCTGCACAACTGCCAGAGCCTGTGTAAAAGGCTGGGCTAAAAGGAGGGTTATGCCCATATGCAGTGATTCCACAAACACAGGAACCACTGCTGCCAGCCATATAGGAACATAGTCACGTTTCCTGACAAGATAAATCACCCCGCCGATCAAGCCGGCAAGTACGGTAGCAACAGCGCAAGGAACACAAACAAAACCACCCAGAAAATAACGGTGGATACCCCCGATCAGTCCTGCACCAAGACCGACTACCGGACCGCAAAACATGCCACCAACCAGCGGCCCCAGATCCCTTGTATTGGCAATAGCCCCGGAGGGGAGTTCGACACCTCCGTATGTTCCGAAAATCGATAAGGCGCCAAAAAGAAAAATCAGAAGAACCTGGTTCCTAAAATTTAACTTCTTTCTCAGAGCCTCCCTGAAAAACGCCGTGCGTGAAACCAGGTAAGCAAAAACAACCACAACGCAGGCTATTTTTATCAGCCCGATCAGGATATTTACCAATGCTACTGTCATCTATTTTTCCCTTCAAGCTACGGGTGAAGTAGTAGGCGATATAACTATCTGACTTCCATTTATTTTCTGTTCCAGGTTGCTCTTGATAGCGTCTATGACGCCCTGTACATCAGACATTTTACGTTGCCCGTCAAATTCCAGGAAAATCTCAACATAGACGCTGGCACCTGATCTGCGTGATCTTATGCCGTGGATAG